>NZ_NOZE01000019.1:0-655 GCF_002259025.1 Rhodococcus sp. 05-2255-1e | reverse complement strand
GCCTCGGGCAGATACAGACAACTCGACCCCGGCGAATGACCGGGAGTATGCAACGCCACGATCTCCGTCCCCGCGACGGTGATCCGCTGACCGTCCTCGAGCACCGAATGCCCGATGCCCGGATGCGTCTGCTCCCACAACACATCATCGGCCGGATGCAACAGAATCGGCGCATCCAACTCCCCCGACAACTGCGGAGCGACCGTCACATGATCGTTGTGACCATGCGTACACACGATCGCCCGCACGGCACGACCGGCGACCGCATCGACGATCGGACCGGCCGTATGCGCAGCATCGACGATCACCACCTCGTCGTCGTCACCGACCAACCAGATGTTGTTGTCGACCTCCCACTCGCCACCATCGAGCGCGAACGTCCCCGACGTGACGACCTTCTCGACGCGGAACTGCCCGCTCACAGGACCACCACCGAACGCAGCACCGTGCCCTGATGCATCTTCTCGAACGCCGCCTCGATATCACCGAGACCGATCCGTTCGGTGACGAACTTCTCGAGCGGTAACCGACCCTGCTCGTACAGATCGACCAACATCGGAAAATCCCGCTCCGGTAGGCAATCGCCGTACCACGACGACTTCAACGACCCACCCCGGGAGAAGAAATCGATCAACGGCATCTCGACGGTCATCTC
>NZ_NOZE01000046.1:0-243167 GCF_002259025.1 Rhodococcus sp. 05-2255-1e | reverse complement strand
GAAAGACCGTGAATCAGTCAAAGACATCAAGTCAAATCACTAGCAAAAAAACTCAACTAGCATTTTAAAACAACACCCGACAACAACCACCACAAGCGGATAGCTGATACATCGAATGCTTTCACCAAATAAAATTCGGCACTGACATTCATCGACACACTGTTGAGTTCTCAAAGAACACGCACACACCATGGTCACCGTGTGAACGGCAACGTCCGGGGCTTACACGCTCGAACCCCAGACATGGCTGATAACCTCTGCCTTGTCTGGGTTGTTCAGGACGTACTCCGTACAACCTCGTTGTCCCGGTTTGTGAAGACCGGGTCGGTGTCCGTGTCGCTCTGACTCGACAAAAGTTACGCGAAGACCAACGCTTACGCAAATCGCCAGGTCAGATGTAATTTTCGTGTGAACATCTAGGTCGAGCGTGCAGTCAGACGACGGCGATGGCGTCTATCTCGACCAACATCTCCTCGCGCGGAAGCCCCGTGAACACGGTCGTCCGGCTCGGCAGCACGTCGCCTGTCGTGTTCGCCGAGACGAACTCGCCATAGGCGTCGTTCATGATCGAGAAGTCCTCACGCTTGGTCAGGTACACGCGCAGCATGACGACGTCGTCGAACGTCGCGCCGCCGGCTTCCACGATTGCCTTGACGTTCTCCAAGGTTCGAGTGGTCTGCGCGGCGACGTCACCTGGGAACAGGTATTCGCTCGTCGCCGGATCCACCGGGCCCTGACCGGAAACCTGCACGAACGGCCCTTTCCGTACCCCCTGGGAGAAGGTGTGTGCCGGGGCCGGGGCACCGGTGGTGCGGATTTCGATCTTTTCGCTCATGATGTTCCTTCCATCGAACTGTCGTTTGTCAGTGGGCGGTCAAATCGATCGGGCGGCCGCCAGCCCAGCCCTTCGGAAATTGCCGCTGCCGTGCCGCGCACTGCGGGCAGCGCAGCCAGTACCTGCTGATGGTCGAGCAACATGTCCGGTACCGACATGGACACCGCGGCCACCACGTCTCCGGTCCCGTTGCGCACCGCACAGCCGATGCAATTGACGAAAGACTCGTGTTCTTCACGGTCCTCCGCAAAACCCTGCTGGTCCACGAGCTCGAGCTCGCGCAGGTACTGCTCCGGTGTGGTGATAGTGCGTTCCGTGAACGGCGTGTACGTGATGCGTCGAGCGATCTCTTCTCGTTCGGCGCGCGGGCGGCCTGCGACCAAAATCTTTCCCACCGCGGTGCAGTGCAGCGGTGCCGGCCGGCCGACGCGTGAGTACATCCGCACGCTCTGCTGTGCGTCGAACTTGTCGATGTAGATGACCTCCCCCGCCTCGTACGTGGCCAGGTGCACCGTCTGGCCCGTGTCGGAGTTCAATGCAGCGAGATGCGGTCGCGCGACGGTGCGCACGTCTCGCTGCTCGAGCGCGTGATTTGCGAGCTCGAACAGCCTCGAACCGAGTTGGTACCGGTGATCCGCTCCATGGCTGACGAACCTGTCCGATTCCATGGTCCGAAGCAGTCGCAGCACCGTCGTCTTGTGTACACCGAGGACTGCGGCGAGTTCGTCGAGTGACTTCGATCCGTCCCCGAGCAATCCCAGGATCGTCAGCGCCCTCGACAAGCTCTGGCTCACAACGCCGCCTCGGAGTGCACCGCTGCCACGGCCGCGTAGTCGAGTGTCGCCCATGCATTGTCGTCGATTCCGGCCAGTGCTGCCAGTTCGTCGTGCGGCAGGACTTTCGCCACATCACCGTGGCCGGTCAATGCGCCTGCGGCACAGAGATGTCCGAATCGCACACGCTGCTCCGCGCTGTATCCCATCAGCAACGCGGCCAGAAAGCCGCCGGCGAAAGCGTCACCTGCACCGATCTTTTCGACGACGTCGAGTGTCAATGCGGGGACGTCGACTCGCGCGACTCCCTCGAATGCCGTCACCGTGTGCGCATCGTTCTTGATCACCAGATGACGAGGCTCGGGAAACATCTCGCGTAGTTCCACTGGACTCGAGGTCCCGAACACCGAAGCGGCCTCGTCGGCACCCATCGACACGATGTCGCTACCGCGGACGTGCTCACCGAGGACGCGGGCCGCGTCGTCCGAACGCCCGGCCCACAAGGCCGGCCGATAGTTGAGATCGAAGCTGACAGTGGAGGGGCCGGCCATGAGGCTTCGCGTCAATTGTTCCGCAGTGGGTGAGATAGCGACGGTGATGCCGGTGAAATGGACGATGTCGGCGCAGTCGATCGCCGCTCGCACCTCGTCGTGAATATCGTTGGGCGAGAGCGCAGTAGCAGCCGAAAGAGACCGGTAGTACGTCATCGCGCTGTCTCCCAGAGGCAGGTCGTGACGGTGATCGGACCCCGATCCGCGCTCCTTGATGTAGAGGCCCGTCGGCCGCCCGCTATCGACGATCACGCCCGACGTGTCCACACCGGCAGCGTCGAGTTCCGCGACCAGATATCGGCCGAACCCGTCGTCACCCACCCGCGAGACCCACGCAGCCTCGATTCCCAGTTGGACGAGGACACGAGCCACGTTGGCTTCCGCACCTCCAGCCGTCCGATGGAACGTCTCCGACCGTTCCAGTGGGCCAGGGTCCGCGACGAGGACAGCGAGGCCTTCGCCTACACACACCACCCGGGGGGCTGCCATGTCCGTCTCCTCGAACTCTTGCGGGAATGCATCGTTGGATGCAGACTACAAATGAAAGACACGATACGCAACCGTCGTTGCATATAGCGCAACGCAGAACTCGAGGAGACTGCCGTGATCGACACTGCCGGAGTCGAGGCGCTGAGTCGACGACTCCTGGGGCCCGAACACAAATCGTTTCCAGCGAGATCGTGGGGACAGAGCGCCGAGAGCTTTCTGGCCACCGCGCCGCGGCTGTCGGAGTTCACCACCCCAGTACTCACCCTCGACAGGACACGCATCGCATCGAACGTCGATGTGATGGCGCAGTGGACCAAGAAGGCGGGCGTCCTCCTGGCACCCCACGGCAAAACGACCATGGCTCCCCAACTGTGGAAGCAGCAACTGGATGCGGGCTGCTGGGCCATCACCCTCGCTACCGGTTGGCAAGTTCAGGTGGCACGCGCATTCGGTGTAGAGAGAATCGTTCTCGCCAATGCCGAAGTCGATCCTGTTGCTCTGAATTGGGTTGCTGCCGAACTGGACTCGCATCCCGAGTTCGAGTTCTACTGCTGGGCGGACAGCGTCGCCACGGTGCGAGAGATGAACCGCATCCTTGCCGACCACGGCGATCGACCGGTGTCCGTCGTCGTCGAACTCGGTGGCGAGCACGGACGAACCGGCGCGCGAACGACCGAGGAGGCCGTCGCAGTAGGACGGGAGATCGCCGCGTCACCGCGCCTCGCACTGGCCGGTGTGGGCGGCTACGAGGGTGCCCTGAGCCACGACCGTTCCGAGGCCGGTCTCGCGGCAGTACGCACCTACCTCGACACTCTCGCCGCACTGCATCGCACCTTCGATGCCGAAGGACTGTACGGAGATCACGCCATTGTGACCGCAGGCGGAAGCGCGTACCAGGATCTGGTGGTCGAACGCCTGCATTCTCTGACCTCGGGCAACGGCGTGCGCACCGACGTCGTGCTCCGATCCGGGGCCTACGTGGCGCACGACGACGGCTTCTATTCGCAGATCTCACCGCTGACTCCCGCCCGAACCGAGACGCCGTTGGTTTCTGCGATGCACGGATGGGCGCGAGTGGTGTCACGCCCCGAGCCCGGCCTCGCATTGCTGGACGCAGGCAAGCGCGACTTTCCTTTCGACGAAGGAATGCCCGTCCCGCAACGTGTTCGAGGTAATGAGCTCCTGGATCCGGGCGCGGAGGTGACGGCACTCAACGACCAGCATGCTTTTCTTCGACTACCGGCAGACGACGCCGACGCACTTCCGGTGGGGGCGGTGCTGCGGCTCGGCCTCTCTCACCCCTGCACTGCGTTCGACAAATGGCGTCTGATCCCCGTCGTGGACGACTCGGACAGCGACGACCCACTCGTGGTCGATCTGATACACACCTTTTTCTAGGAAGCAGAACTTGATGGCGGACACACTATTTCGCGGGTTCGATGTCATCGACGGCACCGGTTCCGCGCGGCTGCGTCGGGACGTTCTCGTCCGTGATGGCACCATTGCAGCACTCGTCGAGCCCGGAAGCCTTTCCAGTGCAGACAGAATCGTCGATGCAGCACCAGGTCACGTCCTGTCCCCCGGCTTCATCGACATGCATGCGCACTCCGATCTGGGGTTGCTGACCGATCCTGGGCACTTCGCCAAGATCAGCCAGGGTGTCACCACCGAGGTGATCGGACAGGACGGCATCGCGTACGCGCCCATCGACGATGCGACGTTGGACGTCATCCGGCGACAGATCGCCGGGTGGAACGGCAATCCCGTCGATCTGGACTTCTCCTGGCGAACGGTTGCCGAGTATCTCGCCCGACTCGACCGTGGCATCACTCCGAACGCCGCATATCTGGTTCCGCAGGGAACGCTGCGCTACCTGGCCGTCGGTGCCGATCGACGTCCCGCAACGCCGTCCGAGATCACCCACATGCAGGAGTTGCTGACGCAGGGCTTGCAGGACGGTGCCGTCGGAATGTCGAGCGGACTCACCTACACACCCGGAATGTATGCCGACACAAGCGAATTGCGAGCACTGTGTGAGGTGGTGGCAGACTTCGGCGGGTTCTACGCTCCCCACACCCGGTCGTACGGCGCGGGTGCACTCGACGCCTACCAGGAGATGCTCGATCTCTCCAGAGAAACCGGATGCGCCCTGCATCTGACCCACGCAACGATGAACTTCGGTGTCAATCGTGGTCGGGCACGTGAATTTCTCGATCTTGTCGACTCCGCGATCGCCGACGGCTGCGACGTCACGCTCGATACGTATCCGTACCTACCCGGGGCCACGACTCTGTCTGCGCTGCTGCCGAGTTGGGCGATGTCGGGTGGGCCGGACCGAGCGCTGGAACGACTCGACGATCCGGCCGAGCGTCGCCGCATAGCGCAGGACGTCGATGTCGACGGCTCGGACGGCTGCCACGGAGTCACCGTCGAGTGGGAGACGATTCAGCTCAGCGGAGTATCGAACCCGGAACTCGACCGGTACGTCGGTCGCACGATGGCCGACATCTCGGCGGACGAAGGGCTCGAGCCGGTCGACGTGTTCTTCGACTTTCTACGCCGCGACGCTCTGGCCACGACCATCCTGCAGCATGTCGGGCACGAGGAGAATGTTCGCGAGATCATGCAGCATCCGCGCCACATGGGCGGCAGTGACGCCATTCTCGTAGGCGAAAAGCCACATCCGCGTGCGTGGGGAACGTTCCCCCGCTATCTGGGCCACTACGTGCGGGACGAGCAACTGCTCTCACTCGAGGAGTGCATCAATCACCTCACGGGTCGTCCGGCTGCACGGTTACGACTGCGCAGGCGCGGCACGATCGCCGTGGGTCATGCTGCCGATCTGGTGGTGTTCGACCCGGACACCGTTCGAGACACCGCCACGTTCGAAGAGCCCAAACAGCAGGCCGAGGGAATCAGCCACGTGATGGTCAACGGATCGTTCGCGATAGACGATTTCCTTCCCACCCACTCCTTGGCAGGCCATGCCCTGCGTATGGACTCAGCCAGAAAGCAGACGTCGTGAATGCATTGACGGCAATTCTCGAAGACCGCGCACTCGCCGTGGTGCGCGCGCCGCACATCTCGGATCCCGCCGCACTCGCACACGCCCTGGCCGGCGGCGGTATTCGCGCGGTAGAGCTCACGTTCACCACGCCGGGAGTCCTCGACCTCATCCGCGCCGCATCCGATGCGGGTGCCATCGTCGGGGCCGGAACGGTCCTCACAGCCGATCAAGCCCGGGCCGCCCTGGACTCGGGTGCCAGTTTCGTCGTGACACCCGGGCTGCGGTCGGACGTCGCCGCCGTGGTGACCGCCGCGCGCATACCGCTGATGATGGGGGCACTCACCCCGTCCGAGGTGATGACCGCGCTCGACCTCGGTGCAGACGCGGTGAAGATCTTCCCGGCGCGCACCGTCGGACCGGCTTATTTCAAGGATCTGCTCGGTCCGTTCCCGAATGCACGTCTGGTCCCGTCCGGCGGCGTCAACGCCGCAAATGCCGCGCACTTTCTGGCAGCCGGAGCAGTGGCAGTGACTGCCGGCACGGATGTGGTGCCGCCGAATTCTGTTGCTACCGCTCAGTGGGACGACATCGCGGCACGAGCCCGGGCATTCGTCCACGCCATCGAAACCGCCAACGAGAAAGAACTGTCATGAATTCTGCCGTCGACTGGCTGAGAACCTCCACACCCGGCCTTCTGGTGTTGTGCGGCATAGCAATCGCCGTGTTGCTCGTCGTGATCATCAAGATCAAGCTGGAACCGTTCGTCGCATTGCTCATCGTCGGACTCGGCCTGGCCCTGGCTGCCGGGCTTCCGGTCAATCAAATCGTCGGAACCGCGATCAAGAGCAACGAGTCGTTGCTCGAGACCGGCTTCGGCGGAATTCTCGGGCATATCGCCGTCATCATCGGCCTCGGCACCGTACTGGGGGCCATACTCGAAAAGTCCGGCGGCGCACAGGCGTTGACCGCCAAGTTGCTCGGAATATTCGGCGAGCGCGGCGCTCCCGTCGCGATGGGCCTGCTCGGATTGATCTTCGGTATCCCGGTGTTCTTCGACATCGGCATCTTCGTGCTCGCCCCGCTGGTGTACGTCGCCGCGCGCCAAGGCGGAAAGTCGCTGGTGCTGTACGCGTTGCCGATGCTCGCCGGCTTGTCGATGACGCACGCATTCTTGCCGCCGCACCCCGGGCCGGTGGCACTCGGTGGACTGCTCGAGGTCAATCTCGGTTGGCTGATCCTGTTCGGCTTCATCTGTGGCATACCCGGATTCATCGCTGCGGGCCTGGTATGGGGAAACTGGATCGGTAAGCGCGTCATCGTCGAGGTTCCGGACGACTTCATCAACGATGGGGACGACTCGCCCCGCGACTCGAACGGTGGCGCCGGTGCCGTCACCACTGCACGACCGGTAGTCACGACGCCTCCCTCGGTGGGCACCATCGGCGCGATCATCGCAGTGCCGCTGGTCCTCATCCTCGGTGCCACCTTCGGCAGCATCCTCCTCGACCCGGGCAATCTGCTCGAAGTGCTGACATTCTTCGGCACTCCGGCCGTCGCACTTCTCATTGCCGTGCTGATCGCGTTCTACGTTCTGGGCATCCGCCGCGGGTCCACCGTTCAGGAGCTGAGCAAGCTCACAGGTGAGTCGTTGCGCCCGGTGGGCATGCTGTTGCTCGTCGTCGGCGCGGGCGCTTTCTTCGGAAAAGTCATCTCTGCCACGGGGATCGGCACTGCACTGGCCGACACCATGGCGGCCGCAGGTCTACCGATCATCGTCCTGGCGTACATCATCAGTTGTGCACTGCGTGTCGCACAGGGTTCGGCCACCGTCGCGATCGTCACCACCGGTGGCATCGTGGGCCCACTTGTCGCAGCGCAGGACTACTCGGCCCCCGCCGTCGCATTGATCGCCATGTCCATCGCAGCGGGCTCGATCATCGCGAGCCACGTCAACGACGGAGGCTTCTGGATCATCTCGAAGTTCTTCAACCTCACCGTCAAGCAAACGCTACAGACGTGGACCGTCCTCGAGACGATTCTGTCCGTGGTCAGTTTCGCGGTTGCCGGCATTCTCTTCGCGATCATCGCCTAGCTCGACGGCGCGGTCGGGTGTCGATGTCGGCACCTGATCGCGCCACTGGGAGTGCACCTGATCACCGACGAAATGCGTGTTCTCTGCCGACATCTCCCGGCTGCCCGACCGTCCGACGAGATCGTCGATTCGGTCGTCCAGGCTGTGGGCACGAGCCATGGCGTCCGACGTACGTGCTTCACCCTCCGAGGACTCGACCAGATCGGCCAAACGAACCAACGCAGCCACTCGTCCCGTCAACTGGGTCCATACGACTTCCAGTGCGCGGCGACGTGATTCGACCTGTTCCGCCGTGTCCTCGTCGACCATCGTCCGACCTATACGGATCAACTCGTCCCCTACCGAGCGCAAAGACGTTGCATCGACAGAGATTTCGGCGAGCTCGACGAACAGATCGACCTGGCTTCGCTGAAACTCGAAGTACGTCGACTGCCACGCCGGCGAGCGATGTATGCGATCGAACGAGGTGCCCGCGAGAAACAGCAGCGTGTCGTAGCGGTCCGAGAATCGGTCGTCTTTGCGATCGATCAACTGATCGACCACCCCGGCTGCCCACTGCACCCGTTTGTCGATGGGCGTTCTACGTGCAAGCGTGCTGACTCGATCCTTTGCGGCGTCCGCCAACGTCAGACCTCGCTCGGCGAGCACCCCGTACTTGAGGGGTGCGGGCGTGTGCATCAATGCATCGAAGACCGCGTCGCGCTGTTCCAGGTCGAGATGAATACCTTCGCGACGTTCCTTGCGTGCCGCGCGGACGCCGTTGGCGTAATGCCGGTTCGACATCACCACCGTGGTTCGCAGATGCTCGATCCGCTTGTTCGACTCCGCGACTCGCAACTTGTACACCAAGGCCGCGCCGGGCTTACCCGACGAATCCTTGGCACGCCATCGATCTCGCTCGTCCACCAACTGCCGCAAGGTTCCGAATCCCCCGACCGACGGGAGAGAACGCCCCGCACGCCACCGAGCGATGAGCACCGTTCTGGTTGCTCCATCGACCCTGCCCGCCGCGACGGCCGTTGCGGCGGCGTCGGACAACGGCTCGGAATGGCCGGGTAGCCGACAGTCGGCACAGAGGCGATGCACCCGGTCATCGAATCGAGCGCGCTGCTGTGCCGAATCGCCTGCATCGAACTGGGACATGATTTCTCCTCGGTCGCACCGCGGTCCGGCGTGCTCGCCGTCGAGTGTTCCAGAAAGTTCAGATCAACCCCTTCAGGGTTTCCTCCGTGTGAGGCTTCTTCTCGGCCAGCAAGGTGCGCGCCTCGTCCAGCCCCTCCCAGACATTCCACATCAGTACCCCGCGCACGACGGCATCGTCGTCGAGGTAGTAGACGACGCCTTCCTTGCCGATCGTCTTCCAGTCCTCCACCGTGTTCAGCGACGTTGTCACCGTTCCGATTGCCTGGTAGCCGTCGTCGTACACGTCGGAGTAGAAGTACGGAGTGTAGGTGTAGGCCGCGCCGGCACCTGCCATTTTGCGGCCCGCCGCTTTGCCCATCTCGGTTGCGTTGTCCACGTGCTCGATGCGTCGGCGACCGAGAATGGCGTCCGGGTAGTTGGCCACGTCGCCGGCCGCGTAGATGTGCTCGTCCGCGGTGCGCAGGAACTCGTCGACGACGATGCCGTTGTCCACCTCGAGACCTGCCGCCTCGGCCAGGTCTGTGCTGGGCCGGACACCGAGGCCGAACACGACCCCATCTGCTTCCACCGCGGACCCGTCGTCCAATTGCAGCTGGACACGAGCCGACGCCTCCGCACCCGACGTGACCTTGGTTCCTCGGCGCACGGTGACCCCGTGATCGGAGAACCCTTTGTCGAATCCGGCGGCCAGCGAGCGGGGGAACATGTGGCTGCCCACGACGTCGTCGGACGTGACGAGGGTGACTTTGACACCCTGTTGAGACAGCGCTGCTGCGATTTCCGTTCCGATGTAGCCGCCGCCCACCACCGCTATGTGCTCCGCGGTCTCGGTCAGTTCCCGCAACATCCGGTAATCGGCGAAGGTGCGGAAGTAGATCACTCGTGGACTGGGCGACAGGTCGATCTGCGTCGGCGCTGCGCCGGTTGCGAACAAGAGCGTTCCGTACTCGTGGGTCTCACCGGCCGCTGTCGTGACCGCCTGCTTCGACCGGTCTACCGACGCGATACGCGTACCCGCATGGACCTCGGCACCGGTGTCCGAGGCGGTGCCGAGCGGAACCTGATCACGGCCGAAGTCGCTGTCGGTCCACAACTTCTTCGACAACGCGGGGCGCGTGTACGGCTCGTCGGAATCGGCTCCGAAGATCCCGATGGAACCCGTTGCGTCGTGTTCACGAATCCCACGAGCAGCACTGTCGGCAACCATTCCGCCGCCAATGATCAGGTAGTCGTATCGCATCGCTCACTCCTTGCACGTGGGGGTATCGACGACCTGGCTACCCGGAACGGCGTGAGCGCAACCACTCCGACGCCTCGGTTCGGAAGGCCGGAGAAAATCGAACCGAACGAACTGTATGCAGCATCACACCCCGTAAAGGTTGGCCCAGGCCCGTCCAGTGGGCATCTTGGTTTGCGAGACGAAACATCGCGTTCACACATTTTGGGTTGTAACGGTTCGGCTCGGACGAACGACTCACACCTCAGGACGCGAACAAAAGGAGACGATGTGACTGTTCAGATCGATTCGCTCGCAGCCGGCACCAGCAATGCCGACAACGCGATCGCAGACGTCGACCAACTCTTCGACGAAGTTTCAACGCTGGACGCCAACATCCTCGACGCCATCGAGCGCCGCACCCGCTTGGCGCGCACCCTCGCTGCCGTGACGCCCGACGCCACCGTGTCGGACACCACAGCAGACCCCTACGCCGATCTCGGCAACGACGGCCGAGTTTTCTCGCGGATGCTTTCCCGCCTCGCGCAGATCACCCGGTAACGTCCTTCCCCCTTTATTTCGCAGTCCGCGACCCCGTCGAGCATGTCTCGGCGGGGTCGCGTCGTGTCTGGGCAAGGCACCGGTGAATTTGTCGACGGACCGTTGTCAGTACCGGCACGACCGTTGTTCGACGGTCGTGCCGGTACCCGACGAATAGGTGTCATCCATGTCCCGTTTGCTGTTCGCCAATATGCCCGTCCGCGATGTCGTGGCCACCCGCGCATTCTTCGAGGGTCTCGGGTTCGAGTTCAACGAGATTTTCAGCGACGAGAACACCGCCTCGATGATCGTCAGCGACCAGGCCACGGTGATGTTTCTGGCCACATCGAGGTTCGGGGATTTCATCTCCGATTCGATCTGCGACACGACGTCGGCTCGTGAGGTACTGATGTGTATTTCGGCCGACAGCCGCGCCGAGGTCGACTCACTCACGGACGCGGCCATCGCTGCGGGTGGATCGAAGTGGATGGAACCGCAGGATCATGGGTTCATGTACGGCCGAGCATTCCGCGATCTGGACGATCACGTGTGGGAAGTGATGTGGATGGACCCCTCGGCCGTTCCGACGAGCTGACGTCGCTCAGAGGCGGTCGGGCAGTCCGAATCGATCGAACAGCGACAGATCGAAGAAGCAGGCGACATGCCCGACGCCTCGAGCGTCGACGTCGAGAACGTGTAGTTGGAACGGTCGATGTATTCCGTCCTCGCCCACCATGTAGAGCCCGTACGCAGGTTGGCCGTTCGCTGATGTCGCCACCATCCGCATGTCGCCCGCTCCCTGTGCGGGGCAATTATTTCGGATGAGAGATCCGATCGTCTCGGCTCCCTGATACCAGCCGACGAACGGGGGCATCTCCCACACCGCGTCCGAGGTGAAGAGTGTGACCAGCCGGTCGATGTCGTAACGCTCGAAGCACTCCACGTACTGGGCCAGGAGCTGGCGCAGTTCGGCAGATTCGATGGGTTCCACGTTGTCCAGTTCCGGAGCGATCTCCTCCAGTCGCTCGCGGGCCCGCTGCAGGAGGCTGTTGACCGCAGTGGTCGTCGTGGCGAGAACCTCGGCGACCTCGGAGGCCTTCCACTGCAACACTTCGCGCATCAACAGCACTGCGCGTTGTCTCGACGACAGATGCTGCAGCGACGCGACGAACGCGAGGCGAACCGACTCCCTCCCCACCACCAACGTGGCCGGGTCGTTCGAGTCGGCCAGATCCGAGTCGGCAATCGGTTCGAGCCACGGCACCTCGTTGTTCTGCACGAGTTCGTCGGTCGGGCCCGAACTCGGCGCGCCCAGCCCGGTAGGAAGCGGACGCTTGGCTCGCCCCTCGAGGGCGGTGAGGCACGTGTTCGTTGCGATTCGATACAGCCAGGTGCGCAGCGACGATCGGCCCTCGTACTTGGCGTACCCCCGCCAGGCGCGGATGTAGGTCTCCTGGAGCATGTCCTCGGCGTCGTGGATGGACCCGGTCATGCGGTAACAGTGCGCCAACAGCTCGCGACGGAACGGATCGAACTGCGCGACGAAGTCGTCGTTCTGCACAGATGCCACGGTCATGCGGAAGAGCTTAAACCGGGTTCGCCCGCATCGACGGCCGATCGCGCGCCACCGCCGGGATTGGTCGGGCCTCTGGGTTAACCTCGGCTCGTGACATCGCTCAGCAGCATCGACGACTTGGTAGAAGAGCTGTATCTGCATCGTCGTCGCGCGTGGGAAGCCGCACTCGTCACCGCACAGAATTTTCTGGAGACCATCGCCGACGAGATACTCGAAGATGTCGACCGAGACAGACTCAATGCCCAGACCGCGCGGATCAAGGACCCCGGCAGATCTGCCGACAAACTCCGTCGATATCTGTCCGAGGGACGCATCAGCGAACCGCACGACGCCGACGCCGTTGCCGACGCACTGCCCGATCTGGTCGGCATCAAGGTGCTGTGCAAGACCCCACGGGACCAGCTCTCGTTCGTCACCGCACTCGAGCGCGTGTGTACCGATCCGAAATGCTCGGTGCGGTTCGCGCAGCCGCCCACCGACTACGTCTCGTTTCCCAAGCCGAGCGGATACCGGGCATATCACGCTGTGCTTGTCGTACGAGTGGCCACTCATCAGGGCGACCTCGACGTGAAGGTGGAGGTTCAGGTCAAGACTCGACTGCAGGACGCGTGGGGCGAGCTGACCCACGAGGACATGTACAAGCCCGGTGAAGCACTCAAACCGACCAAGAAGCACACGGATTACGCCGCGCACATGGCGCACCTGCTCGATCAGGTCGACGCCATGGCCGACGATCTCGCCGCGCAGCTCGACTCGCTGACCGCCGCCTCGAAGGACGGCAGCGTGGTGGCACCCGACCCGATCCCCAAGGACCCCGACTTCATCCGGGCACGCGTCACGCGCACCGGCCCCCGCTACGCCCTGGCCGTCGGTCCGGACGGGCGCCGTGGGCTCGTCCCCGCACGCTCGGTCAAAGCCGTGATCGGCTCGACCGATCGCATCGCAGTCAACGATTACCTCGAGGTGGGCGACTACATCGACGTCGTCGTGGAGGACTCCGAGGACGCGCTGTACTACCACCTGACCTCGCAGCCGCCGCGGCGCACACAGGGAAAGAAACGCAAGCGCTGACCGGCGTTTCTCAGGAAGATCTCACGTCGGTCCGGTAGACATGCCATCTCGTGACCACTACCGAGAAATCCCAGGTCGTCACCGACGGCGATAGCGTCGCCGCAACTACGACCGGCACACGTGTCATCGGCCGTCTGCGCAGGAGACTCCGGTCTCCCGATGTGATGGTCCCGACCGTCGCGTTGGTGCTCCTTGCATCGCTGTACTCCACGATGTCCGTTCTCGGCCACCGTCAACTGCGCACATCGGGCTTCGACCTCGGTATTTTCGTGCAGCAGGTGGCGTCGTACTCGCAGTTCCGGTCTCCGACCTCCGATTTGCTGGGCACCGGCTACAACACTCTCGGCGATCACTTCTCGCCGATCACGGCCCTGCTCGGCCCGGTGTATCGCGTCTTCCCTCATGCCGAGACGCTGCTCGTCGCTCAGGCGGTTCTGTTCGCGCTCGCGGTGATTCCGATCAGCCGGTTGGCGGTGCAGAAATTCGGCACTGTCGTCGGAACAGTGATTGCCGGCGCGTTCGGCCTGTCGTGGGGCGTACAAGCCGCGCTGAACTTCGACTTCCACGAAGTGGCCTTCGCAATGCCGTTACTGGCAATGTCCCTGGTGGCTCTCGTTCGCGAACGCTGGGTGCCCGCTCTGGCCTGGGCTCTTCCGCTGGTGTTCGTCAAAGAGGACATGGGTTTGACGGTCGTCGTCATCGGCGCACTGGTTGCCCTGTTCACCACCGGCCGCCCGCGCATTCTGGGCGCGATGACCGCGGTGTGGGGGCTGACCTGGGTGATAGTGGCCGTCAAGGTGATCGTTCCCGCGCTGAGCTCCGACGACTCGTACGGCCAGGGCTCGAAATTGCCGCCCATCGGCGAAGGGATCGCCGATACCGCGCACGGGCTGGTTGCCGGAGACTCCCGGGCCGCGACGGCGTTTCTGCTGCTTGCCGTCACGGGGTTCTTCGCGCTGCGCTCTCCACTCCTGCTGGTCGCGGTACCGACGGTTGCCTGGCGTTTCCTCAGCGACAACACCAACTTCTGGAAACCGATCTACCACTACAACGCCATTCTGATGGTGATCGTCTTCGTCGCCCTGATCGACGCCTTGGCACGCAGCGAGCGCCACGCCCAGCTGACCGAACGAGGTCGACGAGCGATCGTCGCCTTCGTCGCTGCGTTCGCACTGGTGGCGCTACCGTTCCTGCCCATGTCGCGGATGGTGCACGCCGAGGAGTGGCGTGTCGATCCACAAGCAGCCACTGCCCGCGACATCTCGGCCTGGATCCCCGCCGGTGACCGCGTTGCGGCGTCGAACAACCTCGTGGCACAACTCGTCGCCGACCACGACGTATCGGTGTTTCCGCAGCGACCGACCGACTCGACCGTCCCGGACTGGATCGTCGTCAACCGAGAACGGCCCGCGGGTTGGCCGACCGACGAACGCGGCGATCGGCAGGCGATCGACCGGGCACTGACCACTGGATACGACGTCGTCTACTCCGTGGACGGTATCGAGGTGCTGCACCGCAACTGAGCGGTCCCTACTAAGGTTTCGATCAGTTCGGGCATTTCGATACCGCGGGGTTCTCGAACTCTCGACATTCGACCGATCACGACAGCTACGGCAAGGCAGGTACAGGACATCGACGCTCGAACCGGCGACCTCGGCACCACCCGAACAGCATCGAAGCGGTCACCGTGGAATCGGAAGAATCCGTACCGCGCGCAGGTGTCGAGCAACCGATTGCTGTCCGGTCCCACCTCTGCGAAAGAAGTACGACACTTCTCGATCGACCTCGGTGACAGCGGAATCACCTACGAGGCGGGAGACGGATTCGGCGTCAAACCCGTCAACGACGCCGCACTGGTCTCGGCCGTCATCGACCGTCTCGGTGTCCCCGAAGACACGGCCGTCCACACCAAGTCCGGAGAAATCACCCTCGCCCAGGCCCTGACCACCGAATACGAAATCGGCATACCCTCGATGGACCTGATAGAAGCCATCGCCGAGCGGGCCGGTGACGCCGAACTCGACCACGTACTGCAGAACGGCGACCGGGCGTCGTTCGACGCGTGGACATGGGGACGCGACGTCGTCGACGTTCTCGACCTCGATCGGTCGGGTGCTCTCGACCCCGCCGAATTCCTGGGCCTGCTCCGGCCCCTGCAGCACCGCGTCTATTCGATCTCGTCGTCGCCGACAGCGCACGAGGGAAGCGTTCACCTCACCGTGTCGACCGTGAGATACCGATCGGCCGAGCGAGATCGCGGCGGGGTGTGCTCGACGTACTTGGCAGATCGTGTCGGCGACGCGCAGGAAGCGGGAGTGTTTCTTTCGGCCAACAAGTCGTTCCGACTTCCTTCCGACGACACTCCGATCATCATGATCGGTCCGGGCACCGGAGTAGCACCGTTCCGTGCGTTTCTGCAGGAACGTCGGGCTCGCGGTGCGTCTGGCCGAAACTGGCTGTTCTTCGGGGACCAACATCGAGCGAGCGACTTCCTCTACGAGGACGAACTCACGGACTTCGAGCGTGACGGTCTGTTGACCAGGCTGGATCTGGCGTTCTCGCGCGACCAGTTCGAGAAGATCTATGTACAGCACCGCATGCGCGAGGCCGGAAAGCAGCTGTACGGCTGGCTCGAAGAAGGCGCACAGATCTACGTCTGCGGAGACGCGTCACGCATGGCGCAGGGAGTCGACGAGGCACTCCACGAGGTTGTCGCCGAACACGGTGGGCGCTCCTCCGACGCCGCGGAGGACTACGTGAACGACCTCAAGCGCGCCAAGCGCTATCTGCGCGACGTCTACTGACGGGCCGTTCTTGTCGGACCCCCTCGCTACCGTCACGGGCACAGCAATGAAGTTCTCGTCCGAGTAGAGGGTGTGCACCGTGAACGCAGTGCAGAACGACCATTTCGACTCCACCACCGCGCGTGCATGGGGCACGTTCACCGAGAATCTGCACGCGCACCTGCGGTCGCTGCCGATGCGGGACTACATCACTGTGACGGCCGCGCAGGCCAGCCCGGGCGAGCGTGGGCTCCGGCCGTACATCGACATCGCAGCAACTCGAGACGGGGCTCTGGTGTCGATCGCGTCGCTGCCCTCGCTGCTGTATCCAGAGGCACCCGAGTCGGTCACCCTCGACGTTCAGTTGCTCGACTTCGGGTGGCTGGACCGAGGCAAGCCCGTCGCAGACGGGTCGATCATCGATCTCACCCGAACGGATTCGAGGGCCGACGCTGCACTCGTCGCCGAAATGGTGACCCGGGCGTTCCGCGAGCTGTGGAACGTTCCCCATCCGTCGTTTCTCAGCGTGTGGGGCGTCGCCGCAGACGGAGCCGCCTCGGGGCCGATCGACCTCCAGCGCGGAATCGTCGGCGTCCGGTCCAGCACTGCCGGGGACAGCCGTGTCGACTCGACACCGACCGATCCCCCGTTCGACATCACCGACGTTCCCGACGAACTGCGATCACTGCACACTCTGTGCCAATTGACCGGTCGCAAACTCGACGCGCAAACAGTGCACTCGGTGTGCGTGGGGGCGGACATCGACGAACTCGGTGTACACGCGCTCGCCCTGCATCGCTCGGCTGCCGCACACTCGGACCGCAGCGCAGCCGAGGGAACAGGCACCTCGATCGCGGTGTGGACGGGACTGGCCCGAACCTGGCTGTTGGTTGCCCGCAGTATCGCAGCTGCAGCCGGATCGGACCGGCACGCCTGTCGCTGAACTGCTACAGAATCCTTCGCCGCAATCCGCTGGCCCGCAGGACCTGACGTTCGACTCCGGCTCGGATGGCCTCCTCGGTGCCGATCACCCGTACATGCGACCGCGCACGGGTGATCGCGGTGTAGAGCAACTCGCGAGTGAGCAGAGTCGATGCCTCGGCGGGCAACAGAACCGACACGGTGTCGTACTGGCTGCCCTGGCTCCGGTGAATCGTCATCGCGTACACGGTCTGGACGGCAGAGAGGACGTTCGGGTGAATGAGAACGTGGCCGCGACCCCGCGCGAAAGCAGCCATCGGAGTTCCGTTCTCACCCGACACCACAACACCCGTGTCTCCGTTGTAGATTCGCGCTTCGTGATCGTTGGCCGTCACCAGCAGCGGCTGACCGGGGTACCAGTAGGCGGGGTCGAGGAAGGTCTTGTTCGCTTCTCCCACCCACTCGAGTGCCCGCCGATCCCACAGCGCAACGCCCCACCGCCCCTCACGGTGCGCGCACAGAAGTCGATGCTTCTCCATTCCCAGCAGCGCCGCGGCGGCGTCACCGCGGGTTGCCGCCGCTGTGACCTCGGCGGCGGTATCGACCACGTCGGCCCGCAATGCGTCGGTGTCCTCGGGTGCATGGAACGAGATCTGGTCGTCACCGGATTCGAGTAATTTCATCACCTCGTCACCGCGGCCGTCTCGAACTGCGACGGCCAGACGGGCGATCGCGCCACCGAATCGTCGACCGCGGCTGAGCCGAACCACCCCGCCGCGCAACCTGTCTCGCTCGAACGCACTGAGCGCCGCCTCGTCCGGATCCTCGGCTGCGTCGAAATCCGCGTCGACCAGGTGCGCCAACACTGGGTTCTCGGTGCCGGTGACCGGCCGTGCCACGAGGTCGGCCAACACTGCTCCGGCGTCGACGGACGTCAACTGATCGGGATCGCCCACCAGTATCAACCGCGATTCCGGTCGAACTGCTTCGAGCAGTCGGCACATCATCGTCAACGACACCATCGACGTCTCGTCGACGACCACCACGTCGTAGGGCAGTCGATTGTGGGAGTCGTGACGAAACCTGGTCTTGCTGCCTGGTTTCCACCCGAGCAGGCGATGCAGAGTCATTGCTTTCAGTTCTGCCGGCAGACCCAGCAGTCCCGCTTGCTCGGCCACCGACTCCTGCAGACGAGCGGCAGCCTTGCCGGTGGGGGCGGCAAGACCGATTCTCACATCGCTGCCGTGTTCTCGAACCAACAGCGCCAGAATTCGAGCCACCGTGTGGGTCTTACCGGTGCCCGGCCCGCCCGCTATGACCGTGGTCCAGTGCGTCGCCGCGAGGGCTGCTGCAATCCGCTGTCGATCGGGAGGGGTGGTGGGTGCGCCGGATTCGTCGATGAACAATTCGGCCAACGCACGGTCGATCTTTGCACCGTCGACGACGGGGTGCGACTGCGATCGAGCGTCGAGTATTCCTCGAACTGTGTTCTCCTGCAAGTGATATCGATCCAGGTACAGCAGTTCACCCAGGTCGGTGCGCACCAGCTTCAGTGGCGTCAGCGGCCCGTTGGCGCTGCCGACCACGAGCGGACTGACCGCCAACCCTTCGAGAACGTCGGACAGATCGGGCCAGGGAAGAAGGCTCGGATCCACGTCCGATTCCTCGTCCACCGTGACATCACGCAGTCGCTGCAGGTCGAGACATATCGATCCGGATCGCACTGCGCGCACCGTCAGAGCCGTGGCGAGCAGCACCGGTTCGGAGGCTTCCCCGGCCAGGGCACCGAGCCGCAACGCCACGTGGACGTCGGCCGCTGTCAGTACACCGGCGTCGTTGAAGGACCGCAGAATTCCGCTGCCGCGCAGCGCCGTCGAGACCCTCGTCATCGTTGCACCTTTCCGGCGAGCAGATCCGACAACTCGACCACCAGTGCCGCAGGCGGATCCCAGTCGAACACACCGCAGCCGGCCGGAGTCTGCGGCCCCACCATGCCCCGAACGAACAGGTACCGTACTCCGCCGAGATGCGTCTCCGGCCGGTAGTTCGGTTGACGCCATCGCAAATACCTGTGCAACGCAACGGCATACAGAATGGCCTGCAGCGGATAGTGCGACCGCATCATCTCCTGCGCCATCCTCTCGCGCGTGAAATTGCCGGTCGTCAGATCGCCTCGGGCCAGGCGGTTGGTCTTGTAGTCGACCACGATGTAGCGAGGGCCGGGTACCCGAAGAACGGAGTCGATACTTCCGGTGAGAAAGCCGCGCAGTGGGGTGGCTTCCACTGCATCGAGCAGGTCGGCGTAGTCCGCGAGGACATCCGCCGGGTCGAGATGTCGACGCAGCAGCTGCGCAACCGATGTCAGAGTCACGCTCGAGTCCACCGGGTCGTCGCCTCCGGCCAAAGGCAGTTCGAAATCCAGCTCGGCCAGGTGGTCGTTCGGCGCGATGTCGGCCAGCGTCCCGAAGCCCAGCGGTGTCTGCATCACCGGCAACAGGGCGGCTGCCAGAGCCGTCGGATCGACATCTGCCATTCGTGAGGCAACGGCAGCTCTGCAGCGCTGCTCGAGTTCGGACAGTAGATCGGCTGCGGAGGTATCGACGTGCTCGAGGGCCTCGTGCACCAGCGTTCCGAATGCGGCACCGGCCGGCATGCCGTTCATCGGTGACGCGATCCCGTCCACGGGCTCGTCCGAGTTCGCGCTTCCCAGGGGAGGTTCGACAGGCTCATCCGCTTTCTCGGGCCGCTCGGCCTCACTGGTCACCCCCACCTCCGGCTCGACGGGCGACGCATCGTGCGCGTGAGCCGTCAAGGCCGAGTAGGACGTTCGACGCCACAGCAAATCCAGAGCACGCCCGAAGCGAGCGGCAGTGACGTCGCGGTGTTCCTCCTCGGGTCGAACCCACTGCTGATCCGAGGGTGGTGTGGGGCCGACTGCCTCGATCGAGATCAGATCCGCTGACGGACCGACCCAAGATTGCACGCGGTTGGCGGTAGTGGCGTCGTCGAGCACCTTGTACGACGGCTCCGGCTGCGCAATCCCCGGAATGCGGCCGAACAGCATGCGGTGCAACGACGACGTAGCAGTGTTGCGTCCCGGTGCCCACCACAACACCACCTGGCACTGGGCTCTGGTGAGTCCCACGTACAGCAGCCGTAGTTCTTCTCCGGCTTCTTCACGATCGTTGACAAGCTTTCGTGCTGCGTAGCCGGCCCCGGAGGGACCGCCGACGTCCCGGATGCGGTGGCCGTCCTCGTGCAGCAGCAGGGTCGACGGTGAGCTGAAGTAGAGCGTGTCCCAGGCGTACGGAAGGTAGACGACGGGAAATTCCAGCCCCTTGCTCCCGTGCGTGGTCATGATCTGCACTGCCGCCGAGTCACTGTCGAGCCGGCGACTGCGATCGGTGGAACCGCCGGCTGCCGGTTCCTTGATTCGATCGGTGAGCCACCGAGTGAGAGCGGTGATTCCGTACGATTCGGATACCGCTGCGCGATTGAGCAGTTGGGCGATGTGCCGCAGGTCGGTCATCGTGCGCTCCCCCGCCTCGACCGCGAGCAACCGAGCATCGAGACCCGACTGCGCCGACACCCGCTCGAACACTGCCGCGAAACCCGCCTCGCCGAACAGCACGGAGTACTCACGCAGCCGGCTGCTCACCTGCGACAGAGCGTCCTCGGCCCCGGAATCGAGTTGGGCGGCAGTCCAACCGAGCAAAGGTGTCAGGGCTGCGAGTCTGACGCGGTCGGTGCGGTGCGGTTGTTCGATCGCTTGCAGTAGCCACAACCAGTGTCGAGCACTGTCGGTGCCGAAGACGCTGGTGCTGCTCGACACCACCGACGGCACACCCACTGCGTCGAGCGCATCTCGAATCAGCGCAACCTGTTTGGTCGTGCGAGTCAACACCGCGATGTCCCGCGGTTCGACCGTCCTCGGCCCGTCCGGCCGGTCCATGACGGCGTTCCCGGACAGGAGCGTCACGATCTCGGCCGCCACATCTGCAGCCACCCGAGAGCGGAGTCGATCCACCGCCGGGAATCCCGAACGCAACGGTCCTGCTCCGGTTCGGGGCAGATAGCGCAGCCGCAACGGAGGAAGTCCTGTCATGCGCGAGAACGGGTTCCGCGCTTCGACGCGATGGACGACGATGTCGTCGTGTCCGAGGGCGGCACCTCCGTAGAGATGGTCCAACGCGTCGAGGAGCCCGGAGTCGCTACGCCAGTTCGCCGTCAGCTCGTACAGATGATCGGCCGACTGCACCGCATCCAGATAACTCAGCACTTCGGCACCGCGGAAAGCGTAGATGGCCTGCTTCGGATCTCCGACGAGGATCAATGTCGTGTAGCCGTGAAAGGCCCGGCGCAGGATGTCCCACTGCATGGGGTCGGTGTCCTGGAATTCGTCGATCAACACGACACGGAACCGGTCTCGCACGCGCGCGCATGCTGCCTCCCCGTGCACGGGATCGGACAACACCGAGTGCAGCAGTCCGAGTAGATCGTTGTAGTCGCGGATGCCGAGAAGACGTTTGCGACGCTCGACCTCACGGCGGGCCTCCCGAGCAAACTGCACCCGCAGGGCGGCTTCCCGGTTGCCGTCGTCACCGTCGAGGTCGTCGATGTCGGGGTACAGGATCGACTGTTGATCTCCGACGGCTGCCGCGGCCAGTTGTTGGGCGTCGCGTCGCCCGAACGGTGGTGCCTCGTCGTCGCCGCTGAACATCTGCAGATACAGATCGTCGACCACCTGCTCGAGCAGATCCGACACCGACTCGACGAACGTGGATTCGGGTTCGCGCTCACCCGCGATACCCAGCCCGTCGAGCATGCGTTGGCAGAAGCTGTGCGTGGTGACGATCGTCCCGGCGTCGAAGTCCGACAGCGCTTTACGCAGTCGCCGGCGCCGCCTGTCCACTTCCTCGTCGTCTGCCGCGGCGAGAAAGGCGACGAGAGGGTCGCGCGCACCACGCGCAGAGTCCGGATCACCGAGGTCTCGGGCGATCGACGCGAACCGGCTGCGGGTGCGATCGCGCAGTTCCTGGGTCGCGGCGCGACTGAACGTCACCAGCAGTAGATCCGAGATCTCGGCCAGTCCTTCGGCGATGTACCGCGCCGCAAGTCCGACGATCGCGTACGTCTTGCCCGTTCCGGCGCTGGCCTCGAGCACGGTCGTCCCGGTCGGCATCGGACCGAGGAGGTCGAATCCGCGTGCGGCGGTCATGCGTTCCCCATGTTCTCTGCGGTCAGCAATGGATCCCACAACCGGCGGGAGAGAACTCCGAAGCGGCTCTGCTCGTTCGCGGGGTCGGTCTCGTCGTCGAGAGGGCTCGGATCGAGCAACGTTCCGAACGAGAGCGACGGGCCGTGCACGTATCGCAACGATCGGTCGGTGCCGTCACCGAAATCGCCGCGCCACGCCCAACCGGCAGATTCGTAACCGTCCTCGATCGATCCGCCGCCGAACCGCTTCTCCGCGTAGGCAGCTGCCGTCCCGGTCGAGATCGGCAGCGGCGCAACCAATCCGCGATCCCGCAGGTCCACCACGTCGCGGAGTACCGCGAGGGGATTCGGAGGGGTCGTCAGGCGGGACCGGCGAGGCGGACGCATTCCGCTGGCGCGCCCGATGGTGACCGCGCTCCACTCCCCCGGCTCGGACGCTGCCACCGCCAGCAGACGCACCCACGCCGCGAGCCTGTGCTTGGCCCCCAGCCGTGAATACGACGAACGCACGAGTGTCCGGTCGTGAATGCCGGTGACGGTACCGGTCAGACGTCGCCCATCACCGAGATCGACCACGATGTCGGTGGTCTCGGCCGGGCCGTCGTGAAACGGCGCGGCCGCGTCGGCGATGATTCCGACGACTCGGCGGATGTCGGACATCTCGCGTCGACCTTGATGAAACGGAGGCAACGTGCCTCGCCGCCACTCGGCGTCGGCGAATTCGCCGATGTCCGTGCCGGCCAGCACCGCTGCCAACATCCGATCGCCGATGTTCCACCGAGACAACGGATCCAGTTCGATGTCGAGACTGTCCGCCAGATCGTCTTCGAGCTCGGGAACTCGAAACCCGAGACGTTGACGCAGAAACGCCTGAACCGGATTCTCCACGAACGCGATCACGTCCGCGAGTTCCACGTCGCCCGAATTCGCTGGGGGCAGTGCATCTGGCAAGAACAACGGCACCGGCACGGACGGTCGCTGCTGAGACACGGCGCCCGCCAACGCCACCGTGTCGAAGCTGAACGGGTGTCGGGCCTCGAAATTCCGAGGATCGAAGGGCTGCAGTGGATGCCGGTGTTCGACGCTACGGCCGGCGGTCACGTCGAGAACGTCCATCAACTCGCGCAGTGGGATCGCGGGCGGCTTGGTCGATCCGTCGACGGGGTCGGCACCGGTGTAGAAAAGCAGTAGCTTTTCTTCGGCGGACATCACGGCGTCGAGCAGTAGCTGTCGGTCCTCGCTGCGGATGTCGCGTTCGCCGACGGCCGGGTCTCGTGCGAGGACGTCGTCTCCGTCGAGGCTGCCGACGCGGGGAAACACCTCGTCGTCGAGACCGAGAAGGATCACGACGCGGTGCGGGACCGATCGCATCGGCACCATCGTGCACACGGTGAGCTCTCCGGTGCGAAAGTTCGCTCGGGTGGGACGGCCGGTGAGCCGGCCACCGAGCATGGCGCGCACATCCGCAAGCCGCAGCTCGGCGGTGTCGCCGTGCTCGGTGGCCTCGGCGATCTCGCGATGCGCTTGCGCCAGTTGCCATTCGTCGGCGGTGGGCACGTCGGCAAGCAGATCGAGGGTGCGGCCGAGCTGCCGCGTCCATTCGGTCACCGGGGCGCGCCCGGACAGCGCCCGTAGTACCGAGGCGAGCCGGTCGACCAGCTCGGCGAATCTGCCCGCAAGCCCGATGTCGTTACTGTCCACGTCGTCTAGGGGCAGCGCGAGGTCGAGATAGTCGTTCCCACTCTCGTCCGCCGCCACCCCGAGGAGAATACGGTCGAGTGCGGACTTGAAGGTGTTCTGCCGAAAGTTGTTCAACCCGAAGGATTCTCGTTGTCGCACCGTCAAACCCCAGCGGGCTCCGGACGTGGCGACCCATTCGCGGAGGCGTTCGAGGTCGTCGTCGGTGAACGAGAACTTCTGCCGCACCGGGCCGCTCGCCGCGAAATCGAGTAGTTCGCTGGCCGTCACTCGCCCCTCGGAGAAGTCGAGCACCGTAGCCACCACATCCAGTACCGGATTGGTGCGACGCAGGCCCCGATCGGCGAGCCGGACCCGCAGTCGATGACCGGGATGCACCAATGTGGCTTGGCCGAAATTGGCACGGATCAGCGGCGCATAGGTCTCGACGTCCGGGCACATGACGAGCACGTCACGGGGTTCGAGAGTCGGGTCGTCGGTGAACAGATGCAGCAGAGACTCGCGCAGCACCTCGACCTGGCGAGCAGGCCCATGACATGCGTGAATCTGCACGCTGCCGTCGGCGAACGCTGGATCGCCGACCGTCGTTGCGTCGGAGGGCACTTCGTCGCCGGCGATGTCGGATTGGATCGTTCCGAGCAAGGTCCGCGTTGGTTCGGGCCCTTCGTGGTGCACGGTGTGATCGGCGATCGAGCCGATGGTTGTTTGCAGTTCCCGCACGTCGCGCGACAGACTCGCCAGCAGCGGGTGCTCGACGGCCAGAGCGGTCACATCGTCGCGCCGTCGGGTGGCCGCCGGGATGTCGGCGAGTGTGGCCCACATCGACGGGCTGGGGTGCGGGATCCAGATGTGGACGTCGCGGTGGTGCGCGAGCGCGTGCAGGATGTCGAGCTGGTCGGCGGTCAGCCGAGTCGGACCGAATACCGACAACCTGGACGGTAGGTCCACCGCGTTCGGTTCCGATCGCAGTGTCGAACACGTATCGGGAAGGCGCTCGGCGGGACTTGGACTGCCGATCCGCTCGCGTACCAGGCTCCATATCCGCGGTTGCCACGTCAGGTCGTCGTCCAGTTCCTGGCCGAGCCCGTCGGTGAATCGTCCGGCGCGCCAGTCGCGCAGCATCTGGGGTCGCTGAGATCCGTAGGCGCGGAACAGCTCCGCGATGTGCGCGGCCGTCGACCAGCGGCGCCCTACCCGATGATCGTCCGACCCCGAACCCAGATGCTTGGAGAGCACCGCGGCCCACGGTTCGGTGCGGCAGTCGTCGATCACCGACAGCGCGGTCCACAGCACTCGATTGTGAGACCACGGGTCGTCGTCGGGATCGATGCCGTCGACCTCGGAGATGGTGCGCGTGACCAACCTCGCCGGGCTCGGAAACTCGATGTTCGCAGCTATTCCATCACCGTGGGGAGCACCCAGGACGCTCGACAGACGCTGGGTGAGCCACCGCTCGACACCTCTTGCCGGCACCGACACGATTTCGGGCACGAAGGCATCGGGCAGCGGCTCGGACAGTACATCGGCGAGGGCTGCAGCGAGCGTTCCTGCACGTTCGGCGCGGTGGAGCGTCAACACGGTCGAAGTCCCCTGCCTGCTCGTCTGAGAACGCCCGAATTCGGACTGGTGACGACCCTACTCGAGCCACCGACAAGTTCTGTCCGGTGAGTCGAGCCCTCGGCAGCGGTCCGTATATGCAGAACCCGACAGCAACGGAGGAGAACGGCATGTTCAGATACATTTTCGCGGTCGTGGCGGTTCGGGACATCGATATCGCGAACACTTGGTACGAGAAGTTGTTCGACCGTCCGGCGGACAACAATCCGATGTCGACACTGGTGGAGTGGCAGGCCGCTCCCGGAGCATGGGTGCAGGTGACCGTCGATTCCGAGCGTGCAGGCTCGTCGCTGTTCAATGTGGCGGTCGACGACCTCGAATCGTTCGTGTCGGCGGCCCACTCGCGCGGAATCGACTTCGCCGACATCGTCGAAGCGAACAAGGGCGTTCGGCTGTCCACGGCCACGGATCCCGACGGCAATTCCATCACCGCTATCGGCGGTTTTCGCGAGCACTACTGAGCCGGGGCGTGCCGTCTCGGCTCGAGGTGTAACGACGCTCGCACGCGGTGCGACATGGTGGAAGGAAATGCGACCGCCCGGTTCGGAAGAACGTGGGGTTGCTCCCGTCTCGCGGACACCCTTCGCCGCGAGGCCGACACCCCGTGACCCGAGGACGATCCGACATGACCAGTGCCTACCCACCACCGTTCCAGCGCCCCGCACCCGAGCCAGCTCCTTCTCGACGACCCCTCGTCGGCAAGATCTTCGCCTGGGCGGCAATCGTTTTCGGCGCGATCTTCTTGATCGGAGCCATAATCTCGTTCGAGTTCGGTGCGGTACTCGTCGGCGCATCGATGCTCGCTGCGGGGATCGCGTACCTTCGGTTGTCCCCTGAGCGTGGACGCAAGGGTTGGGCCGTACCGGCGATCGCTGTTCTTCCGGCATTGATCGTCATGGGACTGACGGGATCGACCGAACCCGAGAAGGTGGCCGTCACCCCGGTCGCGGCCGTGCCCGCGCTGCCCACCGTGACGACGACCTCGGCACGTCCGACGACCACCACGCCGGCACCGACCACGACAACCACGGCTGCACCCACAACAGAGCCCGTCGCCGCGATCGTGGAGATACCGACGACGTCGGAGTACATCCCCGATCCCGAGCCCGACTTCATTCCCGAACCTGTCTACATCCCGGAGCCGGTGTACACACCCGAGCCCGTCTACACCGTTCCCGCGCCGTTGGCAGCGGTGCCGGAGAGCGTCTACTACGCAAACTGCTCCGCGGTGCGTGCAGCAGGCGCAGCCCCTATCTACGCCGGCGACCCGGGATACGCGAGCAAACTCGACCGCGACGGGGACGGGGTCGGCTGCGAGAACTAATTCACCATCCGCTGTGTCAGCTCGGCAGCCTCGCGGGAGTATGCGACGAGCATGACGAGGTCCACGGATGGCCGCGCTGCCTTGACGGCAACGACCTGTTGGGTGATGGCGTCGTGCATCGGCCAACCGTAGGACCCGGCCGAAATGAGCGGAAAGGCGATGGATTTCAGATTCATCGACGCCGCCAGCGCCAGGCTGCGCTGGTAGCACAGGCGTAGTAGTTCGGATCTGTCTTCGTTCTTCGAATAGCGCGGGCCGACGGTGTGGATCACGCATTCGGCGCGCAACCTGCCTGCGGTGGTGGCCACAGCGGCACCGGTGTCGAGGCCGTGGGGCAGGGTGGTGGCCCGCAACGCCTTGCATTCCGCGAGGATCGTGGGACCCCCGGCCCGATGCAGCGCGCCGTCCACCCCACCGCCGCTGAGGAGTCGGGTGTTGGCCGCATTGACGATCGAATCTGCGGCCACCTCGGTGATATCACCATGCACTACGTCGATGATCGTCATGCGTCGTCCTTTCTCTCGGCGATCGCGATGGCGATGCGATCGAGGTCGTCGGCGCGCAGCCCCGGGTAGCCGTGGACCAGCTCGCGCCACTGCGTCGGGACCGCCGACGCACCCCACCGTGCACCGAGAAGTCCGCCTGCGATCGCGGTGGTGGTGTCGGTGTCCCCGCCTGCTCGGACACACAGTTCGAGCGCGGCAGGAAGAGGCAACGATGCGTCTGCCGCGCGATGTATCGCCCACCAGGCCGTTTGGAGCGCGTGCACGACCCAACCGTTCTTCGGGAAGTCGGTCGGCTCGCCCTCCCGAGCGCTGTCGAGCAGCGGCTGCCAGAAGTCCCGGACATCGGGTTCTTCGTGGCGCAGGAAGTCGGCGATACCGTCGTACGTCCCGTGTAGCACCGCGTGCCGGATCGCGTGCGACCACAGTTGGCATGCCTGACCGGCACGAGGATCGGAGTGGGTCAGCGCGCTGATCCGCTCCGCAGCAGCCCGGCATCCGGTCACGTCGTCGAGATAGGCCAGCGCGACGGGCGCGGTGCGCATCAACGAGCCGTTTCCACCGGTCCGGCCGGTCAGCGACGCCGCGACCGCGGTCATCTCCGATCCGCTACTCGATCTCTGCGACAGCACTTTTCGGGTCTGATTGCCGACGTCGGGAGGGTTCACCGCGAACCAGGCGCGGAAGTTCGCTGCCACCTCGTCGACGTCTCCGCCGATCTCGAGAGCGCTCGCAACGCACAGTGCCATCGACGTGTCATCGGTCCATTCCCCCGGGGCCCAGTCGAACGCGCCGCCGCCGATCATCGCAATGGCGGTCTCGTGCGTCGGATATCCGAATTCGTACCCCGCGCCCAACGCATCGCCCACTGCAGTGCCGAGCAGTACCCCACGCGCCCGATCCCGCTGATTGTCGGTCAAGTTCATTCGCTGCCCCTTAGATCGTTGTTGATCTAACAATAGATCAGACTTGCGCTAAGCTGCAACCCATGACGTGGACGGACCGAGAAGGCAAGGCTCTGACCGATTACCCGCGCCCTTCGGTTGCGGTCGATGTCGCGGTCCTGACGGTCCGTGAACAGCAGCTACAGGTCGTTGTCGTGCCCTCTGAGCGGGGCCTCGCACTTCCCGGAACGTTTCTGCGCCCGTCGGAAACCCTGACCGAAGCCGCCGAACGCGCACTCGAGTCCAAGGCGAACATCGTCGATCTGCAGTTCCACCAACTCAAGCTCTTCGACGAGCCCTGCCGCGACGACCGCGGTTGGGTGCTGTCGATGGCGCACGGCGCAGCAACACCGAGTCGATCACTGCCTGCGACAGCCGAATCGGTCGCCATCGACGGTGTGGTGCCGGGCTCGACACTGGCGTTCGATCACAGCGAGATGGTCACCGAGGCAGTGTTGGACCTACGAGCTCGCTACGCGCGAGAGATCGACCCTGCAGGATTCCTGGATTCCACCTTCACGCTCCTCGAACTGCGATCGCTGTACGAAATCGTCTTCGATCGCGCGTTCTCCAAAGACACGTTTCGCCGCCACGTCATCACCGCACTCGAGGGAACGAGCACGACGACGACGGCAGGTGGCGGTCGCCCCGCCGAGCTGTACCGCCGGGCACCCGATGCTGCACTGGCCGCTTCCGCGGACTCGTTCCTTCGCGGCTAGAGGCGTCGCGCGACGAAACCGGACATGCCAGCGGATAAGCTGCGAGCCATGGGATCGAAGCGGCCTGCCAACCGCGGACAGAAACGTGCAGAAAAGACCAAGGCCCGGCAACGGCGTCACCAGCAATCCCGGCCGGCACCGACCGGTGTCGTATCCGAGCGGATCAGCGATCTGATCGACGGTTTCGTCGAGTGGCTCGACGAGAGCGAGATGTCGGAGCAGGCCGAGGCAATCTCACGGTTGGTGTCGTCGACACTGACCCAGTTGTCCGGTGCGCGCCACGGGTTCTCCCCCAGCGCGTGGATTCCCGCCGATGCGCACCTGCTGGTGGATGCTGCAGAACGCATTCTGCAGGAGGAATCGGAGACAGCCGAGGACACGGCAGTGAACCTCGTTCTGACGTCACTGCAGTATCTGACATTCCTCGACGAGACCGATCTGTGGGACGGCAGCCCCGAGGACTACGCACACTGCATGGAAGACCTCTCCGACTTCCTCGAGGGCGACGAGCCCGACATGCTCGACGCAGACGACATCGATCTGCCGAACGTCTCGCTCGACCAGGAGCTTGCGGCCATTTCGGCTCTGCCGCTGTTGCCTGCGCTCGATGACATCGTTGCTCGCGTCGCCGACGGACTGGCAGTGTCGGACGACGTCCATCTACGCACCGCCGTCGGCCCGGCTCCACTCGACCCCGCCGGACTCACCGAGTCCTCGGACGTTGCAGCCGTCGATTACTGGTCGACGGCCATCGCGACCGAACTGGTCCGGATCGACGGCGACACGGCCAAGCTCGGCGACAACGCCCCGTCTCTGGCCAAGCGTGAGGCGGAGACCGTTCATGAGCTGGTTGCCGAACACGTCCGAGTGCAGCTGTCCGGAGACGCCGACGACCCCGACGTGTCCCGTTCGCTGGCCAACACGTTCGCGGTTCAGACCCTGCTGGCCGCGATGACCGACGAGCTGCCTCTGAACAACGAGGGCGAGGACTACGCCGATCTGGAGGGTGAGGACCTGCGGACGGCGCAGCTGATCGACCACCGGGTTCGATCTCTGATCGAGCAAGGCATTCTCGTGCGGATCGAAGAGGTCCTGGCGGTTCCACATGCGCTGCGTCCCGCTGTTCTGGACGGGGTGGCCGAGGCGCACCCTTTCGGGGCGCTGGACGAGGAGACGCACGAGCCGCTCGAGGACTCGGCGTCGTCGTGAACGCACTCGCGCGCGCCGAGACTCTGTCGGTGCTCGCCGCTAGCGTGACCGACGCCGCGTTATCTCAGCGCGATTCGGGTAAGGAGCCGACATGAGCGATTCACTCGAGTTCGACTTCGACGTCGACTCGGCATGGATGCACTTCCAGCGCCGGCTCGGCGAGTACGTCAGCGCCATGCGCGACGGTGACGCCTTGGTGATCGAGTCTCGATACGACAGCACGGACGGCGCTCCGGACACCGCGGCCTGCGTCCAGTTCTACGCCTGGGATCTCGACATGGTTCGCTGCGAGCTGCCCGCCAACGAGCACCTACACAGTAGTCGCGCCATCACCGACGCTCAGCGAGAAGCACTGAATGCGTTGGGCTTTCGAACGTCTCGGGATTCCGAGCCGACGCCACCCCACGTCGACCGCAATCGTTCGTGGTCCGATGATCTGGCGAAGAAGACGGTCGCGGTGTTCCGTGACATCTGGGGCCTGCCGCACCCGTCCTTTCTGAGTTCGCGGGCCACCGGACGCTACGACGTGCCGAGCTTCGAGCCCAGCACCGAACCCGTCTCGGCAGTCGTTCCACTGTGCGTGCAGCCGAAAGGGAAGGACCACCTGCAGCAACTGGTCGATCGCGCACTCGAACCCTGGTTCGGCTTTCCGCCCGATCACGACCCCGACGGCGACATCCCTCTGCGATTCGTCAACGGCACCGCATACGTCACGGTCAAATCCACCGAGCCGGTCGTCGAGATCAACTCGACGTTGGTGCACGCGGTCACCGGTCGCACCCGCGCGGCCGAGTTGCTGGTCGATCTCAACGTGCAGCTTCCCGATGTGATGTTGCATCTCGTCCAGGACTGCATCGTGGCCCAGGTACGTGTCAGCGGATCACCGTTCGTGGCCGATCACCTGCTGTGGGCGGTCCGGATGCTCTCGCACGTGTGGGAGCAGGTCGACGACAAGTTCGCCGAGGACTTCGGGGGCAGGCTCGGCGAACCGACCCCTCCGGTCCTCGACGGTGACGACTTCCCGGACGGTCTGCTCGCGTTGATAGAGCTGATCGCGGATTCGCCCGATGCTGTCGAGCCACGCACCGTCCTCGAGTGCTGCTCTTCGGACCGTGACGTGGTCGTGTCGTATCTCCGCATCAGCGCCGAGCAGGAGGCATCGTGGCGCGGCATGGCGGTAGCCGCGGACCTGGGCGACGAACACTGCGACGTGGACGAGGCGGATCGCGAGGCCGCGAACTGGGGCCGCGCAGTGGCTGCCCTGCGGGAGGTGCTGCGGAGCACCCCCGAACAGGCCACTCCTGTGGTCGATCCGTCGGCGATCCAATTGCAGCTGTTCGAGACCGACGAAGTCGCGGAGGTGTCCGACGAGCGTTCGGACGATCAGTAGCGCCGTCCGAACAGAAAAGTTTCGACGGGCTTCCCTTTCATGTTAACTGGGGTTACATTAACTCCATGTTCGCATCACGTTTGGAGAAGCCATGACACTGACGACCGGCACCACGTCCGTTTCGGTGGACATCGACGCCACGGACGAGCAGCAGTACAACGAAACACTCACGTTGCTGTCCGAGGGTTCGGTGCACAAACACTTCGATCCTTACGTCGACATCGACTGGGAGTCCGAGAAGTTCGCAGTTCCCGCCAATGATCCCCGCTGGGTACTGCCCGCCAAGACCGACCCCATCGGGGGTCATGACTGGTACAAGTCCCTGCCGCTGGACCGGCAGATCGAGATCGGCATGTGGCGTCAGGCCAATGTCGCCAAGGTCGGCCTGCAGTTCGAGAACATCCTGATCCGCGGCATGATGCAGTACGTATTCTCGCTGCCCAACGGTTCGGCCGAGGCGCGCTACTGCACCCACGAATCCATCGAAGAGTGCAACCACACCCTGATGTTCCAGGAGATGGTCAATCGGGTGGGTTCCGACGCTCCCGGCATGAGTCGACCGATGAAGATGCTCTCGCCGTTCATCCCTCTGTTCGCGACGCTGCTACCCGAGTTGTTCTTCGTCGGGGTCCTCGCAGGCGAAGAACCCATCGACCACATCCAGAAGTCGGTGCTTCGCTCCGGCGAAGAAATCCATCCGATCATGCAGAGCGTGATGGCCATTCATGTGGCCGAGGAGGCTCGCCACATCTCCTTCGCGCACCAGCTCCTGCGTCGTCGTGTGCCCAAGATGTCCAAGATCGGACGCTTCCTGCTGTCGCTGGCCTTCCCCGTCACGATGCGCATTCTGTGCGACGTCATCGTCATCCCGCCGAAGAAATTCTGGACGAAGTTCGACATTCCGAAGAGCGTCAAGAAGGACCTCTTCTGGGGAACCGAGCAGTCGCAGCACGCTCTGCAGGACTACTTCGGTGATGTGCGCATGCTGGCCACCGATACCGGAATGATGAACCGGGCGGCTCGCCTGATGTGGAAGCTGTGCGGAATCGACGGCAAGGCATCACGTTTCCGTAGTGAGCCGGACCGCAGCTCCAGCCAGTTCGCCGCATAGCCCTCTCGACACCCCACGCGCCAGTTATCCGTACAGCAGCGCCCGCCGTCAGGAACCCCACATGCCCCACGTCGTCACCCAATCATGTTGCAGCGACGCGTCATGCGTCTACGCGTGCCCCGTCAACTGCATACACCCCACCCCCGACGAGCCGGACTTCCTGACGGCGGAAATGCTGCACATCGACCCGCAATCGTGTGTCGACTGTGGTGCCTGTGTGTCGGCCTGCCCGGTGGACGCCATCGTTCCCCAGGCCAAACTGACCGAGGCTCAACTTCCGTTCCTGACCATCAACGCCGACTTCTACAAGCAGGAGCGGCCGCCACGGCCGATTCTGGCTCCGGTCACGCCGGCCGCCTCGGTGTCGAGAGATCGCCAACCGCTCCGGGTGGCGATCGTCGGGTCCGGACCCTCGGCGATGTACGCGGCCGACGAGCTGCTCACGCAGCCGGGGGTCAGCGTCGATGTCTACGATCGGCTTCCGCAACCGCACGGTCTGGCACGCCTGGGTGTTGCACCCGACCACCAGAAGACACGTCAAGTGTCACGGCTGTTCGAAACCATCTCGGCGCAAGAGGGATTCACCTATCACCTCGGCGTCGAGGTAGGAAAAGACGTGACGCACGACGAGTTGATGGACACCCATCACGCCGTGATCTATGCGGTCGGAGCGTCGTCGGATCGCGAACTCGGTATCCCCGGAGCCGAACTGCCCGGGCGCACGTCGGCGACCGACTTCGTCGCCTGGTACAACGGCCATCCCGATCACGCTCACCGGACGTTCGATCTGTCACACGAACGAGCGGTCGTCATCGGCAACGGCAACGTCGCACTCGACGTGGCCCGGATCCTGACCATGGACCCCGACGCACTCGCCGCGACCGACATCGCCCCCCACGCCTTGGAAGCACTGCGCCACAGTGCCATTCGAGAGGTGATGGTCGTCGGTCGGCGCGGCGTGGCGCAATCCGCATTCACGGTGCCCGAATTCGCGGGACTGCTGACCGTCCCCGATATCGATCTCACCGTCGATCGCAGCGAGCTCGCACTGGATCCGGTGACGGTACGACTGGCCGGCACCAACGACCTGCCTCACGCGGTCGCCCAGAAGCTGCAACTGCTGCGGCACGTCGACGAGTCACCCGAGCACATCGACGGCCGAAAGCGCATCACGCTTCGCTACCTACTCTCCCCCACTCGAATCCTGGGCACGGATCGGGTCACCGGGGTCGAGTTCGAGCGCATGGGTCTGACCGCCGACACCGACGATGTGGTGCGCAGCACCGCCACCGGCGAGATCGAAACGATCGACGCCGGCCTCGTACTCACCTCCATCGGATACCGCGGCGTCGCGCTGCCAGGAATTCCGTTCGATCACGCAGTCGGCATCATCCCCAACCTCGGCGGCCGCGTACTCGAGGAAGTGGGCGGATCCCCGTCGACCGGTACGTACGTCACCGGGTGGATCAAGAGAGGACCTTCGGGCTTCATCGGCACCAACAAGTCGTGTGCTCAGGAGACCGTCGGACATCTGGTCGACGACTTCAACGCAGGCCGCCTGACCGATCCGATCGATCTGCCGAGCGCATGGACGGCGAACTCGGGTCGAGGGTCGCTGCGTCGCTCGAAAGACAAATTGCTGGCACTGCGCCGATCCTGACCGATCGGCTCGTGCACCCCACCCGGTCGGGATCAATGCGACTGTCAGTCGTTCTGAGTGCAACAAAGCCACATTCATCCGGTCCGGGCGCGAGGTTGAAGCGACGACCATCGGGGTAGATTGGGGTGTATCGGCCACCGAATCGCGGCGGGCCAACACCTCGAGGAGACCGAGATGCCGGGCCTGCGTCGCATCACAGCCACAGCCGCTGTCCCATTTGTCGGAATTGCCATGGCGCTCGCGTGCGCCGCACCGGCCCAGGCTCTGCCCACACCGGGCGATCTGGCAGATGTGCCGGCGCGGACGTCGATCTCGTACGAACACGTCCCGACGGGTACGTACGTCGGCAGCGCAGAGGACAATTCGGCGCGCCCGGGGTTGTCGACGGTCAAGCTCTACATGGCCGACTACGTCGTGCGCTTCGGAGACGGTTCGCCGCGAGATCGCGACCTGGCCGCACGCATGGTCCAGGTCAGTGACGACGGTGCCGCCTCGGTACTCGACAACAAATATCCCCAGGCCATCGATTCGACGGCAACGGAGTTCGGACTCACCTCTACCTCGCGGGGCGGTTTCTGGGGCAGTTCCTACACCAGCACAGCCGACACCGTGCGATTCCTGGCGGCGAAGAAGCGAACAGACCCCGCCAGCCCGGTCCTCGGCTGGATGAACTCCGCCGCACCGGTTGCAGCCGACGGAACCGTGCAGGACTGGGGCACCCAGCAACTACCCGGCGTGACCGGTAGCAAATGGGGATGGGCCGACGACGGATCGAGCGTGGTTGCGTCCGCGTCGATCGGTGACGAATTCGTCGTGGCTTCCAACACGTATGGACCGCGCCGCTCACAGACCGACGACGTCCTGGCAGCGCTCGGCGGCGTCGAGTTGACGGCACCGCCCGCTGCTTCTCCTGTACCGAACCTTCCCGTGATTCCCGGCCTGCCGTCGGTGGAAGAACTGCTGCTGATGCTCGCTCCTCGCTGACATGTTCGAATAGCTTGTCGGACCCCTCCCCTACTCTGCGATTCACCGAAAAGTTCGGGGACCACACCGGGGGACGTGGAGGGGACGACGATGAGTCGTATCGATCTGGACAGCTTTCAAAATTTTCACCGCACCGGTCAAATCTGGCCGGACGCGGATCCGGTTCGCCTCGTCGAAATGGGCCTTGACTACGCCACTCGAGGGTCAGGGTGGAAGGCGTACGTTCGGCTGGTTGCAGACCGTCTCGCGAAATTCGAGTGCACGCCCGAAGTCGATCCTGCGTACGCCGTATCAGCACGGATACTCGACCTCTCTGTCGACAGGTTGTTCGAGATCGGTTGGCAGCCGACCGAACTCGCGCACGCTACTCGAAAGATGGCCGGGGGCGCGGCCGGGATGCTCGTGGTGGAGGCGATCGCCACCCATGCGGGGCGTTCCTCTGCCCTCACCAACGCACCCGATTCCTGGCGAGAGCAACTGATCGATCTGAAAATCGATTCCACCGCAGGCGTGTCCGTCGAACGCCTCCGAATGTGGTGTGCGAGACCTCGGGTCTCCACGTCCGACTCCTGGAACACGGTGTTGACCGTCCTCGGTCATACGACCTCACTGGGTTCACTCGACAAGCTGGTTCCCATTCCATCGCAGTGGTCGTCGGTTCGATCCTCGCCAGCACCGTCGTCGGCCCACAAGAGTGGCGTCTCGGATCCCAAGATGCTGGGCAAGATCCGGGGGTTACTGGCAAAGGCGGAGTCCACCCAGTTTCCGGCCGAGGCCGAGGCGTTTTCGGCGAAGGCTCAAGATCTCATGACCCGCTATGCCATCGACCATGCGCTGCTCGAGTCCGACAACCCGCGCGGTTCGATCGGCGACGTAACCACCCGCCGCATCTTGGTCGACAGTCCGTACTCGGAGGCCAAGTCTCTTCTCCTGCACAGTGTTTGCGAAGCGAATGGTGCCCGAACCCTGTGGTACAAGCGATTCGCTCTGGTCAACATCGTCGGGCTCGAAGTCGATCTGGATTTGTGCGAGCTGCTGTTCACATCGCTACTCGTGCAGTCTTCTCGCGCACTCGACGAACTCGCCGAATCACCGGAAGCCCGAGGTCGCAGCTTCAGAAAATCTTTTCTGATCGCGTACGCCCACCGTATCGGCCAGCGCTTGCTGGAAGCTCGGGAGCGAGCTACCAAGGCGGCGTCGGAGCATCACGGTAGCGCCTTGCTGCCGATCTTGGCCGAGCGCAGCGATGCCGTGAACAAGGCATTCACGGCCATGTATCCGTCGACAACGGAGGTGCGTATCGAGGCACGCGATCATGCGGGTCGACGTGCAGGCCGTGCCGCCGCCGAACGCGCCGACCTTACCGGTGGGCGCGAACGTATCGACAAATCAGATCTGGCCTCGTAGTGCGCGCTACATTGGCTGGCATGACCGGTCTGGATACTCCGCTGACACCACTTCGCTTTCTCGAACGCGCTGCGGAAGTTCATCCCCACAAGATCGCCGTGGAGGATGGTCCGCGCACCTTCACCTACGAGCAGTTCGCCGCCGCCGTCACCCGGCTCGCGCATGCACTGCGCGCGTCGGGGGTCGGCCACGGCGATCGGGTGGCCTACATGGCGTCGAACTCGGCAGAGCTACTGTTCGCGCATTACGCGGTGCCACTGGCCGGTGCCGTTCTGGTCGCGATCAACACCAGGCTCTCGCCGGACGAAGTTCGGTACATCTGCGATCACTCCGGTTCGGTTCTGTTGGTGGGTGATTCGGCACTGCTGGCCGGTCTCGGAACAGATCCCATCGCAGATTCGGTCACCGAGATCGTCGAGACCCCCTCGGTGGACGGCACGTACGACAGGCTGCCGCACACCACGCGATACGACGCGTTCCTCGAACGGGGCACGGACGAACCGATGGAGTGGGAGGTCGACGACGAGACGTCGACCATCACGATCAACTACACCTCGGGCACCACCGGTCGACCCAAGGGCGTGATGTACACCCACCGCGGTGCTTACCTCAATTCCCTGGGGGAACTTCACCACCAGGGATTCGGGGTCGACACCCGCTATCTGTGGACTCTGCCGATGTTCCACTGCAATGGGTGGTGCACCACGTGGGCGGTCACGGCCGCGTCCGGCACACACGTGTGCCTTCGCGGAGTGCGCGGCGACGCCATCTGGTCGGCCATCGACAACGGCGTCGATCACCTTGCCGGTGCGCCGACCGTGTTGACCACTCTCGCCACTGCTGCAGAGGCACATTCACTCGATCGATCGTTGACCATCGTCACTGCGGGAGCTCCTCCGAGCCCGACGATCATCGCCAAGATTCGAGCATTGGGAGCAACGCTCGTACACGTCTACGGCCTCACCGAAACCTACGGTCCGTATTCGGTGTGCGAGGCGAAGCAGGAATGGCTCGAACTGGACGCCGACGAACAGGCCCGTCGCTTGGCTCGACAGGGAGTCGGCATGCTCACTGCGGACCGTTTACGGGTGGTCCGCGACAAGCCTGGCCCCGGTGGGGTTTTGATCGATGTCGAACCCGACGGCACCGAAATGGGTGAGATCGTCATGCGCGGCAACAACGTCATGAAGGGGTATTACAACGACACGGCCGGAACGACACAGGCTTTCGCGGGCGGCTGGTTCCATTCAGGTGACCTCGGGGTGATGCATCCCGACGGCTACGTTCAGCTACTCGATCGCGCCAAGGACGTCGTCATTTCCGGCGGCGAGAACATCTCCACCATCGAGGTGGAACAGGCACTGGCGAGCCATCCTGCCGTCGCGGATGTTGCGGTCATCGGGGTGCCCGACGACAAGTGGGGAGAGCGGCCGAAGGCGTTCGTAGTGCTGGTGGCCGGCGCGGACGTGTCGGAAGCCGAGCTCGTGGCGCACGTGAAATCGGCCATCGCGTCGTACAAGGCTCCGCGCAACGTCGAGTTCATCGTCGAGCTGCCGAAAACATCGACGGGCAAGATCAGGAAGAAGGAGTTGCGCGACGCCGAGTGGGGCACGTCCGCGTCCAAGATCAACGGATAGCTTCTCTGGTCACGCCATCTGCACACCGGCGATTTCGGTGACGCCGCCCTTGCCGTCGAACGACAGCTGCCGAAATGCCACCTTCTCGACGAAGAACCTGTCGTGGCTCACCAGAATCACAGCACCGGGGAAGGCCATCAGCGCACGTTCTAGCACCTGGGTGCTCTGTAGGTCGAGGTGGTTGGTGGGCTCGTCGAGCACGATGACGCCTGCGCCGAACAACAGGCACTGCGCCAATGCAACTCGTGCCTTCTGCCCTCCGGACAGCACGCCGATCTTCGATTTCAGATCCATCTCGGAGAACTGCAGCAACGTGAGAAAGCGGTGGACTTCTTTCTTCGTCGCCGTCAGAGCGAGACTGCCCGGCATCGCGTTGACCGAGTGCGAGACAGTGTCGTCGAGATCGAGATCGGCGAGCACCTGGTTGTAATAGATGAAGGACGGTGCCTTGGTCTTCCATTTGATCTTGCCACTGTCGGGTTGCTCGGCACCGACGAGGATGTCGACCAGCGTGGTCTTTCCGCATCCATTGGGCCCAGTGATGGCGATACGGTCACCGCGGTGCACGGTGAACGAGATGTTCTCGAAGAGTCGTTGTTCGCCAAAGCTTTTCGAGATTCCCGTGATCTCCGCGAGGTTGTCGTGCACATGCAAACCGCCGTAGATTGCGGTGACCACCGTGTCGACCGGGCGGGGGCTCTTGCTCTTCTTGATGTTCGCCAGTCGACGTTTGAGCACTCCGCTGGGGTTCTTCACTGCTTCCTTACGATCACTGATCGCTTCTTGCTCGTAGGCCAGCAGCTGCTGTTCGTTGCTGAACTCACGTTCGAGGTTCTTGAGTCGAAACTGCTTCTGCTGCACGTATTCCGAGTAGCTACCGTCATAGGTCTGCAGGTGATGGTTCTCGATTTCGACGATGCTGGTGACGACCTGCTCGAGGAATGCGCGGTCGTGCGAGACAACGAGTAGCGCACCGCGGAAGTCTCGTAGCCAGCGTTCGAGCCACGCGATTCCGGCAACATCGAGGAAGTTCGTCGGCTCGTCGAGCAGCAGGACGTCCGGGGCCTCGATGAGGATCTTGGCCAACGCCGCGCGGTTGCGCCAACCACCGGACAGTCGATCGACGGGCAGCTCCCGTCGTTCGGCGTTGAATCCGAGCATCGACAACACGGTGTCGATCTGTTGGTGGTAGGTCCAGCCGCCACTGTTCTCCATGGCGTCGAGCAGTTCAGCCTGGCGGTCGACGAGCTTGTACATCTGCTTCTCGTCCAGGTCACCGCCCAATGCGGCCTCGACCTCGGCCAACTCGGTCTCGATTGCGTGGACAGCACCGAAGAGAGATTCGAGCTCCGCTTGAATGCTGCGGTCGCCGTCCAATTCGGAGAACTGCGAGAAGTAGCCGATGCGAGCACCCTCGGTGACGTCGACGGTCCCCGAATCCGGGGTCTCTCGGCCGAGAAGAAGCTGCAGCAGAGTGGTCTTGCCTGTGCCGTTCCGGCCGATCAGACCGATGCGATCGCCGTCGGCGAGGCGGAAGAACACCTCACGCAACATCACCTTCTGGTCGTATCCCTTGGCAACGTCGTTCAAGCGAATCCAGCTCAAGCGTCCACTCCTGTAAAGCACGGGGTTCGCTGAGTCGTCGAACCGGGCACGCTCACTCTAGCCGCGCTTCAGCCTGCGTCTTTCACGTCGACTGTTCTGATCGGCTCCCCAGTCTCGGATAACCGACGCCGATCGGCGGCACATATTCAAAACTGAGGATCGGATTGCCTATGCGCGCTCGGAACTCTTATTTGCCGGTGATGGTCGCGAGCGAATCGACGGGCGGGGACACAACGACGGGATCACGTCCGGACCACAAATCGAGGACTGCTTTGGGGCGTGCCAACAACTCTCGCGCGTAGTTGCGCACCACGGCCAGCGTGTTGCAATCGATGCAGTCGGCAGTCACACCGTCGATCTCCAGATCCATGTCCTCGCACAGCGCGACGGCACGGGAGACATGAAGGGGTTGACTGATGATGAGTCCACGTTCGACGCCGAACGTCTCTTTCGCGCGGGCGCACGTGTCGTAGGTATCGATGCCGTGGTCGTCACCAATGATGACGTCAGGGTCGATTCCATGCTCGATCAGGTACTCGGTCATGGCCTGAATCTCGTTGCCGGAGTTGCCGTCTGCGTCGCCCGAGACCAAGATCGCTTTGATCTTTCCGGTCTGCATCAACGCGATCGCGGCGTCCAGACGCCCGGCGAGGAATCGCATCGGCTTACCGTCGCGAACCTGCGCGCCGAGAACGATGGCCACTGGCGCGTCCGGTGCGTCGTCGACGTCGTAGACCTTGCCCGCCGTCGCGTACGCAACCCATCCGGCCGACGCCAGAACGACCGCAACCAGCGCTGCGACAACAGCGCACATCGCTTGTACCAGTCGCCGAACCAGTCCTCGAGGCTTCGTTTTGATACTCATGATCTCGTTTCGTCGGCTGCGGAGAACTCAACGTAACTCACGAAATCGGGGAACCGTCGATCGCGCAGCGCACCCTCATCGATTCCACAGTGAACACTCAGAAGACCCTGCCCGTCGCGGCGATTGTCGGACGAGTACCGTCTTACCAGTGAATCCGCTGCTGACCTCTCGACGCTACGTCGACTTGCGTCTGCAAGCCAGCGCTACCTGTTGACGGTCCTCTAGACCGCAACCTCTCCGTCGGGCACATCGTCCCGATGAGCATTCTCTCGCCCACCTCTGTCGGCGTCTCTTCTTTTCGAAAGGCATAACCATGTCTGCGCCCAGCGCTACCCGTACGCGCCGTGTCCCTACCTGGGCAACCGCGTTCGGTCCACAAATCGTTGCCGGTCTCGTACTCGGTGTCGTGTTCGGGCTGATCGCTCGATCGATGCCCGACGCGGCCGATGGCAACGAAAACTGGTTGGTCGGTACCCTCTCGACCATCGGTTCGAGCTACGTGAAGCTACTCACCGTCGCGGTCATTCCGCTGGTCTTCACGGCCATCGTCAGTTCCATCGCCAATCTTCGTGAAGTCACGAATGCTGCGCGTCTGGCAATTCAGACGCTGTGGTGGTTCGCCATCACGGCGTTCATTGCAGTGATCATCGGCATCGTCATCGGTCTGGTCGCCCAGCCCGGATCAAGGACCAGCGCTGGGGCGGACTCGGCGGGAGATCCGTCCAGCGTCGGGTCCTGGTGGTCGTTCCTCACCGGTTTGGTGCCGAACAACTTCCTCGCGCTCGGCGCGAAGACCACGGTTGCCGAGAGCGGTACCGCGACCACGTCGTTGAGCTTCAACATCCTGCAGCTGCTGGTGATCGCCGCTGCCATCGGTATCGCTGCACTCAAGGTCGGCAAGAAGGCCGAGCCCTTCCTCGCGTTCAACGCCTCGTTGCTGGCCATTGTCCAGAAGGTGCTGTGGTGGATCATTCGCCTCGCGCCGATCGGTACTGCTGCTCTGATCGGCAATGCTGTGGCCACCTACGGCTGGGACGCCATCGGTTCGCTCGGAGTGTTCACCGTCTCGATCTACGTCGGCCTGGCTGTTGTGTTCTTCGTGGTGTACCCGTTGATCGTTCGCGCTCATGGTCTTTCGGTGCGCGCCTTCTACTCGGGCGTGTGGCCGGCGACCCAGCTCGGTTTCGTCTCGCGGTCGTCGATCGGCACTCTGCCTCTCACCGAGCGTGTCACTGAACGCAACCTCGGCGTTCCGCGTGAGTACGCCTCGTTCGCGGTACCGCTCGGGGCGACGACGAAGATGGACGGTTGCGCGGCAATCTATCCCGCCATCGCAGCACTGTTCGTCGCGCAGTTCTACGGTATCGACCTGACCATCACCGACTACCTGCTGATCATCGTCGTGTCTGTGATCGGTTCAGCGGCAACAGCAGGAACGACAGGCGCGACGGTGATGCTGACTCTTACGCTGTCGACCTTGGGACTGCCTCTCGCCGGCGTCGGCCTGCTGCTTGCAGTGGAACCGATCGTCGACATGGGCCGTACCGCGGTCAATGTCACCGGTCAGGCTCTGGTGCCGACCATCGTCGCCAAGCGCGAAGGCATCTTGAATCTCGAGCGCTACAACGCTCCGCGCAACGGCGATCCCTTCGTCGACGAGGAAGCCGAAGTGGAACTGGCTCGCTAGCAGCACGTTTCGACCGATCGATCCCGACGACCGAGCAACTGGGTCGTCGGGATTTTTCGTCTATCGCGGTGGCGACAGCGCTTCGACCGATGCCGCGGTGGCACTGTCCACGGCCTCGACACTCGCGAAATAGTGTCGAAAGAACTCGCGCATGGTCTTGATGATCTCGATCTGCTGCTTGATCACAAAGCGAGCGGAGCCTTCTTCGCCGACAGCAAGGCGATGGAATTTGGCTCCGAGTTGTTGGGCTGACGGCAGATTGCCGAACGATTCAGGCGACGACAGGCCAACGGTCATTTCGAGCATCTTGTCCAGTTTTTCGAGGTAGTCAGAACACGCCTTGTCGCAAGCCACTGCGACATCAGGGTCGACTTGGAGCTCGCCGGCACCTGCCTGATCGCGCAACGATCGCCAATAGGCAAGGCTGTCGGCCAGACCTAGAGTCCTGTCGGTCACTGGGGCGCGCCTTTCATTTCGGCAAGTAGGACTGAAGGTCCTCGGAATGCTTGTCGACTTCGGCGCAGGGATCACCCAACAAGTCTTTCGAACCAATCTTGTGAAGGATGAAGATTATGAGGTTGCCGCTTGCCTCGAGCGCGATACTGCACCCCTCTGGCGGGTTGCCGTCCTCGGAGAGGTTGAACTGAACTGCTGCGCGAGGGCCTACGCGCACTGGAACCTGATTCTTGTTCTGCGGACTACCCATGAAGTGATCGAGCGAGTTGATCGAGGACTGGATGATGAAGAAGTACCACGGCGTTTCGGTCGGCCCATCCCACGCACAGTTCTTCCAACCCGGGTACGTCGTGATGCCCGCGAAGTCGGGTCGCTCCGTACTCACGTCCAAGCCGCTGGCTGTCACCGCAGATTTCGGGATAGTGCATGGATCGAATGGCTCTCGTGGACCCGGTGTCACCGCCGACGTGGATGTGTCCTCGCTCGCCACAGGGCTTCCATCTGTCGAGCCGGCGCATCCCGTCAGCAACAGCACCGTGCTGCACGCCACAGCAATTCGACGTCCAGACATCACACGCATTCATTCAACCTCTCGACGCCGACGGCACTGACAGGTTGGACGCACGCAACGCAAGATCGGTTCCCTAGACGGGCTGCGAGGCCTCGATCTCCTGTGACTTCACGGAAGCAGGACTCCTACGTTCGGCTGCCCACACCCACAAGGCCAGCGAGATCAATGCGATCACTTCGGCAACGACGAGTACGCGCTCCACATAGCCGAGGGTGACCACCCGATACCAGGGTCGCGTGCCGACGGCACCGACAACGAGTGCGTATGCGATCGGGAGCAGCATGCAGACGGACAGCACGCTCAGCCACAGTGTCGTTCGTGCCCGGGCAGTCCATGGACCCTGCCGAATCCAGGGCCGCGAGAACGCGAAGACCGCGACGGGGATGCTGACGAACGCCACTGCCGCACCGAGTCGATGGATCGTCCCGCCGAGGCTCAGTGACGCGTCGTTCGACCAATCCTGCTTCGGCACGGCGACAACGGCTACAAGGCCGATAGTCCACAGCATCAGACACAAGGACGCTACCGAGGTGGGTCGGGCGAGCCGTTGTCGCACCGCGGCCAGCAGAGTGAAAGCAGAACCCGATGCGAGCAGGACGACCCCGATCGAGAACACCCACTGCTGTGCGCCGAGTCCATATTCACTGATGGTGCGCCGAAGATGCGAAGGCGTCTGCAATGCAGTGTGAGCATCGAGAACCAGAACGACCAGCGCTCCCAACACGATCGACACGGTGCCGACCTCGGCCGGACGAATCGACACGAAGACCCCTCTCACGGACGACGTCGGTCGCGTCCGACCTCCATGGTGCCCGAACCGTTGCTCGAACCCCCTTGGATCGTTGTGCGCGGAAAGTCGGTCTCTGCTACGAATTTCCGCGCACATGCGGCGAAGCCGCTCTACTCGGGAACAGAGCTGACGGTGAACGGCTCGACCGGTTCTCCCCCACGCTTGTCGAACTGACTGTTGACCACCAGTAGTCGATCATCCACTGCTGCAACGGTTGTGGGGTAGGCAAACGATGGGTCCGTGATTTCGCCGGTGACGGATCCGCGCCGGCCATCATCGTCGAGGTCGACCTTCGAGATCAGACCGTCGCGATTGCGGACGACATACAACGTGTCGTCGTCCATCTCCATGCCATCGCCGTTCATGAGCGTCGCTCCACCGAGATCGACCTGTGTGACCTCCTTGGAAGTCTTGTCGATGCGATACAGGTTGCCGGTGCTCGATTGCACGACGATCAATGCTGTTTCGTTGTCGTTCTCGACGATGCCGTTGGCGTTGAAGCCCTCGCCGTATGCGAACGGAGTGCCGTCGAAACTCACGAACGGTTCCAACGGAGGGTCCTGCGTCCCAGCCACGATCTGATCGAAGGGAATGCGGTACAGCGCCGGGCTGCGTGAGTCCGTCACAAAGGTATCGCCGTTGTCGGCAATCGCGACGTCGTTGAGGAACGTCGCGTCGGGGCCGAGACCGTTGGTGAACGTTGCCACCAGATCACCGGAATTGGCGTCGTACACCCACACCTTGCCTGTCGCTCCACCGGCGATCACCAAGTAATCGGGCCGATCGTCGTCATCGGTGACATCGATCCCCGCAGCACCGGTGCGTCCGTCCGCACCGCCGGGCAGGAAGACCGATACATCCGGCGATCCGACGGTTCCGCGGAACACGGCACCGTCGGAAGTGGAGGTGACGTAGAACGTGTCGTCGGCGGCGGTGATGCCTTCGGGGAACACTCCTGTGCCCGGCAGGTTGTAGACGCCGGCGTTCGATGGGCCGGACGACGACGGAGCTGACGACGCCGGAGTGGACGATTCAGTGGGAGCGGAAGCGGGGGCCGGCTCCGGATCGGAGGACCCGCAGGCACCCAGCAGGAGTGTGGCGGCGGCAACAACGGGCAGTACCTGGAGGGCTCGTTTCACCCTCGCAAGTGTTCCATATGTCTCAATTTCTTGGCATTTCTCCTGGTGAGCAGATTTTCGGTCGAGACGTTTCGTACAGTCGTAGTCATGAGTGAGCTCTCCACCCTTGCCGCGACCAGCACTGAACTCGGCGGAATCGCAGGGTGGGCGGTGAGTTTGATGGAGGCGATCGGCGGTCCCGGTGCTGGTATTGCCGTCGCTGCGGAGAACTTCTTCCCGCCGCTTCCCAGCGAGATCATTCTGCCGTTGGCAGGCTTCACTGCATCTCAGGGCGGGATGACGCTCTTCGGTGCGTTGTTCTGGACGACGGCCGGATCGGTGCTCGGCGCTCTGGTTCTCTACTGGCTGGGCATCAAACTCGGACGTGACCGGATGTACGCCATCGTCGAGAAGATGCCGTTCGTCGGAACCGAGGATCTGACCAAAGCGGAGGACTGGTTCACCCGTCACGGTCGGTCTGCGGTGTTCTTCGGCCGCATGATCCCGGTAGTCCGCTCGGGCATTTCCATTCCGGCCGGAGTATCACGGATGCCGATACTGCAGTTCACGCTGTACACGACTCTGGGCAGCCTGATCTGGAACTCGATCTTCGTACTCGCCGGTTACTTCCTCGGCGAGAACTGGCACTACGTCGAGAACTACGCCTCGGTGTTCCAGTACATCGTCATCGGCATCGTTGTGGCGTTGATCGCGTGGTTCGTGGTCAAGAAAATGAAGTCCAGGCGCGTTGAGGTTCGGTAGACCCTCACAACTCGTCGATGTCGATGAAACCGTCCTGCAGCGCCCTCGCCAGCAACGTCGCTTTGGTGGGTGCGCTGCGCCCGACCGCGGAATACTTGGCTCGAATGCGGGTCAGGTGAGTGTTCACGGTCCCCATCGCCAGGTAGAGCGCCCGCGACGCCTCCGACTTGGAGTCGGACACCAACCATGTGGTGAGTACTTCGATTTCACGAGCGCTGAGCCGTGGATCGGGGGCGGCGCCGATTCGGATGTCGAGAACTGTCATGGAGATCCTTGATTTCGGGCACCACCGCTGTCCCGGCGGTGCGATCACCGCCAATGACATCGCACTCGCTCCGTGGCGTCACTCCGACGAATGACCGAGTTAGTTCTCACCCGAGAGTGAATACTGTCACCAGCACCGTCGTGGTCGGCCTCACCTCGGTAAAGTCCGTCCTCATGAACGAGCTCGACGCGACTGCCACCCATTTTGTTGAGGCAGCTGTCACATTGTTGGTCGCGGATCCTCGAAGGATTCTCGAACGCGGTGTGCGCGTCGAGGACGTCGTCCACGCATCCGACTCGTCGACAGCGACGTTCTTCCGGAAGTTCAGCACCAAGGCCGACTTTCTCGACAAGGTGGTCGAGCATCTGTCCCGCACGCCGCTGCCCACCGACGTTCACGAGACTGTTCGGACCCAGGCGACAGCCAGCGGTGCATCGATTCGCGCGACGGTGTCGGCGCTCGTTGCGCTCCACTTTCCGGCGCTCGTCAACCGGAACAGAGTCACCGAGTCACTTCTCGACCACGTTTTCAGCGGGCCTTCTTCTCCGACACTCGCCAGCGCTTACCGCGTCCGAGACGAAGCCGTACTGGGCGCGTTCGAGGCACTGTTCGACCCCGACGGCGGGGCCTTTCGCCGTCCCTTCACAGCCCGAACGTTCGCAGTGACGGTCAACGCAATCATCGATGGATTTCGCCTCCGCAGTCAGGCGGACGCCGCGTCCGTATCGGCCGAGGTGATGTCCGACGCGGTGCTTGCCTTTCTCGGGGCCGTCGTCGACACGTCCGGTCGTCATCAGCACCTCGACGACGTGGGAGAAGTCGATTCACCGGTCGAGGAACGCCCGCTTCCTCGCGATCCTCGCGCTGCGATCGTCACAGCTGCGCGCGACGAGTTCGGAAAGCGTGGCTACTTCATGACGCGAATGGACGACGTCGCCGACATCGCAGGAGTGCCGAGGACGGCCTGCAAGACACTGTTTCCGACCAAGCCGTCCGTCATCGTTGCAGCCCTGCAGAATCGGGTCGATCATCTTCGCGAGTCGGTAGCCGACGACCAGTTGCTGGGCCTCGATGAACTCACGATTCTACGAAATCACATGCTGCGGTGCGCGCAGCTCGCCGCCGACGAAGTCGAATTCATGGACGCTCTCCTCGTCGCCGTCGCACACGACACGTACGGCGAGCCGGAGGGGTTGATCTCGATCAAGGAGAAACTCAACCTGCCGGCAATCACCGGGCCGGTCATCGCGCGGGGTCAGGACAGCGGGGTGTTCCGAAAGAGCTCGAGCCCAGTCGATCTCGCAGCAGGCATCACCAATACGCTGCTGATGCGATGCTTCACACGACGACAGAACAGCCCGCAGGACAACGCGAACTTCGTCGCTGAACTTCTCCTCGACGGTCTCGGTGTGCACTGAGCATCGACCGAGTGCGTGTTATCGGACCCGCCGGATGCCGTCCGCGAAGTCGTCGAGAGCGGCGAGTATCTCCTCGGCCTGCCACACCCTGTTTCGTCGCCCCTTCGACGTCTGGTGCACAATTCCCACCTCGGTCAGCTTGTCGATTGCCCGCTGAGCCGCAATCTCGCTGACGGCGAATGTGTTTCGTACGTAGGCGTTGTCGACGACCGGTTGCGCCACCAGAGCGTCGAGGAGTTTCCACACAACCGAGTCGCTTCGTGCGACGACGCGCTCGGTGTACTCGCTTCTGACATCGGCCAGCTCGTCTACCAATCGCCGCCCACCTTCGACGGCGTGGAACGTGGCAGTGGTGAGGCTCCGTACGATCGCCTCGACATCCCCGGCGCGGTAAGCATCCAAACTTCGGAAGTAGCCTGCGGTGTCCGTAAGGAGCCCAGCAGACAGTGGAACCGTCACTCGCTCCGTCACTTCCGCCGTGCGCAGCATCGCGTGGACTATGGCCCGGCCCGTTCGCCCGTTTCCGTCCGTGAACGGGTGAACCGTTTCGAATTGCGCATGCGTGACGGCGATATGCGGGATGACGGGCAAGTCCGAACGAGCTGCGAACTCGAACAGGTCGGCAAGTGCACCCGGAAGCCGGTCGTGGTGCGGTGGAACGAAAGCGGCACGGTGCGGGCCTATGTCCGATCCCCCGATCCAGACTTGCTGAGTTCGCCATTGCCCAGGGAACGGATCGCCGTTGGACTCCATCAGCGATCGGTGCATCTGAAGCACGCTTGCTTCTCCGATCGATGATCCGACCTCGAGTGCTGCTTCCATCGCACGGACGTTTGCCGACACGATCGAGGCGTTCCGCGTTGTGGGCGCACCCAATTCGGCGAGTGCAAGTGCCCTGGCTCCCACGGTCAGATTCTCGATCTGCGAGGACGCTGAGCTTTCCGCTCGCAGCAGAACCGAACTCATCGGTGCGAGCTCGACCGATGAACCGAGTTGCACCGAGGCGTACTGGTCGAAGCGGACGATTTCACGGAGCGCGTCCTCCGATTCCGCCAGCAGCTGCGCGGGCAACGCCAATTCCGCATCCGCGATACCCGCCGGCACGCACGCGCGATAGTCACCCTGATGTAGCCGACGCTGGGCGCCCGAGGTGTAGGTATCGGACACGTGCCATGGTCGACGCTCGAAATCGACCGCAGGCCATCGGCTCGCGGCCTGATCATCCGCCATCGATGAACCATACCAAACCTTACTGTCCTAAAGTTTGGTATGACGCGGCCAGGCTAAGCCCTCGCTTAGCAAAACGAATGGTATGAATATTGCGCGACGTTCGTCGCACTGGTGCCGAACGGAGCGAGGGTCATGGACGAGGACACGCAGTCCGCAGAACGCAGCCATTCCGCGCTGCTCAACACCCTCGTCATCGTATCTGTAGTGGCATTGGGTGTGGTCGCAGCGGGATTGACCACCCCGGCCGAGGAGCCCGAATTAACCTCGCTACCAGAGACTTCGGAGACGCCAACCCCCGAGCCACCACAACAGGAGTACGTCTACGTCACTCCGGAGGTCGATCCGTCGGCGAGCATCCCCGGATGCGACACCGTCGAGGCTCCCACCGAACCGTCGTACTCCAGCTTGATCAGCACTGGTGAGGAGTCTTACGACAACCCATCCGCGCCCTGGTACAGCGGCCCCAAAGCCCATCTCATGTCCGAGGCGCTGATGGCCGCACTTCCCTCGAACGTCTCTGCGTCGAACTCACTGTACTTCGGGCCGATTCCCACATCGGAAGGTCAGGACTTCGTTCTCGACTCGGCGAACGCGTCGGTGCAGCTGTCCAGGGGCGAGAACCCTGAGTACCTCAGCGTTGGTGTGGGACCGCGTGATTCGGCGGAGCCGCCGGCATGCGTCGCGGGCCAACTCGACGAACGTCGGACAATGCCGGACGGCACGGTGGTCGATACCGACGACACCTGGAGCGAAACCAACGGTGCTCGCACCTACACGCGGATGGCCACGGCGTACCACTCGGACCGCTCGACTGTATCCGTCTACCTGGCCGGAGGAGCCGAAGAAAACGCGTTCACCCTCACACTCGACGACCTCGTCCGCGTTGCCACAGATCCGAACCTGCGAATCTCGGCTCCGGTACCTCCTGGCACGCCAGGCAACGTCGCCGAGTGCAGCGCCGGTTGGGACGACAGTTCATCGGCCTCCTTCTCCCCCGACGAGACCCGGAGGCTCAATGACGCTCTCCGGCGGGCAGATGCGGCGGCGCTCGGTCCGACACCACCGTTGGGTGCGTTGCACACCAGTGAATTCAGTTCGGGGCTTTGTCAGACGGTGAACAGCACTGCCGGGCAACTCACGATCAGCGTTGCCCGGGCCGCGCCTGACAACGAATCCGATTCGACGACAACGGAGGAGCCCCAGCTCGTGTCGCCGGATGAGTACGGACCAGGCTCCTCGGTTTCCGTCGTCACGCCGTCAGGGCTCGAGATCACGGTGTCGACAACTGAACTGGTGCAGGATCCGACACTGCTCGAAAACCTCTCGAACACAGCAGGATTGGACCTTCGATGACGCGATGGAACGGGACCACAAAATTGGTCGTTGCGGCGATCGTCGCGACACTGTCGGTCGGTGCTGCGGTAGCCGTTGTGGCACAGGACCGATCGACGACCATCAAGAAGATCACCGACTCCTCGGACGACTCACCCGGGTTGGCATGGGCCGTCGACGCGGCGGACATGGGGTTGGAGGGAGCTACCTTCGCCTCTCCTCGTACCGGTTCCATGTATGCCTGGGGTCTCGGCTCGATAGTGATCGGCCGTACAGCTCTCACACTGGCCGTCGTGTCGTCGGAATCCGGCAACAACGAGGCCGTCATGGTCGGAATCGACACCACCGACGGCACAGTTCTGTGGAAGACCCCGGCCCCGGACCTGGCGGCATGCGCCGACGAGCCGCTCGACGGACGACTCGTGTGCCACCAGCCCATCTGGGGCGAAACTCCGGGCTACGTCACCTTCGATCCGGTCACCGGCGAATCGCGAAACTACCCTACTGATCTCGATTTTTTCGCCGTCACCGTTGCGAACGACCGTGTCTACACGACATCGGGCAACCTCGAAGACGACGACGTACTCCTGCACCGCGGAACGCTGGAAAATCCGAGCGCCGACTGGACGGCTCCATTGCATGCTTGGGCCGGTTGGGAGGACGACTACGCCACCGCGCTCGAGGTGAATGGAGAGATCGGAACGTTCGATGTCGGAGGCGATTTCTCCACGTTCGACGCCTCGACCGGCCGGCAATTGTGGAAGACGGACAGCCTGGAGGATTGCCTCGGAGCAGTGGGACGCACCATGGGCGACCTGGCCATTGCCTCGCTACAAGACTGCGAGGGTACGGGTTCCGAGCTGAAAGGGTCCGTCGCCCTCCAGCTGGACGGCACGGTCCTCGCACGTTCGGACAGTCCTGTCGTGCAACAGCCTTCGATCGACGAGCCCACCGACACGTCGATCCCGATCGTTCTCGGCGATGCGGCCTTCGATCGCACCACAGGTGAGCAACTGTGGCGCGACGACGCCTTGTCGTACGACTCTCCCGGAGACGAACTCAACGAGCCCCGCACGTACGCCACCCTGAGGTACATCATCGGCCATGTCGGGTTGCTGCAGTCATCCAGCGGCACCACAGCGCTCGATCTGCGAGACGGCGAGCATCTGTGGCAGGCCGACCTGAACGGCAACGTTCTCGGACACGATGGCGATCTGGTGTTGACCTCGGCCGGCACAGATCTGTCCGCGGTCGACATCACCACCGGTGAGACCGCGTGGACTGCGTCCACATCGATGATGTTTCCGGACGACGAATCGATGAGCTTCGAGACGTTGGTCGACGCTGCCGATGGCGGTTATCTGGTGCAGTCGGGCACCAAACTGGCAATGCTGCAACCACTTCCCTGAGTCAGTCCTTCGGAACTCGGTACCGGCCACCTTTGATGATGAACACCACGTATCCCAGAATGGCCAGCAGGTACAGCGCCGTCGGTACCGCGAGAACCCAGACGCTGACCGAGTCGCCCACCGTACTACCGGACACCCCGACGATCCACGCGAGCAACAGGGCGGTTGCCGCACCCATCCAGTCGAGATCCTCTGCCATCTTGCGGTTCAGCGCGGGCCTGTTTTCGGGCGCAGTCCAATAGTCGTGCATTCGCCGACTCGGCAAGTTCACGAGCTGGGCCGGAAGTCTGGGGAGCCACCACCCGACACTCGCGAAGAACCCGATCAGCACGAACCCGATGCCACCCGTGGTGAACAGAAACGATGACTTGGACTCCACGCGGTCGACCCTTCCGGAGCCGGTGAAGTGCGCGGGTAACACGTCACCTGCAGTCACGGCGACCCACATGAGGGCACCGATGAATACAAGAGTTGTCAGCGACAGTGCAACGCGCGAGTACTTCATCCCGCTCTACATTAATGCCTCCGGCAGTGGTGTGGTTGAGTGCCACAGAAGGAACCTAACCGCACCACTGCCGGAGGCACCGATGCCCAACAACGAGTTCGGAGACTTTCAGACTCCGATCGAGTTGGCGTGCGCGTTGGTCAACGCCCTGCCTCGTCGCGAATGGACCCGCGTCCTGGAACCCACCTGCGGTGTCGGGAACTTCCTGTCGGTGATGGCCCGGACTCATCCTGAAACAGAGCGCGTCGGGATCGAGGTGCAGCCCGAGTATGCCTCGTCAGCAGCACAATTCGGCAGGATCATCACAGCGTCGATCTTCGACTTCGATCTGGCCCGAGATATCGAGTGGAGTTCGGGGCCCGGCGCGACCCTCGTGATCGGCAACCCACCGTGGGTCACCAACTCGCAACTGTCGGTGCTCGATTCCGCCAATCGACCCGCCCGCACGAACACGAAGAACGCCCGCGGCATCGACGCCATCACCGGCAGCTCCAACTTCGATATCGCAGAGTTCATTTGGATCAAGTTGCTTACCGAATTCGCCGATCGACCCGCAGCCATCGCGATGATCTGCAAGACCCAGGTAGCTCGAAACGTTCTGCTGCACTGTGCTCGGCATCAGCTTCCGGTGACCGGTTCGAGCCTACGAATGATCGATGCGAAAAAGTGGTTCGACGCAGGGGTCGATGCCTGCTGGTTCCTTGTCGAACTCGGGCCGGGCCAGACCGACTACACCGCAGAGACATTTCCGAGCATCGATGCGTCGCAGCCGGACAACAGAATCGGAGTCGTCGACGGCCAACTGGTCGCGAACGTCGATGCATATCAGCGCAGCAAGCACTTCGACGGCACCAGCCCTCTCGTATGGCGGCAAGGCATCAAGCACGACGCCACCGCGGTGATGGAGTTGGCCGAGAATGGCGGCCCGCGAACCAAACTGGGAACCGGCGTCGACATCGAAGCCGACTACCTGTTCCCACTCTTCAAGTGCACCGATGTCTACCGCGACAAGCTGGACTCGGTGTCCAGGTGGATGATCGTGCCGCAGTCGCATACCGGTGACGACACCGAGCAGTTGGCGCACACCGCACCGAAGTTGTGGGCATACCTCAACGCCAACGCCGCGGCGCTCGACGGGCGGAAGTCGTCGATCTATCGCAATAGAGCCCGGTTCTGCATCTTCGGTGTAGGCCCGTACACGTTCGCGCCGTACAAGATTGCGATTTCCGGGTTCCACAAGATTCCACAGTTCAGGATGGTCGGTCCCTACGACGGCAAACCAGCCGTGTTCGACGATGCCACCTATCTGCTCCCTTTCGAGGACCCCGCAGCCTGCTCCGTCGCCCACGCGTTACTGACCGGGCCCGAAGCTACCGATCTCATTGCTGCTCTGGCCTTCTGGGACAGCAAGCGGCCCGTGACGAAGAAGCTCTTGCAACGCATCGACCTCGCGGCGATCGCCCGGGCGACCGACCTCGTCGTACTGAGTGAGCGTTCCGCAGCGGCGGCCGCTGCGCACGGTCTAGTGTTCGAGGCAGCATCGCTCACTCGTGCGGTCGATCTCGCGAGGGGCCAAAAGCTGTGAATGTCGATCCTCCTCAGCGACAACCCGTTCCGGAGCTGGGCCTCCTCCTCATAGGTGGAGTCATGTTCGTCGTGGCTACAATCGTGAAGTGGGATTGGCTGTTCATAGGGTCCATTTTCTTGGGCGTATTCGCCGGTTTCGCGGCGTTGATCTCGACCCGGCTATCACGCCTGAACCGCCGAATCATCGCACTGCTCACGATCCTCGGATTCGTCCTGACGGGGATCGGTGCCGTCTACATGGTCAGAGACGCATCGGAACCCGTCATCTTTTCTCCCGGGCTCGTCCTCTACCCCGGAGGCAGCCTCGCACTGTCCGGCATCATCAACCTGCTGGCAGGCCACATACAGAAGTCGCGCCGAGGCAGCGGAGGCGTCACAGATCGGTCTTGATCGTTTCGGCCAATCGGTCGAGGTAGTCGGCGTTGCGTTTGTAGTGCACCCACGGCCCTATTTTGGTGCTCGTCACCAGGTGGGCGCGTTGTAGCACCGCCATGTATTGCGAGGCAGTCGACTGCGAGACGCCCGCTCTGGATTGAATATGCTTGAGGCACACCCCTACCTGTTCGGCCGGTTCGAGCTGCGGCGGAAAGTCGCTCGGGTCCTTGAGCCATTGCATGATCGCCAATCGCGCCGGGTTGCTGAGAGCACCGAACACTGCCGCAAGCTCCGCAGGATTCAGTTCGTCTGCCACCCTCGAAGCGTACTCCAATATCGCAATATCGCGATCTGTGGTCTACTTACTCGGACATCGCAATATCGCGATATTCGGATAAGGAGAAGCCGATGAAGACAGCAGTAGTCGTGGGGGCCAACGGCGTGATCGGCGGAAATCTGGTCGAACACCTGCAGCGGACCGGGGATTGGAACATCATCGGCCTGTCCCGCCGCGGCGGTATCGACAGCGAACGCGTCCGGCACATTGCAGTGGACCTGCTCGACGGCGACGAGACTCGATGCCAGCTCTCGCACCTGACGGACGTTACGCACATCTTCTACGCCGCATATCAGGAACGCCCCACGTGGGCCGAGCTGGTGCCTCCCAATCTGGCGATGCTCGTCAACGTGGTCACCGTGATCGAGGACAGTTCTCCCGATCTGGAACACGTCAGCCTGATGCAGGGATACAAGGTGTACGGCGCGCACCTTGGCCCGTTCAAAACCCCTGCGCGCGAATCCGATCCACCGCACATGCCGCCCGAGTTCAACGTCGACCAACAACAGTTCCTCGAAAGCCGTCAGGTCGGAAAGAAGTGGTCCTGGTCGGCTATCCGGCCATCGGTGGTGTGCGGTGTAGCGCTGGGAAATCCGATGAATCTGGCCACCGTCATCGCTGTCTACGCCACCATGTGCAAGAAACTGGGCGTACCCATGCGATTCCCGGGCAAGCCCGGTGCTTTCGAATCTCTGCTGGAAATGACCGATGCATCGTTGCTCGCCGAAGCGACCGTGTGGGCCGCAACCACTCCCGCGTGCGCGAATCAGGCGTTCAACATCACGAACGGAGACCTGTTCCGCTGGAACGACATGTGGCCGCGCATCGCGGACATCTTCGGGTTGGACACCGCCACCCCACTGCCGATGTCGCTGGCCGAGGTCATGGCCGACAAAGAGCCACTGTGGAATTCGATTGTGTCCGAACACGAGCTGAAGCCCACTCCTTACCGCGATGTGTCGTCCTGGGCGTTCGGTGACTTCGTGTTCTCGTGGGACTACGACGTCATATCCGACAGCTCCAAGGCCCGCCGCATGGGTTTTCATCGTTTCGTGGACTCCGAGGCGATGTTCGCCGGCATCGTCACAGATCTCCGGCGGCAACGAATCATTCCCTGAGCGAATCGGGCTCGGTGGTTCCGCACCCGGGAGCTGTGGAGGCATAGGCTTTTCGACGCACGCCCCCGACAAGGAGATCGCCATGTCAGTGAAGTCCGAATCGACGTCCACTCGGCACGTGATGCCCAAGAAGCAACTACTCGCAGTCAGTATCGGCAATGCCGTCGAGTGGTACGACTGGACGGTCTATGCGACATTCTCGATCTACTTCGCGACCCAGATCTTCTCCGGTGACAACCCGGCTGTGGCTCTGTTGAGCACCTTGGCGACGTACTCGGTGGCGTTCTTCTTCAGGCCGCTCGGGGGCTTGCTGATCGGGCGCTTCTCCGACCTCAGAGGGCGACGCCAGGCAATGATCCTGACGATCGCGATGATGTCGGGTGGGTCGTTCGCGATCGCCGCCCTTCCCACCTTCGCTGTCGCAGGGTGGATCGCTCCGATTCTGCTGTTGCTGGCCCGGATCGTCCAGGGCATGTCGATGGGCGGTGAAGTCTCCAATGCGTCGGCCTACCTCGCCGAGATCGCCCCGAACGATCGGCGGGGGCGATACTCGTCCTTCTATTACATCTCCACCGGCACGGCCATTCTCCTTGCCTCACTACTGGGCGCGTATCTGACCTTCGTGCTCGACGACGACCAACTGAGCTCGTGGGGCTGGCGCGTACCGTTCGTCATCGGCGGGCTGCTCGGAGTAGTGGGACTCTGGATGCGACGCGGCATGGCCGAAGCCGACAACCAGGAACGCAACGCAGTGAAGGCGAAGGCCGTGCGAAACCCGTTGTGGATGACCATGAAGCACCATCCTCGTGCCGTCCTGCAAGTCGTGGGATTCGTTCTCCTCGCCACTCTCGCCTACTACACGTTCTTCTCCGCGATGACGCCCTACGCCGTCAAGCAGCGCGGAGCGGAGGCCAACGACGTGTTCGTGGCCTTGTCGATTGCGACAGCGATGTTCGTCGCGTTGCAGTACCCCATGGGTGCTCTCGCGGACCGCATCGGCCGCAAGCCGCAATTGCTCACCTACGCTGCACTGTTCGCGATTCTGATCGTCCCGCTCTCCAAGCTGATCGGGCCGTCGTTCGTCAAACTGCTGATCGTCTTCTGCGTCGGCCTGCTGCTGTTCGCGATGTGCTCGGCCATCATTCCTGCCGTTCTGGCCGAAGCCTTCCCGGCAGAGCTTCGAGGTGTAGGTATCGGGGCCTGGTACAACCTCACGGTTGCGTTGTTCGGTGGCACCGCTCCCCTACTGGTCAATGCCTTGTCCGACGCAGGCCACGCCGACTGGTTCTTCTACTATCTCGCTGCAGCAGCCGTGATCTCGTTCTTGACGATGGTGTGGATGCCGGAGAAGCGTGGCCAGGACCTGGACTGATTCTCGGCGACACTACGATCGGATGGCACACCGTCCGAGGCCGTAGGAGAGTCAATGCACCCGTTCGACGCAGCAGTCGCACTCGAGAGTGTCGGCGAGGGCACGTACGCCGGACGTACGTCGCCGTCGTACAACAACATGGTCGGCCCGTTCGGCGGAATCACTGCTGCATCGTTCGTCCGGGCCATCGAGCTCCATCCCGACTGCCAGGGAACACCGGTCTCGTTGACGGTGAACTTCGCCGGTCCTGTCGCCGAGGGTGATTTCGAGATCTCGGCTCGCCCCGTGCGGACCAACCGAAGCAACCAGCACTGGTATCTCGAACTGACTCAGAACGGTGCGGTGGCGACGACCGCGACCGCGGTGTTCGGTTCGCGTCGTGAGACCTGGGACAACATCGAGGCGACGGTCCCTGACGTTCCCTCCCCCGCCGACACGAAGCAGGGCGGTCTTCCCGACGCCATCGCGTGGGCACAGAACTACGAGATGCGTTTCGTGCACGGCGCACTGAGCGATCAGGAGTCCGCTGACTCGACCGAAACTCTGTGGATCCGCGATACACCACCGCGGCCGATGGACTTCGCGGCCCTGACCTCGCTGAGCGATGTGTTCTATCCGCGGATCTTCCAGCGGCTCGGCAAGTATGTTCCGGCTGGGACGATCTCGTTGACTACCCATTACTTCGCTACGCCCGAGGATCTCGAGCAGCATTCCGACGGATACGTCCTCGGCACCGCGCGGGCACGCCGATTTCACCAGGGCTACTTCGACCAGACTGCCGAATTGTGGACCGAGGGCGGGATTTTGCTGGCCACCAGTCACCAGCTGGTCTATTACAAGGTGTGACTCACCGACGACGGTTCGACCAGTCGTCGTACCGCGCCCCTCGCACCGTTGTCCTGCAGCGAACGCTTGGCTCGCTGGTACGCACCTCGTAGTCGCGGGCTAACCGACAGGTCCCCGAACACTGCGCGATTGGTCAGGAATGCTCCGGGATTGTCGTGGTCTTCCCACGACAGTCGCTGCAGACGCTCCGCATCGACGTCGATCATGGGCACGTCTCCACGCTCGTACACCCCACACCATCCGGCGAGTATGAACGCGCAATGATCGACGGTCCGATCGTGCGCCAACCGATCTCGCAGTACCGGCAGCACGAATTTCGGGATTCGCGCGGAGGCGTCGACGATCTGACGTTCGAGGGTGTCTCGAACGGCCAGACTCGAAAATCGTTGCAGCAGTTGCTCTATGTAGGTGTCGAGGTCTATCCCCGGCACCGGCGCGAGCGTCGGGGCAGCCTCCGCACGCATGTACGATGCGACGAATTCACGCATGTCCGGATCCGCCATCACCTCGTGAACGTGGGTGTATCCGGCGAGGATGCCGAGGTAGCTCATGGCCTGGTGGGATCCATTGAGCAGCCGAAGTTTCATGTGCTCGTACGGTGCGACATCGGAGACGAGTTGCACTCCTACTGCGTCGAACGGTGGCCGCCCGAACGAGAAGGTGTCTTCGAGTACCCACTGCGAGAACGATTCCGACTGAACGGGCCAGCGGTCGTCGATGCCGAAATCACGTCGTAGGTCGTCGACGACGGTGGGCGTCGTGGCCGGGGTGATGCGGTCGACCATCGAATTGGGGAACGCGGTCGTGGCATCGATCCAGTCGGCCAAGTCGCTGTCGTGGTGGCGCGCGAAGGACGTCAGCGCGGTGCGAGTGACCGCTCCGTTGTGGACGATGTTGTCGCACGACATCACGGTGAACGGCGGGACTCCGTGGAATCGACGGGTGGCGAGAGCCACGGTCAGAAAACCGAAGACGCTCTTCGGTATGGAGAGATCCTCGAGATCCGCCAGCACCGACGGGTCGGTGGGCTCGAACGCTCCCGTCAGATCGTCGACGCCGTAACCGCCTTCGGTGATGGTCAGGGACACGATCATCGTGGACGGTGAACTGAGCACATCGATGAGGGCCTGCGGATCGTCGGGTGCGAAAACGAAATCGGCGACGGAGCCGACGATTCGGGCGTCACGTTTGCCGTCGGGGTCGACGGTCACGAGTGTGTAGAGGTAGTCCTGGGCGTCGAGGACCTCTCCGATTCTCTTGTCCTGGGGCAGTACTCCTACCCCGCACAGCGCCCAGTCCAGGTGCCCGGCCGCGAGCAATCGGTCGAAGTAGACCGCCTGATGTGCGCGGTGAAACGCACCGACACCGAAATGAACCACACCGCAGTGCAGTTCCTCCGCATCGTACTCGGGCCTCGCGACGGTCGCCGGTAGGTGTTCCAACGTGGTGCGACGAAGCTCGGTCATGACTTCGGTCCTCGAGTCGGCTGAAGATGAAACGGACGTGGTGAGCGGTGGCGCTCCCGGGCAAGTTCTGCCACCAGGAGCACCACCGCAGTTCAGGGGTGAATCAGCAAGACGACTTGTAGACGTACTGTGCGCCTTCGCCGTCGATGTTGTCGGCGGTGATGACGTGGAAACCGGTGGAGATGTCGGCGGTGACCGGCTTGTCGTCGATGGCAGCCATGGCCTGCTCGACGCCATCGGTGCCGATGGTGCCGGGCTGCTGAGCGATCAGGGCCTGCACCGTTCCCTCACGAAGCTGCTTGACCTGCGCCGGGCCCGCATCGAAGCCGACGATCTTGACCTGATCCTGCTTGCCCGCCTGCCGAACTCCGGTTGCGGTGCCTTCGGCCGCAAAGGTGTTGGCAGCGAAGATGCCGACGATGTCGGGGTCCTTGGCCAGTGCGGCCGAGACCAGCCGGGCGGCTTCGGCCGGATCGTTGTGGCTGTACTGCACGCCCAGGTAATCGAAGGCCGAGTTCGCTCCGACGGCTTCCTCGAAGCCTTCCACTCGGGCGTCGGCGGTGGAGACTCCCGGATCGGTCGAGATCACCAGCACCTTGCCGCCTGCCGGGCTGAGCCGCTCGATGGCGCTGAATGCCTCTGCGCCACCGCCCTTGTTGTCGGACGAGATGGAAGAGACCGCAATGGACGGATCTTCGAGAGTGGTGTCGACGAGGACGACCTTGATGCCGGCCTTCGAGGCTGCCTCGAGGGGTGCCTGCATGGCGGCGACGTCGGTGGGCGCGATGAGAATGGCCGACGGCCGTGATGCCACAACCGAATCCACGATCGGCTTCTGCAGCGTCGGGTCGAACTTCACCGGCCCCTGGGTGTCGACGGTGACGCCTGCATCCTTGGCTGCGGCCTCGATTCCGCACTGCATGCTGATGTAGAACTCGTCGCCGCTGACGCCTTGGATGAAGGCGATCTTGCCGCTGCCGCCACCGCTTCCGGAGTCGGACGAACAACCCGCCAGAAACATGGCGGAGACCGAAGCGACACTCAGTGCAACGACGGCGGTGCGTGATGTGATCATGGTCGACTTTCTTGTAAGGGGTTGCGAGTGAGGGAGTTCAGGGCCGGTCCGAAGCTAGGGACTTCGAGACCAGAGTCTCTTGAGGGAGCTGGGCGATTGGCCTCGACTTGCGGCGTCGCGTCGACGTTGGTCGAAGTACACCGCGGCGATGAGAACCGCACCGACGGCGACCTGCTGCCAGAAGGGCTGTACTCCGACGATGACGAAGCCGTTCTGCAGTACGGCCGGGATGAACAATCCGACGACGGTGCCGAACATGGTGCCGATGCCGCCGAAGAGGCTCGTTCCACCGATGACCACTGCCGCAATGACATTGAGGTTGGTCTGGGACTGGCCGGCGATCGCGGTGGTGCCGTACTGGGACAGCGACAGTATGCCCGCCAACCCGGCGAGGGTGCCGGAGAGTGCGTAGATCTTGACCAGATGCATGTCCACTTTGATGCCGACGCGGCGAGCGGACTGCTCCTTGGAGCCGACGGCGAAGGTGTAGAGGCCGAACTTGGTGCGGTGCAGAACGATTCCGAAGATAACGACCAGCACCAAGGCGATGCTCGAGATCAACGGGATGGTGGTGGCAGGCAGGTTTCCGTAGCCGATCGTGTCGACGAGAACCGGTGGTACGTCGCGGATGTCGACGCCGCCGGTGATGACCTGCGACAGACCGAGCGCCCCGCCCAGTGTGCCGAGTGTGACGATCAGCGGAGGCACTTTCGCCTTACCGATCAGAAATCCGTTCAGTAGGCCCCAGCACAGGCCGCATCCCAGCGCCACCACGATGCCGACGGCCGCCACTCCCCAGCCGTCGCCGCCGATCGCGGCCATCGTCTTCGCCGACACCACGCCGGAGAAGACGAGCACCGAGCCGACCGAGAGGTCGATGCCGCTGGTGACGATCACGAACGTCATGCCGATACCGAGAACGGCCAGGATGGAGACGTTCTGGATGATCTGCCGAATGTTGCCCCATTCGGGGAAGCTGCCGGGGGCCATGATCGAGAACACCAGGCAGATCGCCGCCAGCACCAGCACGATCTGAAAGACCTGAACTCGCGCCAGCTTTCCGAGCGACTCGACGAGATCGAACGTGTGCCGTGACGGCCTGTCGCCGGGAGGCAGCGGCTCGAGCGATGGGGAGATGGTCTGGTTGCTCATCGTGTTGCTCCGGTGGTTGCGCCGGTCATCGCACCGACGAGTTCTTCCATGGTCGTGTTCTTGGCGTCGAGGGTGGCCACGCGCTTGCCCATCCGCAGCACCTGGACACGGTCGGCTACTTCCATCACGTGCGGCATGGAGTGGCTGATGAACACCACGGCCACTCCCCTGTCCGCGACCCGGCGGATGGTGTCGAGGACGTTGCGCGTCTGCACGACACCGAGGGCGGCGGTCGGTTCGTCGAGAAAGACGACGCCCTTGGCCCAGGCGACGGCACGCGCGATGGCGATGGCCTGTTGCTGGCCGCCGGACATCGATCCCACCGGGACGGTGAGGCTACGGACGGTGGCACCGAGTTCGTCGAGCGCATCCTGTGATTGCTTGCGCATCGTGGAGACGTCGAGGAAACCGAGGCGGCCGAGCAGCCCCTTGGCCGGCAGTTCGCGTCCGAGAAACATGTTCTGTTGCGCGTTGAGATGCGGAGCGAGCGCGAGATCCTGGAACACCGTTTCGATTCCGAGCTCTGCCGCCACCGTCGGACTGTCGAGATCGACTGCTGTGCCGTCGAACAGGATCTCTCCGGTGTCGACGGCCAGGCTGCCCGAAAGAGCCTTCACCATCGTGGACTTGCCTGCGCCGTTGTCGCCGATGAGGGCGACGACCTCACCCGGGTAGATGTCGAAGTCTGCGTCGTCGAGGGCGCGCACGTTTCCGAAGCTCCTCGACAATCCCCTCGCTTCGAGGATCGGTGTCGCAGCAGGTGCAACGGTGGCCATGGGTACTCCTCGGTCGAATGGAAACGTTCGGGTGTGGGACAGGACGCCCCCGCCGACGCCGGTGCAGCACGGTTCGAGAACTGGGCCTGCGCGGCATGTCGAGCTCCCTGCGGGGCTCGCTGTGTTAACGAGTGTGACCCACACAACTCGCATTGTCACGTGTTTCGCGAAAATTCATGTCACCGGTGACATGGCCTGTCGACCCGGCGGTCATTCCGCCGCAGTACGAGGCCGATATCCGACCACGGGGTACCGTCTCTGAACTGGACAAATGGACGATCTACACCGTTTTCGCGACGGGGAGGACGCGCTGCGGTACCGTCCATGACACCGATGACATACGGGTCCACTCCGGGACCGATGACATCGATGACATGACCACTCGGAACAGTGAAGGTAGACCCCCATGGCGAAGTTCGACGGCCGCAAGATCTTGGTGACAGGTGCCAGCGGAGGCATCGGCTCGGCTACCGTTCGGCGATTGGTGGCCGACGGTGCCGACGTCGTCGCGGCGGGCCAGTCGGTGGACGCGCTGGAAAAATTGGCCGACGAAACCGGCGCAACGCCCCTGGCGTTCGATCTGACGTCCGAGGACAGTGTTCGCGACGCCGTCGCGGGCCTCGAGCTGTACGGCGTCGTCAACTGCGCCGGATTCGGCGGCGAGATCGCCACGCCTCAGGACACCGACATCTCGATCTTCGACAAGGTCATCGCCATCAATGCGCGCGGCGCACTGTTGGTCATCAAGTACACCGTCCCCGCCATGATCGCCGCGGGCACCGGAGCCATCGTCAACGTCTCGAGCCAGGCCAGTCTCGTCGCTCTGACCGGACACATCTCTTACGGATCCTCGAAAGCAGCCTTGGACAACATCACTCGGGTCTCCGCACTCGAACTCGGCCGCCACGGCATCCGCGTGAACGGTGTGAACCCGACGGTCGTCATGACGGAGATGTCCGCGTTCTACTGGGGTCGCCCGGAGATCGAGGAGCCGTTCCTGGCGCAGATGCCGCTGGGACGCTGGGCCACCGAAGACGAGATTGCCGCGCCGATTGCCTTCTTGCTGAGCGATGATGCTTCCATGGTGACCGGAGTGTCGTTGCCGGTGGACGGCGGCTACACCAGTCGCTGACGGGACGAGGACGAGCAGACGGGGTAGATCATGACCACCATGCAAGACGTCGCGGCGCTGGCCAAGGTCAGTGCCAAGACCGTCTCACGGGTGTACAACAACGACCCGCACGTCGATCCCGATACTCGTGCCCGCGTTGCCGAAGCGCTCGAGTCGCTCAACTATGTGCCGAACACGATGGCGACCTCCTTTCGCAACGGCCAGACGGCGGCCATCGGTGTCGCCGTCCCGGATATCGACGACCCCTTCTTCTCCTCCATCGCACGCGCAGTGGAGGAACGGGCCCGCCAGGACGACATGGCAGTTCTCGTCACCAGCCTCGGCCACGACGGAGATCAGGAACAGGCTTTGGTGGAGTCGCTGCTGCGTAGACAGTTGAGCGGCTTGATCATCGCGCCGACGGGTGCGGACCACGCATATCTGGAGCGCTGGATCGACAGGACACCGACGGTGTTCGTCGACCGCGCACCCGACGGCCTCAAAGCCGACAGCTTCGTCGACGACGATCACGGCGGGGCGGTGTTGGCCACCGATCATCTTCTCGATCTGGGCCATACCCGCATCGCCGTGATCGGCGACAGTGCCGGGATCCCGACCAGCCGCAATCGCTTGGCCGGATATCGAGAGTCGTTGCAGGCCCGGGGAATCGAATTCGACGAGGCTCTCGTCGCTCTGGGTGTGCTGGACCGCGAGGACGCCCGTGTGGCATTGAACGACTTGACCGCACTCGACAGTCCACCTACCGCACTGTTTCTGTCGAACGCGCGGGTGGCGATGGCCTGCGTACCTGTTCTACAGCAGATGAATTTGCTGCATCTGGCGTTCGTCGGATTCGGCGACTTTCCCCTCGCCGATGCAGTGATGCCACCGGTGACGGTGATCGATCAGAACCCGGCTCGACTCGGCCATCTGGCCATCGAACGACTGTTGGGTCGAATCGAAAATCCCGGGCGCCGTTACAAACGACGCAACATCCTGGGTGTCGAGTTGATCGAGCGCGAATCCTGTACTCCTGGAACCACTCACACCATCAGCTGAGCCCGAGTTCTCGGGCGACGAGATCGGCTTGCTGCGCGGTCGTCAGTTCGGCGTCGACGCGCAAGTGCGGGATGCTCGGCGTCCGAGCCGGCGGATCCACCGGCCGATGAGCATCGCGATACGCGCCACGAGCGGCCCGGCGTCGCGCCAGGAGCTCCGGCGATCCGTCGACGTGGATCACCTTCGTTGCAGCAGGGGACAATTCGTTCATCAACAGCGTCCATTCTGGCGCGCCCGTCAATTCGCGGGTGAAGGGCGCAACGAGGACGGGCCGCTGACCGAGCTGTACGAGATCCCGGGCAGCGGCGCGCACCACGGCGTAGCGCCCGGCGCGAATCCGCTCCGAATGTGGTCCGGCACTGTTCCAGTGCGGGCCTTCGATCATCGAATCCAGTTCGTCCAGTAGCGGATTGGTGAGGGTGTCCAGGTCGAGCAGGGCCGTACCGAGACGGCGCGCCAGCTCTCTACCCAGCGTCGTTTTGCCACTGCCCGCCGCGCCGGCAACCACCAGGACCGGTAGAGATTCCCGTTCGATTCCGAGGACGTCTTGACAGACATGAGGCATAGCGGGAATCATACAAGACAACGTTGTCTCGCATACGTGCTACAGCGACACACTTCCTCCGATCGAGAGTTCACGTGACCGAGCGCGCCAGCATCAAAGACGTCGCCGCCTTGGCGGGCGTCAGCTTCAAGACCGTCTCACGCGTCGTCAACGGCGTGGATACGGTCCTGCCGGAGCTACGCGAGCGGGTCGAGGCTGCGGTGCAGACACTGAACTACGTTCCGAACTCCGCCGCCAGGTCGCTGAAATCGGGGTCGGGCAACACCATCGGGATCGTCGTCGACTCCATCGACGACGTCTTCTTCGCATCACTGGTCAGTGCCGTCGAAGATCGCGCACTCGAACACGGGCTCGCCGTCATCGTCGGCAGCACCGGCTTCGATGCCCAGCGCGAACGGGATCAGCTGGCCCTCCTGGCCGGACAACACGTGCGGGGCATCATCCTCGCGCCGGTCGGCGACCACAGTGACTTCCTCGTACCTCGGCGTCGCACACTGCCCACCGTTACCATCGACCGCTCGATCGCCGGTTTCGATTCTGTCATCGTGGACGATTACGGTGCCGCCAAGCGAGCCGTCGAGAAGTTGGTGGCAAGCGGGCACACGCGAATTGCTCTGCTCGGCTTCGACGATCGCCTGCAGACTGCGCAGTTGCGCAGGCAGGCGTATCTCGACGTTCTCGCCGATCTCGGCCAAGAGCCGGAGTCCGCGCTCGCCCCTCCGGTATCCCACGCCGCAGATTCGGTGCGGCCTGTAGTGAAGACGTTACTGGCGCAGCGCAATCCACCGACTGCGTTCTTCGTCGCCAACGCACGACACGCGACCGCCGTGGTGTCGGTTCTGCACGAGATCGGTCGCACCGACGTAGCCATGGTGTCGTTCGGCAATTTCTCGCTCGCCGATGCCGTCAGCCCGTCGGTGACCTGTATCGACCAAGACCCGTATCGCATCGGCACCCTCGCATTCGACCGCCTGGTGCAGCGGTTCGACGATCCCTATCTCGAACCAGAGCAGCAGATAGCGCCGACCACTCTGGTGGAACGACTTTCACATGCACTCCCCCTACCCGTAGAGAAATGAGAACTACTCCGTGAACCCCAGACTTGTTGCGGGACTGGACCTCGGGAGCACCGGCGTCAAAGTACTCGTCACCGACGATGCAGGCACCGAGCTGCTCATCGAGCAGAGTCCCACACCGTGGCGGCACGGACCGGGCGGAACCACCGACCTGGCCGCCGAGGATCTGTTGTCCACCATCGGGCAGCTACTCGATGCGGTCGCTCGCCGGCTGCCCGAGGCAACCGGTGACCCGGCCGCCCGCATCGACGCCATCGCGGTGTCCGGAATGGGTGAGACGGGCTTTCTTCTCGATGAAGACAACGTTGTCCGGGCACCGGCCTTCGCGTGGTTCGACCCGCGTGGTCAGCAGCAGGTCGACAACCTGCCGGCCGAATTGCGCGACCAGTTCGCCGGCAAGACCGGACTTCCCGTCGGCGTTCAGGTCTCCGTCGTCAAGATTGCGCATCTTCGTGACAACGGACTGAGCCTGACCGGGCTGCGATGGTTCAACCTGCCGGAGTTCGTCGTACTGTCCCTCGGTGGTCGTGCCGTGGCCGATTATTCACTGAGTTCGCGCACCGGACTACTCGATCAGGACAGCGGCGAGCCGTGGTCGGAGATGTTGGCGCACCTGGGTGTCGGAACCGACTTCATGCCGCCACTGGTCGACGCCGGAACCGATCTCGGAACTGCCGACGCACCAACACTTCCCGAGTCCATCGCCGGCGCTCGTCTGACTGTGGCCGGTCACGATCATCTCGTGTCCGCGGTGTCCGGCGGAGCGATCCCGCACGACCGTTACCACGTGTCGATGGGCACTGCCGAGGTGCTGCTGCGGGTACTCGACACTCCGTTGACCACCGACGCACGGAGCAGGCTGGCCGAACACCTCATCAACTCGGTGCGCCACGTGGTTCCGGGGCAACATGTGCTCGTCGCGGGAGTGAAGACCGGCTTGCTGATGCGACGGGCGTTGCAGCTGTGCGACATCAGCGATCGTGCCGGTCGCGACCTACTGGACCAGCGAGTGTGCGCACTGCCTGCAGGCGGACCGTTCACCGACGGCGGTATCGACATCACTGGTGCCCGCAACGACGACGGCGTTCTGTCCATCACGGTCCGTACAGACGGGATCGATTCGGCCGAGCTGTTCCGTTCGATTCTGTTGCACGGCAACAACGAAGTGGCTCGCCTCATCGACGCACTCGACGCCGAGGTGCCGCCCGCCAGGACGACATTGCTCACCGGCGGCTGGGCCGGCATGGCCAGCGTACGAGATGCCCGGGCTCAGGTGCTGCCCGATGTCTCGGTCTCGACCAGATCCCAGGACACTGCCTACGGCGCAGCACTGTTCGCGGCCCGACTACTGACGCTCATAGAAATCTGAGCCCACATTTCTGCAGCGAGACAACGTTGTCTCTGCTGATCTCGACCCCAACACCCCACCAGGAGAAGAAGATGAACGAACTCACCACCCTCGAACGTCGCGGAATGGCTGCTATCTCCACCGAAGGCGGCAACATGCTCATCGTCGCCGGTGATCAGCGCAACGGCATGAAGGCCGTCATGAAGGACGCCGTCGACGGGCCGGGCTCGATCACCGTCGAGCAGCTCGCCGAGGCCAAGGCCGATCTGGTTCGCTACCTCGGCAACCACGCGCCGGCGATCCTGCTGGACCCGGAGGTGGCACTGCCGAAGATCGTCGACGACGGTGTGCTCTCGCGGGGCACCGCTTTGGTGGTCGGCATGGATGCGTCGGGCTTCGAGGAGACCGACGGTCTGCGCTACACCCGTTTCGTCGACGGCGTGACCCCGCGCGTCGTGCGTGACCTCGGCGGCGACGTCGCCAAGATGCTGTTCTACATGCGCCCCGAGCAGCAGGGCGTCGATTCCCGTGTCGCCGAGGAGATCCGCGACCTCGTCAAGGCATGCTCCGCCGAGGGTCTGCTCCTCATCGTCGAGATCTTGACCTACCAGCTCGAGGGTGAGTCGGACGAGGACTACAAGGCCGGCTTCGGCAAGATCATTGCCGACTCCACGCGCATTTCGGTCGAGTGCGGTGCCAAGGTACTCAAGCTCCCCTACCCCGGTTCCGCCGAGGCCTGTGCTGCCGTCACCGAAGCAGCACAGGGTGTTCCGTGGGCCGTGCTGTCGGCGGGCGTCGATCACGAGACGTTCATCGAGCAGGTCCGCATCGCCGTCGCCAACGGTGCACGTGGAGCGATGGCAGGCCGGTCACTGTGGAAGGACAGCATGGCTGTCTCTGCCGAGACCCGCGAGGATCTGCTCACCAACCGCGCACTCCCCCGGCTGCGTGAGCTGAACGCGGCCGTCGACGCCTGATCGGCGTTTTTCGACCGAGCCCGTGGGCGAACACGGGCTCGGTCGACGCCGTCTGGGTAGCGTGAACCCATGACGGAAGACTCGAACCACATCGATATCGTTGCCGCGCCCGGAGTGTTCGCCGATCTGCAGACCGCACAGGAGCTGGTCGCACGGGCCCTGTCCGCCCGCGGTCTGTCGGGCGGAATTGTCGACACTGCAACCGGTTCCGGTGAGGTTGTCGTCGTTCCCGGCGATGGAGCGCAGGTCGATACGTCGTTGTACAGCAGCGTCGTTCGCGTCGACTTCGGTCAGTGCGCACCGGATCGGTCCGAAAATATTCGCGCCCACATCCGGGGCCGCGGTCTCGACGGTCTCCGGTTCGCGATCGACAGTGTGTACTTTCATCGCTTCCACCCCGGCACGATCGTGACGTACGGAGATCACCCCGAGCAACGCGTCGAACTGCGGGTGCCCGAAGGCGACGGCCCGTTCCCCGTCGCCGTACTGATTCACGGCGGGTACTGGCGTTCGAGGTGGGAATTCGACCTGATGGATGCGATGGCGGTGGATCTGACCGCACGCGGCTACGCCACCTGGAATGTCGAGTATCGCCGACCCGACGAACACGGTTGGGATACGACGACCGGAGATGTCGCGGCTGCTCTCGCCGCGCTGGAGACGGCACCCGCCTCGCTGGATCTGGCTCGAATTGTCCTGATGGGCCATTCCGCGGGAGGCCAACTGGCCCTGCGGCTTGCGGCCGATTCTGTCGGCGAACAGGTGGCCCCTGCCCTGGCGGTGAGTCTGGCCGGGGTGCTCGACCTGAAAGTCGGCGACGAGCGGTGGCTCGGGGAAGGTGCGGTATCGAACGCAATCGGCGCCCGTTATGCGGAGTCGCGACGCATCTACGAGGAGTCGTCACCGATGTCTCGACTGCCCCTCGGTGTGCCACAGCTGGTGGTGTCCGCAGTGGCCGACGATCCCAATCTCCTCGAGATCAGCCGCGCGTACTACGCCGCCGCATCCGCGACTTCCGATTCCGTTGCTTCGGTCGAAGGACCGGGCGGGCACTTCGCCGTCGTCGATCCCACGTCGGAGATCTGGGTCGACATCGTTGCGGCGGTAGAGGCGGCCCTGATGTAACTCGACCTCAGTCGGTGGTGATCGACAGAATCACCCGCGGCTTGCGGCGTCGAGCAATGATCAGTTCGACGAGCATGACGATGCGGTATTCGATGCCGTATTTCTTCTTCAGCACCGATGTCGGTCTCGAGGCGGCGTCTCCGGTGACGATGGTCGCCGAGCCGGTTACCTCCACGGCGTCATCGGGCACCGCTCCGCGCCGACTGCACGGGCGGAGCTCCACGCGATCGGAGTTCCTGATGCGCTTGACCTTGCCGCTCTCCGCGGGAGTGATGACGACCAGGTTGTCGCCGTCTCGGGCGATCCACACCGGCGTCGATACCGGCGCACCGGATTGACGGAAGGTGGTGAGCGAAACGAATGCCTCGTCGCCGAGGGCACGAGCGTCATTCGAAGTAGTGGCCATGAGTACCAAGTTACGCACCCTCCTCGCGTCGAGTCCGTAGTGTGCATGTTGTGACGCGGAGCACAACGACGTGCAGCCGCGCCGGGACATCGAAAGCGAGATCGTCGTGAAGAGCACCATGCAGGACACCCCACTGTCCATCGGCCAGCTGGTTCGATTCGGGACGTCCATCCACTCCTCGGCCGAGATCACCACGTGGACCGACACCGGGCCTACCACGGTGACATTCGGGGAGCTGGGCAGGCGGGCAGCACAATTGGCTCACGGCCTGCGGTCCATCGGGATCGACGATGATCAGCGAGTCGCGACATTCATGTGGAACAACGCCCCGCACATGGAGGCCTACATGGCGATTCCGGCGATGGGGGCAGTGCTGCACACCCTGAACATTCGACTCTTCCCCGAGCAGCTCACCTACATCGTCAATCACGCAGAAGATCAAGTGATCATTGCCGACGCCAGCCTGCTCCCCCTACTGACGCCGTTGCTGCCGACGTTCGAGACCGTGCGACATCTCGTGGTCGTCGGGGTCGACCCAGCGCAGGTCACTGCACCCGACGGTATCGAGGTGCTCGGCTACGAGGATCTGTTGTCCGGCAAACCGGAGGAGTTCGATTGGCCCGAACTCGACGAACGATCAGCTGCCGCAATGTGTTACACCTCGGGCACCACCGGCGATCCCAAGGGGGTCGTGTACTCGCATCGCTCGATCTACCTGCATTCCATGCAGGCGTGCATGACCGACGCGATGGCAATCGCGCAGTCCGACAAGGTGTTGGCCATCGTGCCGATGTTCCACGCGATGTCGTGGGGGCTCCCGTATGCGGCGCTGATGGTCGGTGCGTCCCTGATCATGCCCGACAGGTTTCTGCAGCCGGCTCCGTTGGCAGAGATGATGTCGACGCTTCGTCCGACGGCGGCGGCTGCTGTCCCGACGATCTGGCAGGCCCTGCTCGCTCATCTGGACGAGCATCCGGCGGATCTGTCGAGTCTGCGTGATGTGGTGGTCGGCGGTGCCGCATGCCCACCGAATCTGATGAAAGCCTTCCACGAGAAGTACGGCGTACACATCTCGCAGGCATGGGGCATGACCGAGACCTCACCGCTCGGCACCTCCGGTAGGCCCGACGCGGGACTGTCGCCGGAGGACGAGTTCGACTTGCGTTGCACACAAGGCAGATTCGTTGCCGGAGTTCGGGCACGACTCGTCGACGACGCCGGAACGGTGTTGCCGTGGGACGGCAAGACCGTCGGCGAGCTCGAGGTCCGTGGCCCGTGGATCACCGGCAGCTACTACCGCGCTGACGCGGACGACAAGTTCGACGACGGTTGGCTGCGAACCGGTGACGTGGGCACCATCTCCGAGAACGGCTACCTCCGGCTCACCGATCGCTCCAAGGACATCATCAAGTCCGGCGGTGAATGGATCTCCTCGGTGGAACTCGAGAACCAGGTGATGGGACATCCGGCTGTTCGTGAGGCCGCGGTCATCGGTGTGCCCGACCCGAAGTGGGACGAGCGGCCACTGGTCGCTGTCGTCGTCCGCGAGGGTGCGTCGGTGACGGCCGAGGAATTGAAGGAGTTCCTCGACAGCCGCGTCGCGCATTGGCAGTTGCCGGAACGATGGACCTTCATCGACGAGGTCCCGAAAACCAGCGTCGGCAAATACGACAAGAAAAGGCTGCGGAGTTCCCACGCCGACGGGGCGTTAAAGGTCATCGAGTTGGTCTAGCTCCAGCCGATACGCCTCTCACGAATGGTGCCGTCAGTGCGTTGTCGGCGGGCCCATTCCCAACGAGGCGAGAGTCATGTCCGCAACTCGTTCGAGTTGATCCCGAGTCGACCCGTCTCGGGCACGTTGCGACATGCCCTGGATGACGACGCCGATGAATTCCGCTGTGTCGAGAGGTGCCGACGACTGCGGCAGGATTCCGTCGGCGGCGTTCTCCGAAATGCGTTGTGCCAACAGTGAGACGTTGGCATTGCGTATGTCGCGCATCCGATCTGCGATGCTCTGGTTGGCCTCGGTGACCCCGACGGCCGAACTGATGATCAGACAGCCCCCCGGACAGGACTCATCGGTGTAGTGCGATGCTGCCTCGTACAGCAGTCTGGAAATGAGTTCGGCAGCGTTGGGCTCCTCGGCAAACGCCCGGCCCATGAAGTCACCGCGGGTCGCGAGGTAACGGTCGATAGCAGCGAAGAACAGCTCTTCCTTGCCACCGAATGCGCTGTAGAGACTTGGCGGGTTGATGCCCATTGCACTGGTGAGCACGGAGACGGAAGTGCCCTCGTACCCGTGCCGCCAGAAGGCCAACATCGCTTTGTCGAGCGCAGCGTCGACGTCGAACTTCCGGCCCTGCCCGCGAACCCCGGCCATTGTTCCCCCTCCCTCTCTCGCATTGCACTGCTCGGTGTGGCCGAGCTTACTCGTATAGCGATCGATACACGAATAGCCTAGCCTCGGACAGGTCGCGCTACGTGAACGAGAGGAAGTCGAATGAAAGCTGTTGTCATCAACGGCAAGGGTGGACCCGAGGTACTCACAGTCGCGGAGATCGACGAGCCCGACGCAGGCCCGGGCGACGTCACCGTGTCGGTGGCTGCGGCAGCCGTCAATCCGGTCGACATCAAGACCCGCTCGGGATTCCTGCCTATCGAACTGACGTACCCCGCGGTCCTCGGTTGGGATCTGTCCGGCACCGTCGTCGCCGTCGGACCATCGGTCACCCGATTTGCACCAGGCGACAACGTGATCGGAATGATCGCGCAACCAGCGCACCGCTTCGGCACCTATGCCGAGCGAGTCGTCGCCGACGAATCACTGCTCGCGCACGCACCTATCGGCATCAGCCTCCAGCACGCCGCAGCAATCCCACTCGCCGCCCTCACCGCCATGCAACTCATCGACAAGACCACCCTCCCTGCGCATTCGACGGTCTTGGTGACGGGTGCGGCCGGTGCGGTGGGCGGCATAGCGTCGGCGCTTCTGTCGATCCGCGGCCACACCGTCGACGCTGTCGCGCGGAAGTCCGATACCGAAAACCTCCTCGCACACGGTATGCGCAGGGTGTTCACGAGTCCCGTCGACCTGCCTGCGGGCGCTTACGACGCCGTGGTCGATACGGCCGGCATCGTCGACGCCATCGACAGCGTGCGCGACGGCGGAGCGTACGTCTCGATCGAGGACGGAAATCAGCCCGAGCCACAGCGCAATATCACGCCGAGTAAGAGCTACGTGAACGAGGACGGGCTGGGGCTCGAGAAATTCGTCTCGCTCGTCTCCGCGGGGACGATCACTGTTCCGGTCGCTCGCCAATGGGAATTCGACCAAGCCCCACAGGCACATTCGCTGCTGGCCGCCGGTGGAACACGAGGAAAGGTGTTGTTGATCCCATGATCGGTGATGCTCGACCCGTCCCCGGTGCGCTATGAAATACGGAATCAATCTTCCCAACTTCGGGCCGCAGATCGACCCGGACGGAATTCTCGCGTGGGCGCGCACTGCCGAATCCGCTGGTTTCGACAACGTGCTGCTTTCCGATCACGTCGTACTGACCGAAGACGCTCACGGCCGCTCGCCGTCACCCTTCTACGAATGCCTGGCGACGCTGTCGTGGCTCGCGGGTCAGACCGACTCCATTCGCCTCGGCAGCGGGGTACTGATCGGAAGCCATCGCCATCCGGCGCATCTGGCTCACGCGACCGCCACAATCGACCGGCTCAGCGGTGGACGACTCATCGTAGGAGTGGGCGTCGGTTGGACGACCCAGGCATTCGATGTGCTGGGTGTTCCCTTCGACCGGCGAGGTCGAATGACCGATTCGACGCTCGAAACTCTGCGTGCAGCATGGTCTTCCGAAACGTACGGGGCCATGGGAGCAAGCGGCACACCCCGCCGAGTTCACACTGGACCGCTACCGCTGCAGACACCGCATCCGCCACTGTGGATCGGTGGCAACGGTGCAGCCGCACTCGACCGGACGAACGCGTTAGGCACCGGCTGGCATCCCCTACACCCCACCCGGCAGCAATGCATCGATGGATCCCGCGCGCTGAACGATGGTAAGGAGTTCGTCCCGCGGATCTTCTTCCTACCCTCTGACGCTTCGGTGCAATCGCCGAACCGCCCGCTCGGCTACGGGTCCACCGAACAAATTCTTGAAGACGTTCAGTTCCTCGCCGAACTAGGCACCGAGACAATCGTTCTCGACACCGACCCTGGAGACCAGAAGCTTCGAAGTTCCACTGCCCACGATCTCGAACTAGTTCGATACGCAGGCGACGTGTTGGGGATGTGAGTCACACGCTCGACAGTGCGAACTATCCGCTCCAACCCCAGTTGTAGGGGTTCACCACGATTCGGTACCAGGTATCGGTGTTCTCGACGTTGGTGCACGGCACCACGATGTACGACTGCGACGCCTTCTCGAGTGACTGCGCCTTGTTGCAAAAGTATTGCGCGCCTTCCCCGGACTGCTCGGCGCGATAGACAGGGCCGTAGTGCCATTCGTCGGCACTGGCGGTTGCAACTCCCATCGTGGCACCGGCGGCGAGCGGAAGCGCCAGAAGTCCGGTCAATACGGCAATACGTCGGCTGATGCGGTTCATTCGAGGGCCTTTCGTGGCGGCACGTCCTGCACAACGTCGCCGGCCGTGGTCCGGCCACCGACTCGATCCGTTCATTGGTGACGTCGCTCGACGGTCGAGTCGCGTTACCGCTCGCGAGAAAACGACGGTCCCGCAGCCCTATCGAACTCGGTATACGGCTTGTCGGCGTCGTCGACGACCGGGACCGTCCTGGGCACACACAGCTATTCACATTGCGGGCCAGTGATGTACCCCTGCTCGCAGCCATACTGCGTTTGTATGTCACCGCTGGTGGGTTCTTCTCCGCAGAGGACGCCGCAGCGCTCATACCCGTTGACGACACCATCGCCGTTGCGGTCTTCGGATTCGTTGTACGGATAGCCGGATTCCGGTGACGGCACCGTAGCTGAACACCTCGGATCGTTCACCGCATAGGACCCATCGGTGAAGACCGCGGTACCGCCGTAATCGCAGTATCTGAACTCGGTAGGTGCAGGGGCGACGTAAGTGTCGCATTCGGCTTCGTACCCCGTCGTTCCGTCTGAATATAAAGCTGTGCCGGACTGGTAGAGGCCCAGGTCTCCACATTGAAAGGTGACCGGTTGGGGCTGAGGAACGGGTGCCTGCGTGGGTGGTGGCGGCGGCGGCTCGACGGTGAGGGTTGGCGGTGCGGATGCCGGACTGGACCCACTCGACACGGGGGAATTGTCGCTCAGAGGCTCGGTTGCGCCGTCGTTTGAGCAGCTCAGGCATGCTAGAGCGATTGCGATGACTGCAATGGACAATCTTCTCGACATAGCCACTCCGAACGAATCAGATAGCGTGGGCCCGTCCCCGACCACAGGCAATGTCGTTCCAGTATGGCAATTGACTGGACGCTGAAGCGCTTGATTCGACACCCGAAATCTGGAGATACGCCTTTGATCCCGGACACAGGGGTGGCGACACGGGATGAATGCGATGCCGCACCTCGGCTGTCCGAGCGCAGTCCGGATGCAACCGCCAAAGATCCTGGCTGCGAGTGCCTGCTCGGATTTACAGCGAGCTAGCTCAGGACACTACGAAGTGCGAGAGGATCGCTTGAACCTCGTAGATGTCGACCTGCTTGGTGAACTGCTTCTGGATAGGAACCGCGTTGCCCGAAATCCAGATTTTCAATTCGGCGTCTAGATCGAAGGTACCGGCAGTTTCGACAGCGAAGTGTGTGATCGAGCGGTAGGGCACGCTGTGGTATTCGACTTTCTTGCCGGTCAGACCTTGTTTGTCGATCATCAGTAGACGACGGTTGGTGAACAGGAAGGCGTCTCGGACCAACTGATACGCCGCGTGGATTTGCTCGCCACCGCCGAGTAGCCGGCTGTACTCCTGATGCGCTGCGACAGGATCGATCTTTCCTGCGTTGCCGATCAGACCGTCCATGAAGCCCATGTGCTCACGCCTCTTCCGCCCAGTCCGCCGCGTGCGGACACCTGAAATCTAGTCGCTGACGAATCCACTCTCGTTACCACACACTCACTTGACCAAGATCTGGATTGGTGCGATCACTCCGAAGTACAGACGCTCTCCGTGCCGATCTGTGCAGCTCGACAGCGTGGTCGCGGTCGCGGATGCTCTGGGGTGCGATATCGCACTGCCCACGCGCGCCGGATCGTTTGTGCCACCGCTGGATTCGACATGATTCAAGCATTCGAGCTACGAGAGGTCGATGCAGCCGATGCCTACCAGGGAAGACCTCTTCTTCCCGATCAACTGACCCGCTCGGGAAACGACATGGTGTTTCGATACGACAGCACCTACCTCGACGACTCATCTGCGTCGAATCGTCACCGAGGCCCGAATTGACGGTCTCCCGCATCCCCCAGTCCGGGCACGATGATGCCCTGATCGTTGAGCTCATTGTCGACGGCGGCACAGACCACGCGGACGGGATGTCCTGACTTCTCCAGCGCTGCAAGTCCTTCGGGGGTCACGACGACACACACGACTACCACGTCGGTTGCCCCGCGAGCGACGAGCAAGTCGATCGTCGCGGTCATGGACCCGCCTGTGGCCAACATCGGGTCGAGAACGAACACCGGTGTGCCGGCGAGATCTGCGGGGAGAGACTCGAGGTACGGCACCGGCTGCAGTGTCTTCTCGTCTCGTGCCATGCCGATGAATCCCACACCGGATCGCGGAATGAGCGCACTCGCCTGCTCCACCATGCCCAGCCCTGCCCGGAGAACCGGAACCAGCAGAGGTGGGTTCGCCAACCGCACACCGGTGGTGCGGGCAACCGGGGTGTCGACCTCGAAGGTGTCCACCGGGGCATCACGCAAAGCCTCGTACACCAACGTGTGTGTCAGCTGCCGCAGCGCCGAACGGAAGGTCGCGTTGTCACTGTGGACGTCGCGCATCGTCGTCAAAAGCGCTGTGGTCAAGGGATGGTCGACTACGTGGGTATCCATGGTCGCAGATTATGGGCCCCTCGTCGGCCATCCGTCCACACGGCTCGCGCTCGCTCGAACTGTCCGAAAGCGACCCCTCAGCGTCGGCAACTTTTGCCCACGACGGGGCCGCGACCGGCACGTTGACTCGGACGCATGACGCTTCGCAACGATCGATTCGAGTTCGACACCGACATGGCTCACCTGTCTCGGAACGCAATCCGATGACGGTCGGACCGCTCTCCGACTGCCTGGTCGTCGACCTGTCACGGGCACTCGCCGGACCCCATGCCGCGATGATGCTCGGGGACCTCGGCGCGCGAGTGATCAAGGTCGAATCGCCCAGCGGCGGTGACGACACGCGAAGCTGGGGCCCACCCTTCGTCGCCGACGACGAGGGCGATCGACACTCGACGTACTTCCTCTCGTGCAATCGCAACAAGGAATCCATCGCACTCGACCTGAAAGCTGTCGACGGCCGAGAAACGCTCACCGCATTGATCCGCCGCGCCGACGTACTCGTCGAGAACTTCCGCCCCGGCGTTCTCGCTCGCCTCGGCTACAGCATGGAGGCATTGCACGAGCTGAATCCCCGTCTGGTGATCCTGTCGATCACCGGTTTCGGCCACGACGGGCCAGAAGGCACGCGCCCCGGTTACGACCAGATCGCTCAGGGCGAAGCAGGATTGATGTCCCTGACCGGGCCGTCGAAGGACGAACCCACTCGGGTCGGCGTTCCCATCGGAGATCTGCTCGCCGGAATGAACGGCGCATACGGCGTCGTGGCCGCATTGCACGAGCGCAACACCACCGGACGCGGCCGCGTCGTGCGAACCAGCCTGTTGGCCTCCATCGTCGGGGTGCACGCATTTCAAGGCACTCGCTACACCGTCGCCGGCGAGGTGCCCCGCCCCACCGGCGGACATCACCCGTCGATCTGCCCGTACGGTCTGTTCCACTCGTCCGAGGGTCTGGTTCAGATTGCCGTGGGCAGCGAGGGATTGTGGCAACGCTTCGCTCCCGCATTCGGATTGGACCGTCCGGAGTGGGCCACCAACCCCCAACGCGTCGACGACCGAGAGGCCGTCATCGCCGCTGTCGATGCCGTTTTCGCGGACTGGCCGACCGACAAACTTCTCGGACTACTCGGTGAGCTCGGCATACCGGCCGGACGCGTCCGCGATCTGGCCGAGGTCTACACCTGGGAACAGACCCGGTCGCAAGGACTGATGATCGACGTCGACCATTCGGCCCTGGGCACCATCACGTTGCCCGGCCCACCGCTGCGCATGGACGAGGATTGCGAGGGTGCCGCGATGCGCACGACGCACGCAGCCCCGCCGACCCTCGACCAGCACGGCGACTCGATCCGCGCCTGGCTCGAGACGACGCCATGACCCGCACCGGCGCGCCGGCCCGGCTCGGCGCGATCGAACTCGTCGAGATGGTCGTCGACGCCGGCAGTTTCGTCCGATGGGACACCGACCCGCTTCCCCCGATCGGGGTGCACGGACCGGCGGATCAGGGCTATCTCGACGAGCTGGCCGCGGCCCGTGAAACGAGCGGCTGCGACGAGTCGGTGTTGACCGGCGAAGCCACCCTCGCAGGGCGCCGGGTGGCACTCGTCCTGTGCGAGTTCGGATTTCTCGCCGGCTCCATCGGAACTGCGGCCGCCGAACGATTGGTACAGGCCGTCGAAAAGGCGACAGCAGAACAGCTTCCGCTGCTCGCCTCGCCGACCTCCGGCGGAACACGGATGCAGGAGGGCACGGTCGCCTTCTTGCAGATGGTCAAGATCTCGGCGGCTATCGCTGCACACAAGTCGGCGGGTCTCGCCTACGCCGTCTACCTTCGCCATCCCACGACCGGTGGAGCACTTGCCTCGTGGGGCTCTCTCGGCCACGTCACTGCGGCCGAACCGGGTGCGCTCCTGGGCTTTCTCGGTCCGCGCGTGTACCAGGCGCTGTACGGCGAAAAGTTTCCCGAGGGAGTGCAGACAGCCGAAAACCTCGCCGCTCGTGGCCTGGTCGACGCGGTGGTCCCTCCCGAGCAACTCCGTGAGGTTGCGATTTCGGCGCTCGCCGTCCTGTGCGCGCCACACGAGCCACCTCCGCCGGTTCCGAACATCCCGTTGGAGCACCTCGACGATGTGCCTGCATGGGAATCCATCCGTCGTTCTCGACGGCCGGAACGGCCGGGAGTACGCCACCTCGTGCGATCGGCCGCGAACACGGTGACGACGTTGCAGGGCACCGGAGCCGGTGAGATCGAGCCCGGATTGTTTCTGGCCCTTGCCAAGTTCGGGGCCTCGGCGTGTGTACTTCTCGGCCAGGACCGCACTTTCGCCGATCAGCCGTTGGGTCCCGCCGGCCTCCGGGAAGCACGACGCGGAATGCGGCTGGCGGAAGAGCTGCAACTCCCCCTCGTCACCGTGATCGACACTGCCGGTGCCGCCTTGAGCAAGGAGGCCGAAGAGGGTGGCCTCGCGGGCGAGATCGCCCGCTGCTTGGTCGAACTCACGACACTGAAGGCACCGACGATCTGCCTGCTGCTGGGCCAGGGTGCCGGCGGCGGCGCACTCGCACTGCTCCCGGCCGATCGGGTGCTGTGTGCCCAGCACGGTTGGCTGTCGCCACTGCCGCCGGAGGGCGCATCGGCGATCAAGTTCCACACCACCGACCGCGCAGCCGAGATGGCAGAGGAGCAGGGCGTGCGCAGCCTGGACCTGCTCCGTAACGGCGTCATCGACCGGATCGTGGCCGAACGGCCGGATGCCTCCGACGAACCTGCGGCGTTCCTGTCTCGCCTCGGTACCGTGCTCGAACACGAGTTGGCCGTACTCCTCGCCGCCGACCCGGCCGCCCTGGCGACCTCCCGGCTGCAGCGCTACCGCTACCTGGGGATGTCCGATAACCAAAAAAGTGCGCTGATTGGGCAAAGCTTGCCAGTGCACCCCCGGTCCACCGGTCGATAACGTTCGTGGGGCGAGCCCCCGCCGCGCGAACGCCGGCCGACTCTGCAGTACCCACAGATCCCGATGAAGGAGATTTCAGTGCCCGACGCAATCGAGGTCCGCAAGGTCCCGCTCCACAACGTGTCCGATGCCAGCGAGCTGGCGAAGCTCATCGACGACGGGGTGCTCGACGCCGACCGGGTCATTGCAGTCATCGGTAAGACCGAAGGCAACGGCGGAGTCAACGACTACACCCGCATCATCGCCGACCGAGCATTCCGCGAAGTGTTGTCCGCGAAAGGAACTCGCAGCGCACACGACGTCGGCGAGGTTCCGATCGTCTGGTCCGGTGGCACCGACGGAGTCATCAGCCCCCACGCCACCATCTTCGCGACCGTCCCGTCGGACAAGGCAGTGCAGACCGAGGAGCCGCGCCTGACGGTCGGCGTCGCGATGAGCGAGCAGTTGATGCCAGAGGACATCGGCCGCACCGCGATGATCACCAAAGTGGCTGCGGCAGTCAAGGATGCGATGGCCAACGCCGGCATCACCGATCCCGCAGACGTGCACTACGTGCAGACCAAGACCCCGCTGCTGACGATTCACACCATCCGCGACGCCAAGAGCCGTGGCAAGACCGTCTGGACCGAGCAGACCCACGAGTCGATGGATCTGTCCAACGGCGGCACCGCTCTCGGTATCGCTGTCGCACTCGGTGAGATCGATATGCCGACCGACGAGGACGTCATGCACAGTCGTGAGCTGTACTCCTCGGTGGCGTCGTGCTCCTCGGGCGTCGAGTTGGACCGTGCGCAGATCGTCGTCGTGGGTAACACTCGCGGAATCGGCGGCCGGTACCGCATCGGACACAGCGTGATGAACGACGCGCTCGATCAGGACGGCATCTGGAACGCGATCAAGGATGCCGGTCTCGAACTCCCCGAACGGCCGCACACCAAGGATCTGGGCGGCAAGCTCGTCAACGTCTTCCTCAAATGCGAAGCAAGCCAGGACGGTACGGTCCGTGGACGACGCAACGCCATGCTCGACGATTCCGACGTCCATTGGCACCGCCAGATCAAGGCGTGCGTCGGCGGCGTCACCGCGGCAGTGACCGGCGACCCAGCGGTCTTCGTGTCGGTCTCGGCAGCGCACCAGGGCCCCGAAGGTGGCGGCCCCGTCGCCGCGATCGTCGACCTCGGATAACGCCGGTTTCGACCTCGAACAGCGCCGCGCGAACCCGACAGTCTCGGGTTCGCGCGGCGTCCGGCCCTCCCTGCTTCTGCGTCTCTCTCGAACGAAGGAACCACCATGGCAACCACCGTCGGACCCGCTGCCGAACTTCTGATGTCCGACGCGGTCGAGCTCAGCGGCAAGATCAAGCGCCGCGAGGTCTCGTGCGTCGAGACCATGACGGCGTACCTCGACCACATCGAGGCACACAATCCGACGGTCAACGCCATTGTCGCCCTTCGTGATCGCGACGAGCTGATGGACGAGGCACGCGAGCGAGATCAGCAGCTCTCGGACGGACAGTATCTCGGGTGGATGCACGGATTTCCCCATGCGGTGAAGGATCTGTCGGCCGCCCGAGGGCTACCGTTCACATCGGGGTCACCGATCTTCGCCGATCGCATCGCCGACGCGGACGATCTGTTCGTCGCCCGCGTGAAAGCGGCCGGTGCCATCGTCATCGGCAAGACCAACACACCGGAATTCGGGTTCGGATCTCAGACGTACAACCCGGTGTACGGAACCACCGTCTCGCCCTACGGCACCTCGCGCACTGCAGGCGGAAGCAGCGGAGGTGCGGCGGCAGCATTGGCCCTGCGCATGCTGCCCGTCGCCGACGGCACCGACTACATGGGATCGCTGCGCAACCCCGCAGCCTTCAACAATGTGGTCGGCTTTCGCCCGTCGTGGGGACGCATTCCCGAGCCCGGCTTCATCGCACAGGGCGCGGTCGCCGGACCGATGGGCCGATCGGTCACCGACGTCGCACATCTGCTGTCGACGATGGCGGGCCCGGATGCCAACGCGCCCCTCGGAATAGACGAGGACCCGGAGATCTTCACCCGCACTCTCGAACGCAGCTTCCGCGGTGCCCGCATCGCGTGGGTCGGAGATTGGAACGGTCACCTGGCTACCGAACCCGGTGTCCTCGATCTGTGCGAGTCGTCGTTCACAGTTTTCGAAGACCTCGGCTGCGCAGTGGAGAGCACCGTGCCGTCGTACGACCCGGCGAAAATCTGGGACTCGTTCCTGACGTGGCGGTGGTGGGCGCAGCTCGGGATGGCCGATCTGTACGAGAACCCGCGCACGAGGGAGCTGATGAAGCCCGAAATGCTGTGGGAGATGGAGCATGCCGTCGCATTGACCGCACTCGATGTCACCAAGGCAGCGCAGGCTCGCAACGACTGGCAGAGCGCACTGACGACATTGTTCGAGACCTACGATTTCGTTCTCGCGCCCACCGCTCAGGTGTTCCCGTTCGACAAGGACCAACACTGGCCGCAGTCCATCGCGGGTCGACCCATGGACACCTATCACCGGTGGATGGAGACGGTGGTGCCCTGGACGATGACCGGTGTTCCTGCCGCCGCCGTCCCGGTCGGATTCGACGATCGGGGTCTGCCGATGGGTGTTCAGATCATCGGCAGGCACGGTGCCGACCGGGCGGTTCTGCAGCTCGCCTACGCCTACGAGCAGGCCTCGCGGTGGGTCGAGCGCGTCCTCCCGCCGGCACTGCACGTCGGCTGATCCCCCGCCGTCGCGACATGCCCCACACAGTATTGTTGAACAATGGATGACATGGTCGGTGCGCTTCGGCCACGAGTACGAGACTTCCCGGCGTCGGCGAGTTACGCGCTCACCGTCGCAGAATTGCTTGCGCTCCCCAGCCTCTCGGGGTCCACTCTTGTCGCAGGCGAGCAGGGACTCGAGAATGTGGTTCGACGCGTCAACGTCATCGAAGTTCCCGACATCCTGCCGTGGGTGAAACCGAACGAACTGCTGTTGACGACGGGTTTCCCACTGCGGCATGCAGATTCGGGCCGCCCGTTCGATGCCGGTGCCCTGGTGGAGCTGGTCGAAGGACTCGCCGAACGCGGCGCGGCAGCGCTCGGAGTCAAAGAAGGACGCTACTTCGGAGACGTGCCCGCTGCGATGATCGAGGCAGCAGATCGACTCGGCCTGCCGCTCTTCCTCATTCGCCGAGATGTCGGCTTCGACGAGGTCATCTCCGAGGTGTTCACACACCTCGTCGACCGGCAGGCGTGGGCGTTGGATATCGCCGATCGCATGCATCGAGCACTGACCTCGATCGTGCTCGAAGGCGGCGATCTACCGCAGATCGCCGATGAGGTCGCCACGCTCTTCGAGGCATCGGTGCTCATCTGCACCCCGGACGGTCGAGTCCAGGCCACAGCAGGAGCAGACGCAGATGTTGCTGCCCTGGAAGAGATGCCCCTGTTCGACCCGTCCGGTCGTCTGCTCACCGAACGGCTCCACGAAGGCCTGCAACCGGTACCGGGCGACAGCGGGCACCGCATTGCCGTCGCACCGATCATCGCGGGCGGCACCGACCACGGACTGATCGTGGCTGTGGCGGCCGCCGAGCGACTCGGTCCCGTCACGATGCAGTCCCTCGAACGCGCGGCCACCGTCGTGGCGTTGGCGGTCATCAAGAAGCTCGCGGTCTCTGCCGTCGAGTCCAAGTTTCGCGGCGACTTCCTGCGGGACGTCCTCAACGGCGCAACCGAATCCCCCGAACAGATCATCGAGTACTGCGCCCAGCTCGACTGGGACGTGGACCGGAGCATGGTGGTCATCGTGGCCCAATTGGACGAGATTGCCGAAGTGGCCGTAAGTAATTCGGCGAAGCCGGCCGTGTCCGGCCGCCTGCCGCAGGAGCGCCTGACCGCGGCATGGCAGCAGGTGGTGCGCAGGCGCGATCGTCGGGCTCCCGTCGTCGGGTTCAGCAACGAGGTCGTCACGCTGATGCCGGCCGAACCCGGCACCGAACGGGAAGTCGTCGAGGATCTGATCGCCTCCGTCGCCGGAGACAAGGGCGGCGGACGAAACTCGTTCGGCGCGGGCGTGAGCCGCGTCATCGACTCCGTTGCCGACATTCCGCGCGCCTACGATCAAGCCCGCAAAGCAGTCGTCGTAGGACGCCGTATGCGCGGAAACGGATCGGTAGCGCATTTCGACAGCCTCGGCGTGCATCGACTGTTGTCACTGGTCACCGACGGAGCCGAGCTGCAGGCCTTCGCAACCGAGGTGTTGGGCTCACTCGCGGGCGACGACGCCGATGCCGTCGACCTGCGCCAGACGTTGCAGGCGCTGCTGGACACCAACTGCAACGTGGCAGAGACCGCCCGCGTCTTGCATTTCCACTACAACACACTCCGCTACCGCATCGGCAAGCTGGAGTCCATCGTCGGCCCGTTCACCACCGATCCGATTCTGCGCCTGGATGTAGCGCTGGCGCTGCGGGTCGCGGAGATGAAGGGGCTGTGACACCACCCGAGGAGACACCCAGTGCCTAAGAGCAATTCGATCGGAGCCGACGCCGTCGCACTCGCGGCAGCAGTGCGCGCCGGCACCGTGTCCGCGCGCGAGGTGACCGAGCAGCACCTCGAACACATCGGCCGAATCAACACCGAGCTGAATGCGATCGTCACCGTCGCAGCCGAATCGGCACTGCTGGCAGCCGACGGAATCGATACCCGCATCGCCCGCGGCGAGCGGGTCGGCGACCTCGCCGGAGTGCCGTTCACGGTCAAGGACCTGATCGCCACCGCCGGAGTTCGCACCACGGCGGGTTCACATGCGCTCGCGGACAACGTCCCTCGCGTCGACGCTCCCGCCGTTGCTCGGATGCGCGCCCAGGGCGCAATCCTGATCGGTAAGACCAACACACCCGAGTTCGGTGCCAGCGGACTCACGCACAACGACCTGTTCGGCTACACCGTCAACCCGCTCTCCCCCGCCGACACGAAGCTGTCACCGGGCGGGAGCAGCGGCGGTGAGTCGGCGGCCATCGCGTCGGGCATGAGCGTGGTGGGACTGGGCACCGATTTCGGTGGCTCGGTGCGGTGGCCCGCGCACTGCACCGGTCTGTGCTCGATCAGGCCGACACCGGGCCGAATCGACTCCGAGGGGCAGTATCCCGGTGTCATGAGCGACAACCGAGTGCTGACGAATCCGGCGACCATGCACGGCACTGTGCAGACCATCGGACCCGTGGCCCGCACTCTCGACGACGTGATCCTGTTGCTGCGCGTGCTGTCGTCGCCGCAATACTCCTGGACCGACCCTGCGAGCGTGAACCTCCGCGAGCTCGATATTCGTTGGGCCACAGGAGAAGGCACGATTCCGGTCGACGCGGAGATCCGCGCTGCCGTCGAGGCCGCAGCACTGCGCACAGAGCCGATCGTCGGATCGGTGACGCCGTACGAGGGCACCGCACTACGCGAAGCTCATGAGCTGTTCACTCGGATGCGGGGCTGCGAAACCCAAACGGACATCGAGCAATACGGCCCCGCCGAGTTCAGCGCCAACATTCGGGCCATTCTGGCTGCCGTCCGAACCACCACCGCCGCAGACGTCGAGGCACTGTGGGCTCGACGCGCCGAGATGCAGCACCAGCTGATGTCCACGATGGGCGACGTCCTGATACTTCCCGTCGCATCGATTCTCGCTCCGCCGCTCGGTGAGACGAGCTTCGAGGTCGACGGTGCAGCTCTGTCGTGGTCGCAGGCGCTGGCGAGCAGCCGAGCGATCAGCATCCTCGGGGTGCCCTCGGTGGTGATTCCCGTTGCCACCTCCAGCGGCGGTCTGCCGATCGGTGTACAGATCATCGCCAAGCCGTGGCACGAGCACCACGCTCTTGCCGTCGCCGCCGCTCTGACGTAGCCCGCGCGGTCCGTCCATCCGTACCGCGACGGCAGGTTCTTACAACGACCCGCTGTCGATTTGGTCGAAATGTGTTTCATGGTCGGCCCGCGCCAGCAACTAGCGTGATGGGCATCACTCATCCGGTCGAAAGGCGGCGGCATGCGCGACATTCTCGACGACGTGGCCCCGTGGGTGCGCGAACGTGAGCCGTTCGCCCTGGCCACGGTGGTACGTACGTGGCAGTCGTCACCGCGCCCTGCGGGTGCTGCCATGGCAGTAGCCGCGTCCGGTCAGGTCATCGGCAGCGTGTCCGGCGGCTGCATCGAAGGTGCCCTGTACGAGCTGGCGAACGACGTCCTGGCCGACGGTATGGCCAGGAGCGAGACCTACCGGGTAGCGGACGACGACGCGATCGGCGTGGGTCTCACGTGCGGCGGCACCATCGAGGTGTTCGTTCGTCTCATCGACAGCGACGCGTGCGCGGCACTCGAAGACGTCGCTCGTCTGGTCTCGAGCGGCGAGCCGGTGGCCGTGCTCACCGACCTCACCACCGGGGCCCCGACGCGGCTGGCGGTTCTGGGAACGGAGGCAACCGTCGATTCCGACGGTCTCACCGACATCGAGTCCGACGGTTCGAGCGTGGGTCTCGCCGTTCTCGACCGACTGCACCGCGGGGAGTCCGGCTTGGACATTCGCATCGCCGACGACGGAGCGCGGTCCGTCATGGTCGAGTTGTTCGGACCACCGCCCCGGATGTATGTGTTCGGTGCCATCGATTTCGCCGCTGCGATGTGTCGCCTTGGCACGTTCGCCGGCTTCACCGTCACCGTCGTCGACGCCCGCCCGGTATTCGCCACCCGAGCACGATTCCCCGACGCGCACGACGTCGTGGTGGCGTGGCCGCACACGTTCCTCACTACTGCGCCGGTGGACGAGCGCACCGTCATCACCGTTCTCACCCACGACGAGAAGTTCGACATCCCGTTGCTCGAGGTTGCGCTGCGTAGTGGTGCCGCCTACGTGGGCGCGCTGGGCAGTCGATCTACCCACCGCCGCCGGGTGGAACTTCTCTGCGAGCGTGGGGTGACCGACAGCGAGCTGGCGCGGCTGCACTCCCCCATCGGGCTGGATCTCGGTGCCTCCACTCCACCGGAAACGGCGATCTCCATCGTGGCCGAGATCCTCAAGGTCTCACGGCAGACGACCGGGCTCGAATTGCGAAGTCTCAGTGGGCCGATCCACCGCGATGCCGCTGCCGAGATCGACGCGACATCACCCGTTCGATCGGCCGTCAGGTGCTGACACTGCACGACGAGCGACGCTCGCCCACCACGGAGGTACCGCATACCGTCGAGACCGTGCTGGGCTCGAACCTGCTGGCGCACGCCACGTTGCTCGCCGGCCGCGCCGGCCTCGGCCGGCCGGTACGCAGAATCAATCATGTCGACGACCCCGCCGGCATTCGGTTCTGGATTCGACCGGGTGACCTGTTGTCCACGACGAGCGAGGCCCTCACGCACCTGACGGAGCCGACGGCAGCGCTGCTGTCCCGAGCTCACTCCCTCGGCGTTGCCGGGATTCTGGTGCGGGTGGACGACGACATCGCCGTTCCGGACTGCGTCGGCGTGAGTGCCGAGAACCTGGGCCTGCCGCTGGTTCAGGTCTGCGGCGAACTCGACCCCGGGCACGATCTCACCGCGGGCCTACGCGACAACGCAAAGACGCAGGCACGAGCGATGTTTCGGTCCGAACGTCTGCGCCGGGCATTGACCGACATCACGCTCGCCGGCGGCGGGGTGGCACAACTGGCATTCGCAACCTCGGTCGAATGCGATGTGGCAGTGTCGATCACCACGGTGGACGGACGCGAACTTGCCTCGGCAGGCAGTGACGACGAACTGTCCGCCCTCCGCACCAGCACCGCCCTCGATCCCACCGGAAGACTGCGCACCGACTCCGTCGACGGCGGCCTCGGTCTTCGTTCGCAACAGGGCAATTCGATCGCGGTATGCGCCATCACTGCCAACGGAATCGACCACGGACGCATCGTCCTGTTCTCCTCACGTCGGCCTCTGACGGAATCGGACCTGCACACTGCCGACGCGGCCGCAGGCGTGTTGGCGATGGTCGTCACTCGCGATCTCGCGCTGTCAGCAGTCGAGGAGAAACACCGATCGAATTTTCTGCGCGATCTTCTCCTGGGCCGAGGCGGCGAGCACGCACACGCGGTGGCGCATGCTCGACGCTTCGGCTGGGATCTCGGCAGGCCGGTGGTGATCGTCGCGATCGAACCGATCCCACACCTCGACGACGAACCGACGCCCGGCCGCAGGCCACTCGTCGATCGGCAGATGTCGGCTTTCGCAGGGGCTCTGGCACAACGAGATCCGCAGGCCGCCATCGCCGCCCTCGGCACCGAGACCGTCATCATCATGGGCGAACGTCCGACGACGGTCGCGGACGTGCACGAGATCGTCGAACGAGTGCACGGAGACGGCGGCGGTGGTCGGCAACCGTTCACGGTCGGGATTTCGCGTCCGTGCACCACGGTGGCCGACATCCCCAGCAGGTACGGCCAGGCGCGTACCGCGTTGAAGGTCGGCCGGCAGGTATCCGGGGACTGGGCCGTCACCACGTTCGACGAACTCGGCGTGTTCCGACTACTGAGCCTGGTGGACAACGTCGACGAGCTCGAATCGTTCACCCGGGAAACCCTGCACGACCTCGCCGGACACGACGACGAGGCACGCGACATGCGCAGAACGCTGGAGACGTTGCTGGCCACCAACATCAACATCGCCGAAACCGCTCGGGCACTGCACTTTCACTACAACACCTTGCGATACCGAATAACGAAACTCGAAAAGATACTGGGCCCCTTCACCGATCGCGCCGATCTACGCCTGGATCTTTCCCTTGCGCTGAAAATCATGGCCATGCGCGGAACCGACCACCACATGTGACGGACCCGCCATCGAGCGCTTGGCAGATTGCGCTCGTAGCGATTTGGAAATGCGTCAGTAACGTTGCAGGACAATGCTTTACCCATCCCGCGAACCACCCCGGTTCGATACGTTGGAGAAAGGCTCGACATGCCTATCTGGAAGATTCACGGAGACGGAAAGAATGTTCGACCGGGTGACGTCGTCGCGCCGAACGAACGGTTGAACTGGGGCCGCACCATCAGTCTCGGCGGCCAGCATGTGGTGTCGATGTTCGGGGCCACATTCGTCTTCCCCATCATCATGGGACTCAATCCTCAACTCGCCATTCTGATGTCGGGCTTCTGCACCATCTTCTTCCTACTCATGGTCAAGGGCCGCATCCCCAGCTACCTCGGCACGTCCGCGGTGTTCGTCGGCGGTGTCGCGGCCATCCGAGCGCAGGGTGGAACGTCGGCCGAGGTCACCGGTGCCATCCTCGTATCGGGCCTCGTCCTGGCTCTCGCCGGGCTCGCCATCCACTTCATGGGCGGCGGCGTCGTGGTGCGGGTGCTGCCCCCGGTCGTCACCGGTGCGGTAGTCATGTTGATCGGCTTCAATCTCGCGCCCGTCGTAGCCAGCACCTACTGGCCGCAGGACCAATGGGTAGCTCTCGCAGTGATGTTCGTGCTCATCGTCATGAGCGTGGCGTTGCGCGGGTTCCTCGGTCGAATCGCAATTCTGCTGTCGCTGGTCTTCGGGTACGCGCTGTCCTGGATCCTCGACCTCGTATCCGGGCCCATCACGTCCTACGACGCCACGGCCGGCGAGGTCACCGAGCACTTCCGCGTCAATTGGTCGGGTGTCGAGGCGTCGCAGTGGTTCGGGCTCCCGCCGTTCAGCGACGAGGCCAACGGCATCGTCGGCATTCACGCACCGTCGTTCAGTCTCGCCTTCATCGTGCTCGTCCTCCCGGGTGTCATCGCTCTGATCGCCGAGAACGCAGGACACGTCAAGGCTGTCGCGGAGATGACCGGTGACGATCTCGACCCGATGATGGGCCGGGCACTCGCTGCCGACGGCATCGCAACGGTCATGGCCAGCTCTGTCGGTGGCTCACCGACGACGACCTACGCCGAGAACATCGGCGTCATGGCGGCGACCAAGGTCTATTCGACGGCGGCATACACGGCGGCCGGAATCATCGCCATGATCCTCGGATTCTCGCCGAAGTTCGGCGCGCTGATCTCCGCCACCCCCGGCGGCGTACTCGGCGGTATCACCGTCGTCCTCTACGGCATGATCGGCCTGCTGGGTGCCAAGATCTGGCGCGAGAACGGTGTCGACTTCGGCAACCCGCTCAACATGATGCCGGTTGCCGCGGGTCTGATCATCGCGATCGGCGACACCTCGCTCGTCTTCAGCGATTCGTTCTCGTTGAGCGGTATCTCCCTCGGCACGATCGTCGTTATCGGGCTCTACCACCTGTGCGCTCGCATTGCCCCGGCCCACATGAAGACACCGGTCGACGCGTCGCCTCGGCATCGATCCTCCTCTACCACAGCACGTTCCGACGGCAGCGACGGAGACGGGGTTGCCGGCGAGGTCGACACCCTGAAGCCGTTGCGGTAACGAGCGATTGCAACACTGGGGCGTGACGTTTGTCACCTCTTGACGAAACACTTACAGGCACAGGCAGGCAGGATCGGGATATGAAACCTTCTCCATTGAAATACCATCGGCCGCGGTCGATCGAGGAGGCGTGCCGCATCCTGGCCGAGGTCGACGGCAAGGTGCTGGCCGGCGGTCAGTCCCTCATTCCGATGCTGTCGATGCGCCTGGCCGCCCCCGGGAACCTGATCGACATCACCGGCATCGACGGTCTCGACGACATCACCGGGTCGACCGACTCGGGCGTCACGTTCGCGGCTCTGGCCACGCACGCGTCGCTCGCGTCGAACCGGGCTGCCGCCCGGACGCAGCCGTTGCTCGGACGGGCACTGCAGCTGGTGGCCCACGCGACCATCCGGAACCGTGGGACCACCGTTGGATCCATCGTGCATGCCGACCCGTCGGCGGAGATGCCTGCCGTCATACGGTTGCTCGACGGTTCCGTGACGGTGCAGTCCGTCCGCGGCCGCCGAGAGATCGCGGCGAAGGATCTGTTCCTCGGGCCGCTGGAGTCCTCGCTCGAAACCGACGAGATCGCGATCGCCGCAACGGTTCCCGCCGCCAGATCCGGCGAGGGCACGGCCATCGACGAGGTTGCCCGCCGACGCGGTGACTACGCGCTCGTCGGAGTCGCGGCTCGCGTCACCGTTGCCGACAACGCAGTACGCACCGCGCACGTCACCTATGTGTCCGCCGGAGAATTCGGCGAGGTCGTCGACTACACCGACGTCATCGGTGGGGCCGCGGTGTCCGCACGTGATCCGAAGTGGAACGCGTTGTCAGAGGACGCACGTCGACGCGTCGAGACCGAGTCCGATATTCATGCCACCGCGGCGTATCGATCCCAACTCGTCGCAGCACTGACCGCACGGGTGGTGATGGCCGCCGCAGTCGACGGCGCGTCGTCGAAGTCCGCTCACCCGCAGCACGCCGATTCCGGAGTGAACCACTGATGAAGACAACAGATATCGAACAGCAGTTGGACGATCTGATGGCGGAGACCGGTGAACAACACGTACAGGTGACGTTCACGCTCAACGCAACCAAGCAGACGATCGTCGTTCCGGCCCGCACTCTCGCGTCGGACGCCATCCGCCACGACCTTCGTCAGACCGGCACCCACGTGGGATGCGAGCACGGCGTGTGCGGCGCGTGCACGGTGCTCCTCGACGGCAAGCCGGTCCGCGCCTGCCTGATGCTCGCCGCCAGCCTCGAAGGGCAGACCGTCACCACGGTCGAAGGCCTCGTCGAGCCGGACGGCACCCTGCATCCCGTGCAGCAGGCCTTCAAGGACTGCCACGGTCTGCAGTGCGGTTTCTGCACACCGGGATTCGTCACCACCATCGCCGCGTTCCTCGACGAAAACGATTCACCGACGCAGGAGGAGGCCACCGAGGCCATCGCCGGCAACATCTGTCGGTGTACGGGCTATCAGAACATCAAGGCTTCGGTGCTGCGCGCCGCCGAGATCAAACGCGAACGGGCGGGCGAGTTCCCGCTCGGGCCCGACGACGAGTCGAGTCGTGCCGCACTCGACCGCAAGGTACGCGGATCCACCAGTCCCGTCGGCGGACGGATGGGCCGAGCATGAGCACCACGCGCACCGCACCGCCGCACACTCCCACCAACACCGCTCCCCTGTTCGGCCAGCCGCTGTCGCGGTCGGAGGACGAACGCCTGCTCAGCGGCAAGGGCAAGTATCTCGACGACCTCGGTCACGGCGCGCTGATCGCTGCCTTCGTGCGCTCCCCGCATGCACATGCACGCATCACCGCCATCGATATCGACGACGCGCTGGCCATGCCGGGCGTGCACGCGGTGTACACCTATGACGATCTCGAAGCGGACTCGGCCGAGATGGCCGAAGGGCTGCCGCTGCTGATCCCCCATCCGGCAATCGTGGCTCCGCGCAACGGATTCCCGCTCGCCAAGGACGAGGTCAATCACGTCGGTGAGGCCATCGTCATGGTCATCGCAACCAACCGCTACGTGGCCGAAGACGCCTGCGCGGTCATCGACGTCCGCTACGACATCCTCGAACCCGTGGTCGGCATCGACACCGCGCGCGTCGCGGCTCGACGAGTACACGACGACGTTCCGGACAACGTGGCCGCGCACCTGCAGCACGGTTTCGGAGACATCGACGCCGAACTTGCCGCTGCACCACACCGCATCACCCTCGACCTGAACATCGAGCGTTCGGCGGCGATGCCGATGGAGGGCAAGGGCGTCTACGCGCGCTGGGACAGTGACGAGGAGACGCTGACCTTCTGGTCGTCCACACAGACCTCCACGTCGGTGCGCGCGGCCGTCGCGGCGCGACTCGGCATGGCGATGAACAAGATTCACTGCATCGCCCCGGACGTCGGTGGCGGCTTCGGCGTCAAGATCATGCACCCGTGGCCGGAGGAGGTGATGGTGACGTGGGCAGCTCGACAGCTCGGTCGCGCCGGCATCTCCAACGAGGTCAAGTGGGTCGAGGACCGCCGCGAGCATTTCATCTCGAGTGCGCACGAACGTGCACAGGTCCAAGAGGTCACCCTGGGTTTCGACGACGAGGGACGGCTGTTGGCGTTCGACTTCACCGTCTGGCACGACAACGGCGCATACCTGCCGTACGGCATCATCGTGCTGATCAACACCGCGACGCAGGTACTCGGGCCCTACAAGCCGGTCTCGTTCCGCTGCAACGGTTATTCGCTGTACACCAACACCGTCATCGTCATTCCGTATCGAGGAGCAGGACGCCCGCAGGGGGTGTTCGCGATGGAACGCTCGATGGACGCTATCGCCCAGTACCTCGGCAAGGACCGCCTCGAGGTCCGCGAGAAGAACCTGATCAGGCCCGAGGAGATGCCCTACGACTTCGGTTTGATGTTCCAGGACGGTCGACCGTTGATCTACGACACCGGCGATTACCAGGCCGGCATCGACAAGCTCAAGGCGCTGATCGACTGGGACGGCTTCCCCGAATACAAGAAGCAGGCAGCCGCGCAGGGCCGCACCGTCGGTATCGGTGTCGGTGCCTACGTCGAGGGCACCGGCCCCGGACCGTACGAGGGCGCGCACGTGCTCATCGAGAACTCGGGAAAGATCAAGGGCGCAACGGGGTTGACGACGCAGGGCCAGGGCCATCAGACGACGTTCGCGCAGATCGTCGCCGATGACCTGGGTGTCTCCATCGCCGACGTCGAGATCACCACCGGCGATACTCGTCGATTCGGTTATGCCGTCGGCACATTCGCCTCCCGTGGTGCGGTGATGTCCGGTTCGGCGTTCCACGTGGCCGCGCAGATGGTCGCCGAGAAAGCGAAGGTCATCGCCGGGCGTGCCCTCGATCTCGACCCCGTCGAGCTCGAATTGCGCGGGGGCTACGTCTGCAAGATCGGCACCGAACCCGGAGCAGAGGGCACGTCCATCTCCCTCGGTGTCGTTGCCGTGCTGTCCAATCCGCTGCGCTATGCCTTCGACAAGGAGTCGAGGCAGGCCACCGGGTTCGCGAAGATGGACACCGACATGACGATCCCGCCGGTGCCGGAGGGCGAACAGCCGGGCCTCGAAGCCACCGGGTACTACTCTCCCCCGCGCTCGACGTTCGCGTCGGGCATCCATGCGGCGATCGTCGAGACCGATCCGGTGACGGCCGAGATCCACGTCGAGCGGTATGCAGTGGTGCACGACTGCGGCAACGTCATCAACCCTCGGATCGTCGAGGGCCAGATTCACGGCGGCGTCGCCCAGGGAATCGGCGGAGCGTTGTACGAGAAGATCGCCTACGACGAGCACGGGCAACTACTGAACGCCTCGTTCATGGACTTCCTGATGCCCTTCGTCACCGAAGTTCCCGAGACCATCGAGATGGACCACACCGTCACCCCGTCCGGGCTCAATCCATTGGGCATGAAGGGTGCCGGCGAAGCCGGCGTCATCCCCACCAGCGCCGTCATCGCGGCCGCTGTCGAAGACGCCGAGGGCTTTTCGATCACCTCCATGCCCATTTCACCGTCCGACCTGTACGAGCTGCGGCTGACCCATGCGGTCGCTCAGACAACCGAGGAGATTTCATGAGAATCGCAGGAACCGCAACGCTGGCCGCACCTCCCGCCGAGGTGTACGACAGCATGCAGGACGGCCGGGTCCTGGCCGCGACCATCCCCGGAGTGCAGTCGCTCGAGCAGTTGAGCGACGATCACTACAAGCTCTCGATCACCGCAGGCGTCGCAGCCATCAAGGGCACCTACGACGGTGAAGTTGTCCTCTCGCAACAGAATCGGCCCGAGTCGTTCGTCATGACCGCCTCCGGTGCCGGCGCACCGGGCACGGTGCGCGCCGACGTCACCATCAAGCTCGAGCCCACCGAAGGCGGTGGCACGATGCTCAGCTACGACGCCGACGCCGTGGTCGGCGGCATGGTCGGCGGGGTCGGTCAGCGCATGATCACCGGTGTCGCCAAGAAGATGGCCGGGGTGTTCTTCAACGGCCTCGACGGCGTCATCGCCAACGGGGTCCCGGAGGCCGCTGCTGCGCCCGCGGAGGCAACAGCCAGCGATTCCGGCACCACCCCCACTGCCCTGCCTGTCGCGGCCGGACGCGCTGTGAGTGCCGGTGCACCCGTCGCTGCGCAGTCCGTCCGCAGCACCCTGCTGGCCGCCGCAGCCGGCGCAGGCTTTGCACTGGCCGGAGTCGTGTTGGGCGGACTGCTCACGCGCTCGTCCTGTCACCGGTAACTTCGCACCGTCACGGCTCACGACAAAGGCCGCTCATCCCATTCGATCGGGGGGTGAGCGGCCTTTGTCGTTGCAAGTACTGCCAATTCGACGCCGGTGCAGGGCGCGCGAAGCTCAAATGCTCGGCTGGAGTTTGGCACCTTGTGCCAAAGATACTGAGACGCAGAACGGGTCGAATGTGAGTACACGTCAGGTACCCGCCGATCCGATCAACGGACGCGTGGCCTACGAACCATATCGAGGAGGAAGCGTGGAACCACGAAAGATTCGGGTCGGTATCGACACCGGTGGCACATTCACCGACGTCGTGGCAGTGGACGAGGAGTCGGGAGCCATGGTGACCACCAAGACTCCGTCGACGCCGAGTGATCCGGCCGAGGGATTCCTGACCGGCATCGACAAGGTACTCCGCCAGCTCGGCGTATCCGGCGATTCACTCAGCGCCGTCAGCCATGGCACCACCGTCGCCACCAACAAGCTGCTCGAAGGCAAGGTGGAGAACCTGGGGTTCATCACCACCGAGGGCTACGAGCACGTACTCGAGATCGCGCGCCAGTCGGTACCCGACGGCTACGGCAACTCGTACTTCTGGGTCAAGCCCGATCGCATCGTGCCCGCACACCGCGTCCGCACCATCCGCGGCCGGCTCTCGTTCGACGGCAACGAGATTCGCCCTCTCAACGACGACGACGTACGCGCGGCAGCAGCATTCTTCAAAGCAGAGGGCGTCAAGACCCTCGGCGTCTGCCTGGTGCACTCCTATGCCAACCCCGATCACGAGCAGCGCGTCCGCGACATCCTTCTCGAGGAATACCCCGAGGCGACGGTCTCCATCTCCACCGAGGTGCTGCGCGAGTACCGCGAATTCGAGCGCGCCATAACCACATTGGTCGACGCGGCCGTGAAGCCGAACATTCGCAGCTACGTCAACAACATCGCGAACCGCCTGCGTGAGTTCGCCACTGAATCCGGTGATGCACGCGACGTGCCGTTCTACGTGATGAAGTCCAACGGCGGTGTCCTGTCCGCCAAAGAGGTTGTGCACCAGCCCATCACCACCGTGCTCTCCGGGCCGGCCGCCGGCGCGCTGGGTGCGGCCTTGGTGGCCAGCGCTGCAGGCGTCGAACAGGTGTTGACGTGCGACGGCGGCGGCACCTCCACCGACGTGACCGTCGTGGTCCGCGGCGAGCCCGCGCTGACCACCGAGGGACGCGTCGGCAACTACCCGTCGAAGATCCCGATGATCGACGTCGTCACCGTCGGCGCAGGCGGAGGATCGATCGCCTGGATGACACCCGAGGGAACGCTGCGCGTCGGGCCGCATTCGGCCGGTGCCGATCCCGGGCCCATGTGTTACGGCAACGGCGGCTCCGCGCCCACGATCACCGATGCCCACGTCCTTCTCGGCCGCATTCCTCCCCACCTGCTCGGCGGCGAGATCCCCCTCGATACCGACCTGGCACGCAAGGGCATCGAAGACCTCGCGCAACAGCTCTCGCTCGAAGTCGAAGCCTGCGGCACCGGCATCCTCGAGGTGTCGGCCTGGAACCAGGCCAATGCGCTGCGACAGATCTCGGTCAAGCGTGGCCTCGACGTCCGCGACTTCACCCTCGTCACCTTCGGCGGATCCGGGTCGCTGCTCGCCTGCCGCTTGGTGGACATCCTGGGCCTGAAAGATGTTCTGGTACCGCTGAACCCGGGCAACGTCTCGGCGTTCGGTTTGCTGACCGTCGATGTGCGCAACGACTACGTGCAGACGCACGTCAGTCGGCACGACCGTCTGCGCGCGGAGGATCTGGAATCGGAGCTGACAGTGCTGGCCTCTCGGGCCGACGAGGCACTCGCCGGTGAAGGCTTCGCCGCCGAGGATCGTCGCTACGCACGCTCGGCCGACCTGCGCTACTTCGGGCAGGCCTTCGAGGTGCGTGTCCCGATCGCCGACGGCGAGATCACCCAGGCGAGCATTGATCAAGCAGCCGAGGCCTTCCACGAAGCTCACCGCGAGCTGTACGGGTACGACTTCCGCGGAGATCAGAGTCAGTTCGTCGAGTGGGTCAACCTGCGCGTCAGCGGTATCGGCCCCATCAAGCGCCCCGTGCTGTCGGAGATCGCCGCCGGAACCGGAGCCGAAAGTGCCCGCACCGGAACGCGTCAGGCGTACTTCGACGGCTGGCACGAGACCGCGATCTACAGCCGTGCGGATCTCGGTGCCGGTGACACGATCACCGGACCGGCCGTCATCGAAGAATTCAGCTCCACCGTGCCGATCGATCCGGGCTTCTCCGCCCGCATCGACACGTTCGGCAACGTCCGCATCACCCGCACTCTCGACTCGAACGGAGCGAACTGATGACCGTCATCGACATGGTGAACAACAAGCCCTACCGGCTCTCTCCGGTCGACGCGCCTGCGCCTGATCCCGTTCTCGTCGAGATCGTGGCCGGCTACCTCGCAAGCGTCGAAATGGAAGTGGAGACGGCCATTTCACGGACGTCGCGGTCACCGATGATTCGTGACGCCCACGATTTCCGCGCCGGAATTCACGACCGCAATCTGCGCAAGCTGACGGGGCGTTCCTACTCCGCGCTGGTGCATCCGGTGGCTCGCGACTTCCCGCTCGAGACCATGAAGCCGGGCGACGTCTACTTCCACAACGACGTCTATCTCTCCGAGGGTGGCATCGGCCACCTCCCTGACCTCTGTGTCACCGTGCCGGTGTTCGCAACGAAGCCCGGCGACACCGAGCCGTCCGTCGTTGCTTTCGTGCAGGCCTTCGGCCATCACGACGACATCGGCGGCTGCTGCCCCGGCTCCATGCCGTCCGGTGCGACCACCGTGTACGAAGAGGGCCTGATGGTTCCGCCGATCAAGCTGTGGGATCAGGGCGTACCCAACCAGGCCGCGTTGACGATCATGACGCGCAACTCGCGCATGCCCGACGCGTTGGCCGCCGATCTCGACGCCGAATGCTCGGCGTGCCTCATGGGTGCCCGGCGGATGACGGAGCTGTACGAGCGCTACGGCATCGACACCGTCGAGGCGTGCTTCGACTCGATGATGGATGCCACCACCGAGATCTACCGTCGCGAGATCCTGAGCAAGATCCCTAAGGGTGAATACACCTGGGAGGACTACGCCGAGCACGACGGCGTCGACGAGCCCATGTTGCACGTTCAGCGCATCACACTCACCAAGACCGGTCCCGAGGACGAGCGCGGCGAGCGACTCATCCTCGACTTCACCGGCACCGGACCGCAGGCCAAGGGCCCGATCAACCACTGTGGTGATTACGCCGACGGCAACTTCCTCGCGAAATGGCTTGCACCGGTGCTTCGCAACCTCGCGGACTCCCCCGAGCGTATGGCCGAGCTCGACGTCAACGAGGGCGTCATCCCGCTGATCGAAATGAAGTTCCCCGAAAAGGGCACGCTCATCACCCCGATCTTCCCGGCCCCGACCAACGCTCGGACGTTCGTCATCCTGCGTCTGCTCGGTGTGCTCGCCGGCGTCGTGGCAAAAGCTGTGGACGGCAACATGCCTGCCGATCAGGAAACCATCCGCTACACGGGCGTGTACGGCGACGACTTCGACGGCAACTCGTACCTCATGCGTGAGGTGCTCGGCGGCGGCTCCGGTGGACGGCATTACGCGGACGGTGAGGACACCATCCACGTCGTGCCCGATTCGCGGAACCTGCCGACCGAATTCACCGAGAGCCGCTTCCCGTTCATCGTCGAAAAGCTCGGCCTGGCCAAGGATTCCGGCGGTGCCGGACGCTACCGCGGCGGCCTCGGTTACGAGAAGCACATCCGGATGCTCAAGGATGCGCACTTCATGTCCATCGCCGACCGCTCGATTCTTGCGTGCTGGGGCGTCAAGGGCGGCAAGGCCGGCGGATCGTTCTCGGTGACGCTGAATCCGGGTCAGCCCAACGAGCGTGAGTTCGACGCGTTGACCGATGCCGAGCCGATCTTGGCCGGCGACACCATCCGTATCCGTACGACGGGTGGCGGCGGCTGGGGCGATCCGCTGGAACGTCCCATCGAATCGGTGGAGCAGGACGTGCTGTGGGGCAAAGTGTCTCGCGAGTTCGCGGCCAAGGACTACGGCGTCGTCATAGCCGAGGAGACGGCGACCGCGGATGTGGAGGCATCGGAGAAGCTGCGTGCGGAGATGCGCAATGCACGCGGCCTCGATGAGCCGTTCTTCGATCGTGGGCCCGGTTACGAACGCCTCTCCGGTGGCGCGAAGTTCGCCGAGTACGACTTCATCGATCGCTGAGATTCACTGATGGCGCTTGATGTTTCCCGTGGCACCGACATCGCGATCGTCGGTGCCACGGGCAAGACCGGACGAGCCGTCGCAGATGCACTCGACGGCATTGCGCTGGTGCGGCGGCTGAGCCGTTCAGCGCCGGACTATCCGGTGGACCTGGAAACCGGTGAAGGCCTTGCCGAGGCCTTCACCGGGTGCCGTGGGGTGTATTTCATTGCACCCAATGTGCATCCGGACGAGCCGGCTCTACTTCTACGGGCGCTGGACGCGGCGGCGTCCGCAGGAGTGGACCACGTCGTCTACCACTCGGTGGCGTGGCCCTACAGCCCGAGGATGCCGCATCACATGGACAAGGCCCGCTGCGAGGACGATCTTCGTGCCTTCTGCAGTGAGCACGGAATGCACTGGACCATCCTGCAACCGTGTGCCTATGCGCAGAACTTCGAGGCGGTTTTGGACGGGAGCAGTACCGATCTTGTTGTGCCCTACAGCCTGGACAGTAAGTTCTCGCTCGTCAGCCTCGACGATGTGGCCGAGGTGGCAGCCCGGGTCCTCATCGAGGGACCTGAGCTGCACCATGGGGCGACGTACGAGCTCGGTGGGCCGGAAGCGCTCAGTGTCCGAGACGTGGTTCGTCTGGTCGAGGTGGCCACCGGCCGTGTGGTCGCTTCCAGGTCCTCGAGTGTCGATGAATGGATGAGGCTGCACAGCGACTCGATGCTCGCCGATGAGCAACATCGACTCGGGGCAATGTTCGAGTTCTACGACGACCGAGACTTTCTGGCCGGGAGTGCCGTCACCGCAGCCCTGTTGGGCCGGGAGCCGACGCCGGTGCGTGCGCTGATCAGCTAGTCGTTTCTCGACGAGCAGGCCACTGCAACACCCTCACGGCCAGGTGATGCCCAGGATTGTCACTGTGCTTTCGGCACCGGAGGGGAGCGAGTACGTGCGTACGTCACGCACTCGACTCCCGTCCAAGGCGGCGCCCAAAGGTGAAGCGGTCGAGCAGGTTCGGCCGCTGCTCTCCATCGCGTGTTCGACCAGCACGAAGGTGTCCACGTCCTTCTCGTCACCATCGAACATGACGGTGACAGCAGATCCTGGGCCGGCGATATCGCGGTCGATGGTTTTCGATGCGTCCGATTCTGCGATGCGTCTCTTCACTTCTGCGATCGTGCGATCGATGCGCTGCAGCTCGGCGCGAGCGCGGTGGTACGCGTCGTTGTTGTCCAGGTCACCCGAAGCACGTTGCACCAGAACGTTGTTGAAAGCCATCACTCGGCTCTCCAGTAGCTCCGACAGTTGTTGCTCACGGGGTGCGGGTGTGTCGAACGGCAGGTGATCGATAGTGGTCACGGTTTCTCCTGTGTGACTGGGGTTGTGAGAGTTCTCGAGCAGCACGTCGTTGCGCGATGTACGGACGCAGAACTGCGCCCGCCGATTCGAGATGAATATTCGATGACCGCTGTTTCTCGATGAGCCGACGGACAGGCTTTACCGAGCGCGATCAGAACGGCCGGTGGTCGAAAGTGGTGGCGCTGAAATCGGGTCCAGGACGGAGTCGAGGGACCGAGGATCGAACGAGGTGACGAAAGCGCGAACGCTACCGCACCTCTGCTCCATCGGGGATCACAGCGACACACCTTCTTTCGGTTCGAGCTCGTGCAGCCGACTGTAGCCGAAAGAAAACAAAAAGCCAGTCGGTGATGAGGGCGGTGCTTCAGACGATGCCGAGAGCGATCATCGCGTCGGCGACTTTGATGAAACCGGCGATATTCGCGCCGTGGACGTAGTCGCCCGGCTTGCCGTACTCCTCGGCGGTCGCGATGGTTCGGTGATGGATTCCGTGCATGATCGCGGCGAGGCGTTCGTCGGTGTACTCGAAACTCCACGAGTCACGAGATGCGTTCTGCTGCATCTCGAGAGCGGAGGTAGCCACTCCCCCGGCAATGGTCGCCTTGCCAGGTGCGAACGCCACTGAGGCGTCGCGGAAGATCTGGACGGCGTCCGGTGTGGTCGGCATGTTGGCCCCTTCGGCCACCACCTTCACGCCGTGAGATGGGCACACAGGTTGGGGCCTCACAGGACTGGGTCCACGACGTTTCCGATCGAGTGGGGTCAGCTTCCGCAGCGCGATGTACGCGCGAATGCGGCCTGCGGGTCAACACCTGTCTGCATACGCCACGCCGTCAGAGCGAGTCCCAGACCGGCCAGGTGCGTCGGATCATCGAGCGAGGTGCCCAGGAGCGTGTCGAGTCGAGACAACCGGGCGTAGAGAGACTGTCGCCTGATGCCCAGTCCGATCGCGGTCTGGGCCTTACTACCGCCGTTCGCCACGAAGGCATCGAGGGTTCGCACGAGATCGGCAGAGTGCTCGGTGTCGAAAGCGATCACGTCACCGAGCTGTTCGGTGACGAACTCCGTGATCATGGCCGGTACGCACGCGCCCAGCAACCGTTGAACACCGACATCGCGAGCGCACAGAACACCGGTGCGAGTTCCGAAGCGCCGCGCGATCTGGACCACCTCACGCGCTCGGCCGATCGCATCGGAGATGTGAGACAACCCGAGAACCGCAGCCGACGCACCGATCGTGCGCAATGCTGAACCATGAGATCCGCCGCGGAGCAGAGCCTCGATCTCGTTGAACGCGGAGCGAACTCGCGCAGGCGACGGCTGCACCCAGCCCTGCGCGAGCACGACGACGTGGTTCGCAGCCACCCCGACCAAACACCGCCCGAGGACGGACTCGACCGCCTCTCGAACCGGAATCAACAGCTCGCGCGCCGGAGTTCGTTGATCGACGTCGACGGCGGCCACCAGAACATGGTGGCCTTCGGTGGGTGCCCAACCGGCTGCGCCGAGGCGCTCGACCAGGTCACCGTGTGAGGTCGACGTGCCTCCCACGAGATCGGTGATCACGGCCTGTGCACGGGACTGTCGGGGACCGAGGCCGGGATGTCGACCGAGTTCCAGAGCTACCGCGACGGCCGCGCAGTGACCGATGGCCGAGCGGCGTGCAGTGGTCCGTCCGGCCAGCACGAGCCGACCGAGCGAGCCCGCGGGTCCGCGCACGTCGAGGACCGTTTTTTCATCGGCCGATCGCGGCGCAGCGGTAGCGTTGTGTTCGACGACGCGGCCCTCCGCGTCGAGCAGGTCGACGCCACAGCCGGCCAGCCGTGCGATCGCGTCGAGTAGGGCAGTCATGCCCTGCCCCGCCACGACGAGGTCCATGAGCTGATGCCAGACCGGCTCGCCGGTGCGCTGCATTCCGAGCCGGCGCCTCATCACGAGGTCGTGGAAGTCCTCGACCATCCGCTCGAATGGGACAATCGTGTGCAGCGTCAGGAACGCCACCCCTCGGCGACGCGCGGCCTCGACCAATTCCGGCGGTGCCACGAGAAATGAGCGTCCGACTTCCATTGCGAGAGCGGCACATCCCGCGTCGGCCAGTTGGTCGACGTAGGCAGTCAGCTGCTGGGCCGATCGCCCTTGGAGGCCGAGTCCGGTGGTCAACAACAGCTCTCCGCCCGACAGCAAGCCGCCCATCTCGTAGACCTCGGACGAATGCACCCAGCGGACGACCACGGTGTCGGGTGAGCCCGTGAGTATCTCGAGAGCAGCCGCTTCGAAAGACGGCAGCGCCAGAACGTTTCGCAGAGTCGGCAGCATTCGTCCATGCTCCGCCGACGGGACACAGTGCTCCAGATCGACTATTGCTCGAGTGACACGTTGTCCCTTGGCAATCTGTGCGAGGCCTGGTCGACTGATGACACGCATCAGCCTTACCGTTCGTAGACGCTTCAGGAGGACCCCTTGACCGATCCCGCGCACACCGACGAGTACTTCCTCGGACTTGCAATCGAACAGGCACAGATCGGCTGGGAGGAGGGCGGCGTTCCCATCGGCGCGGCACTCGTGCACGACGGCGAAGTTCTCGCGGTGGGACGGAACCGGCGCGTGCAGATGGACAGCGCAATTCGTCATGGCGAAACCGACTGCATCGAGCGAGCGGGGCGACTACCGGCTTCGGTGTACCGCAAATCCGTTCTCTACACCACCCTGTCGCCGTGCTTCATGTGCGCGGGAACCGCATTGCTGTACGAGATTCCGCGAATCGTCATCGGTGAGAACCGCTCCTTCGAGATGTCGGAGAGTCTGTTGCGCGAGCATGGAGTACAGCTCGACGTCGTCGACGACCCCGCCTGTCTGCAGCTCATGGAACGCATGTTGGCGGAGCGCCCAGGCCTGTGGCTCGAAGACATCGGCGAGGAGGCATGAGCAACCGAGCCGATCACGAGTCCACCGCACAGAAGGCCGACGAACCGGTCGACCTGGACTACCCCGTCACGCCCGTGCCCCGCACTGCCCGCAAGCCGTTCTTCTCGTTGGCCATTGTGCTGCTGGGCTTTACCATCTTCACGCCGACAATGCTGGCCGGTGCTGCGCTCGGCACGGCGTTCAGTTTCTGGACCCTCATCCTGGTGATCGTCGCCGGCTCGGCGATTCTGGGCGCGTACGTGGCCATGATGGGATTTGCCGGTGCACGTACAGGTTTGACGACCGTGCTCATGGCGCGTTACAGCTTCGGCACCCGCGGATCCAAGCTCGCGTCGTTGCTCCTCGGTGGTACGCAGATTGGTTGGTATGGCGTCATCATCGGCACCATCGGTGAGCTCACCTCGCAGGCATTGGGCTGGGAGTCCTATGCCGCGCGGGCGGCGGTCATGATCGGTGCGAGCATCCTCATGTGCATCACCGCCTGCTACGGATACCGCGGGATGTACTGGGTCTCGGTCGTGTCGACGCCATTGATTATTGCCTTGGCGTGTTGGGTGGTCTCCCGCTCTCTCGACGAGGTCGGTGGGTTCTCCGGTCTGACGTCGATCGCACCCACGACGACCATGACGGTCACGCTCGCCATCACGACGGTCGTCGGCACTTTCGTCTCCGCGGGGACACAGGCACCCAATTGGACTCGATTCGCACGATCCGGGTCGCAAGCGGCGTGGGCGTGCATCATCGGGTTCCTTCTCGGCAACGGAATGATGATTCTGTTCGGAGCGATCGGAGCAATCACCTTCGGTGAGGGCGATTTCGTTCTGGTTCTCTACAACCTGGGACTCGTCGGCTGGGGCCTGATTCTGCTCTTCGGTAACCTGTGGAAGAGCAACGCGGACACCGCATATGCCTTCGGCGTCGCCGGCGCGGAAATGTTCCGGCATCCCCGGAAGGCACCGTTCATCATCGGCGGCTGCGTCATCGGGACCGTGCTCGCACTCGTCGGTGTGCACAATCATCTGGTCGACTACCTGAGCCTGCTCGGCACCTTCATTCCCCCGTTGGGCGGTGTTCTCATCGGGGACTTCCTGTGCCGCTGGCGTCAGGGCATACCCGAGGGGCACACTCCCCCGCTCGTGCATTGGCGACATCTCGCGGTCTACGCCTTCGCGGCATTCCTTGCGTGGCTGTCCGGGGAACTCGAATTCGGAATACCACCCCTGATCGGCATCGTGGTCGCCATCGCGCTGACGGTGGTTCTGCATCGACGTGCCGCGGCGTCAGCAAGTGGCTCCGTGGCCGCTTAGGGTTGTCTACACGACTGTCAACCCCGAGGCCAGTGTTGGGCGAAAGAGGTGGCCGAAGCCGATGATCATCACCGGGCTGTTCTTCGCGGAGTACGCGCGAGTCAGCGAAGACATGCTCGACATTCTCGGCGGTGTCTGGGACACCTGCACCGTCCCTCGCGATACCCGCATGCTCGAATGCCGTCTGGTCGCGCTGCTACAGACGGGACCCGACGACATCGGCAAGGACTTTCCCGCGACACTCGAGGTGCTCGATGCGACGGGCGAACACATCGTGAATCAGCGGGGTCTGCAGATCCCCGGTGCCGGCTTCACCGGCGAGAATCGATTCTGGTTCCTGCCGATGCAGATGGTGTTCCGGGACGAAGGACGACACAACTTCATCCTCAGCGCCGGTGGTGCCACCGCGAGCGTCGGGCTTCGCATCGCCTTCCGTTAAAGTCAGGCGCGGCACTAGTTGCGGCACAAAGAGTTTCAGCTGTATCTCAAAGTACATTCCTCAGTGCCCACGTTCGCGCTGTATCCCATCGTGGCGGTGCTGCCCAGAGCCGGTGTGGCCCCGATCACCATCCGGTCCAACATTTCCGCGTGCCTTCGCCTGGGCAGCGGCAGTCGCAGGATCACATGACTCGATCGTGCTTCTCAGATTCGTCACTCGGTTACGGCTTGAATCGTGCGGGCACTCGCCGCGTCGGCCTGCTCGTAGTCGGTCGCGCATTGGGCGACGGACTCGCCGAAAGCCACGAGTTGATCAACTGCCTCCGACAGGGCGATGAGCAAACTGACGTCAATCTTTGACAGTTCACCGGCCACCAAGGCGCCTGTAACTAGGGGCCGAGTTCCTACCAGGTGTTGGTCGGTTGCGTCTGTCGAGGCCTCGGTCTGTGCGCTGTCGACCACCGTGGCCAGAATCCGCAACTCGTCTGGCTGCACAAACAGGGCTCTAGCATCCGTCCTCCAGCAGATGGTAGTGGCGCAGCACGTCGGTTGCGAAACAGCCTCTCGGTCGGTCTGTCGCGTGAGCGAATCGGCCGTAGCACCTCCCCATCTCGGCCAGCTCGGAACGAACCCTAAGCAAGGCCGCAACGACGACCAGGTCATCCGGCGAGTAGCCGGCCTGGGCGATAGCTAGTCGTTCTTCGTCCACATAGCGTTTGGACGCGCCCGATCTCGCATCGGTTCCCTATGTAGAGAGTCAACACACATGCGACGACGTGTCTGGACACAGCCCGACTACTGCTGGGCGTGTCTCGGGGTGGTGCGGGTCAAGGTGAAATCCTTCGTCAGCAGATCGATACCGCAGGTCAGGTCGACACCCCCTTTCCCTGACACCACATCAACCGGGCACCATGCACTCGTGTTTGGACGCCGAGAGGTCAAGGAGTCAACGTCATGTGTGCGGATGTTGCCCAGTCTCTGCAGTCGGCTTGTGGAACCGACAGGCGCACGTTTAGTAGGGCGTTTAGCGTGGTCATCATAGGATTGGAGCGGCCGGATTCGACCGAGACCAGGACACTTTTAGTGATTATCGCTTCATCGCAGTGGCCCGGCCGCGACGACGCCGGCGAATTGACCTGGCGCGTCACAATCAACACGACGGCCAGTCGCCCGGAGCCTCCCGCTGGGCGCTTGCAGACACTTGAGGCCGCCCTGCACAACGTGGCCGTCTAGCCCCGGCCTACATCGCCCAAGCCGGAAACATTCATTGAGCGCACCGCAATCAACCTGAATGGAAAGTACGCCATGGTCCAGGAACATCATCGACCCGGCGCTCAGCGTCGACGACACCGTCGCTCGAATCACCGCCGGCTCCGATGCAATCGCCGCATGATGCCGAACGCGAGCGCCGTCAACGCGAGATCGATGCCATCCCGACGCTGAGCCCGACGCCTGTGGGCTTGGTACGCGAGGCATGGCACGACGTCGAGTCATGGATGAAACGTGTCGATCAGGGCTCGTCGGCTGCGGTTCAGGCAAGGCGTCGACTGCCAGCCCGAGGTTGACACGGCGGACGATGAGGCCTGTAACAGTTGGGCACGCACTTGCGCGGTGCACCAACAGAACGGCGGGCCCGAGGTCACTCGGGCCCGCCGTTCTACGCCTTCCTATCTAGTTGTCGTCACCACAGTCGTACCCGGGCCCCGACCAGCGGGCCGAAACGTCGCCTTGATGAACGCTACGAAGGCTCTCCAGGTCAACCTGCTTGGTCTCGCGCTCTTGAGCTGGCAGCGGGGCGATTCCTTCCCACTGCAGCTGCAAGACCACGACGAGGTAGATCATTTCCATACTCGCCTCAATCCGTGCATTGCTACGACTGGCGACTCGTTCCGCCCAGCTTCGCCCACAAGCTGGATTCCAGGTCCTCGCGAGCTACCGGGGGTTGGAGGATGTGCGGCATCTGACGCTTTTGACGGTAATGCCGGGGTTCAATGTTGTCAATCATCTGAAGACTCTTAGTGGCAGATTGCTGACAGAACCCGTCAGCCTACTACCGACGACGACGTGCTGTCGGCGTAGTGTCAACGCCATCGAGAAGGAGTATCAATGGACGCGGACATGACCCACTGGACCGAAGAAGTCCGGTCGGCGCTGAAAAGGCGCAACTTGACTAACCATGCAGCGGCAGTAGAACTGCGCGTAAGCCCGGCGACGTTTGCGTCCTGGATGAACGGCACAACGCGCCCGGCCGTAGAGAAGCTCTCTGACATCGCGCGCCTCACCGGCATTGCCGAGTGGCGTCTCTACAGCCTCGCCGGATACCTACCCCCGTCTTACGACCCCTCCAGCGCGATGCTCGATGCAGTCGCCAGACAGCAACGGCTCTTTCGCGAGATCCAGGACTGGAGCCAAAGCTCGTTAAACACATCTGGCCACACCACCGCCGCACAGGTAGTGGGCCTGCTCCTTCAGAGCGACCCCACACTAGAAGTGCACGTGCGACAGAACTTGAAAGGCAATAAGTACCGAGTCGCACCTAACACAGTCATCAAGATAACGCCGACAAGCGATCAAAGCCTCGATGCAGTGAAACGTCGAATTACCGACTCCGTCGGACGTGCGTTAGCTTCGGTAGGTGCCGTTTGGCGAACCCACGACACTCCGTTTGGCTGGACATCGATCAACAGCCTGCTCCTAGACGTACCGGAGCACGAGCGCAGTCGCCCCGTCGCTGGCTCACCCCACGAAGGACTTCCCAGCACGATGGTGTTTGTCGGCGTTCCTTACGCACACGCCGAACTCGTCGGTTCACTTGTAGCCGAAGCGCTTGGCTATGCATATATAAACACACGCTCAGATGCATGTGCTTCTCACGAGCTCAACATAGGAATCGATCAATCGGTCATCGCATCCTCAGCACGTGACCGTCTTATGGAGCTATGCCTGGACAACCCAATTCGTTCGTCGCATATGGTGCAGGCGTTCGCAGACCCTCGAATTTTCGACGATTTTGCCCTGGAAGCCATGTCGAGGGCCAGTAGCCAAATCCTATTTGTCCACGTATCAGCAAGACCAACAGTCATCCAGTACGGTGCGAATATATGGCACCTTTCGGCCGAGGCATGCAGCTTGATGGAGAAGAGCATCGATACAGTCGCAGCGCTCCGGAGCAAAAGCTGGACTACCAAGTATGTAAGTGATGACGTTTTTCACCCAGGACTTGCGTCTCCGGATGACCAGATCACCGATCGTGCAGTGACCATCGCACAAGAGCTACTCGACGACTGGAAAGTCCCTGACGCCACTAGGAAAGGGTTCCTTGGCCATCAGTCGCGTCGGTAATCAGACGTAGCGTCCTATCGCCAATCCTCTGCCGTCGGTCACGTTCGGGGTCTTTCTGCCGAGATAGCTCCGCTCTTGTCACATCCTCGATCGATGCTCCAAGCATGTCGACCATTCTGAGTGCGAATTGTCCAACGCGCGACATTGTATTACTCGAATCGTCCTCCACGGCAAACTGAACTTCGACGCTGCGATCACCCATCCAAACGACGGGGTGGCGTCCAGCCAACTTCGAAGCAATCGCCGAACTGAGAGCCGGGTGGAGCGACATTGTCGTTTCAACTTTGACGTGGGCAACCCAGCCCTGAATGGCAAGCTCAAGAGGCACAGGGGTCGTCGACAGGTCGGGAAGCTGGTAGTCAGACGTGGCCGCCGCCTCCAGGCTATCGGCTCTGCCGATCTGCCTGCGCGCTACCACATCTACCGCATTCATTCGATCGCCCTTAGCCTCAGTTGTGTGTTTATTACTCAAAACTACTCTATTATAGAACGCCACGTTCAATTAATAAAGCCAATTTCCAGGAGTTAGCTTTCCTACCCTGATTCCAGTCGCATAGATGGTTGGACGGTCCTCGAAATCTATTACTTCGCGTGGTCGATCAGAACCTTTTTCGCCTTGTCCATGAGCGCGTCGTAACCAGGTGTCGGCCAAGTCAGATCCGTCGAGTACGCTGAAATTACCGCAGGAATTATCTTGTACACTGCGTCGTCGACCAACCTTGGCCCAATAACATGCCTTGGCTGTCGATCACGATAGAAACACTTCCCGATAATTATCTGGAAGCTGCCGTCCGGATGAAGCTCCAACTCCAGCGTTAAGTCGAGCAAACTACTGTAGACGGCGAACTGCGCAGGACCGAGTTTTCCCGACCGCTGTAAGACCGCTGCCGCGAGTTCAGCTCTATCCATCTGAGCCCCGGATGCGAGGCTGAGCGGACGGGACAAGCCATCCTCGGAGGACAACGACCTGACGACCTCAAGCTTCAAGTCGGTGTCGAGTTTCGGGTCCCCGTCGTAGCGATGCACTAGCCACATGTAGAAGTCGCTCTCGACGATGAAGTCGCTACTGTCCATCTCAACGGTCGAGCTGGAATCGATTGCGGCGAAAGACTGACGTAGACCATCGTTCACATATCGGGCAATCTCTGTTTCGTTGCGTGACGTAAAAACGCCTTCGTAGACGTGGGGAGTGCCAGATTTCGCAATGACGAGATCCACCGCGTTGAAGGTGTGGACATCGAGGGGGTCTGCGGTCGCACCTTTGTTTGCCAACACCCGCTTCGCCTTCACGTCGACCGCGTCCCAGTAGTAGCGGGCCTTGAGCATTCGCGGTAAGCCCGAGTGGCCAGCAGCGACCAGCGGCGGATGCACAGCCGGTCGATGCTTGGACGTCTTACGAAGATCGTCAGCATCGTCATGGACGCTCCCCCACCCTCTGGAGGGCACGGTGGATGGGTACAGCTGGCCTTTCAAACCAATCGCGAGTTGGTCGAGGCTGCGTTTGGATTTGAGCCTGATTCTGCTGCAGTGCAATTGCCCCTCGGCAAGATTGGACATCACACTCTCCTGAGCTCGAACTTCTTCACCGGCGATGATATCGGCATCAGCCGGTGTGACAGCCACGGCCACAAACCGTAGATCGTAAAATCGTATTCGCACTTTACCTGGACGAGCGACGCGCACCCGGGTTGCGCCTCCAAACTCACTTCTATCCAACTGGAGTCGACGTCGGTTTCAAGCCGATTCATTTGAAACCGAACCTCTGACGACGCAACGACGCTTGCAGTGTTGTGTTGGTTGCCGGTCATCTCGTCGACCAGGAAAGCCCTTTGCGACGGCGCAAGGCGGACAGACGCGAGCGCGCCGTTTCGCTCACAGAGAGCCCTTAAGGCCCACGCGACCAGCGAGTTGCCCTCGCATCTCAACTTCAGCTCGAAGACTTGAATCCGTCCATGGTTTGCAGCGGGATACGCGAGTTGCGCTTCTGGACCTGAAGTCTCCACTCGATCCTGCACCCAATCGATTCTGATTCGTGGTCGCGCGAAGATGCGGCCAGTAACGAAATACACAGCGGCGGCACTTATCAAGATGTTCACGAGGTTCTTCGCGATTTCCCCAACGTCGCCGTACCCGTCAGTGAGCTTTGCTAGGTATGGGTCAACGTACCGAAACAGCACCAGAGCTGCCGCCAGCTGAAGCACGCCGTAGATCTCTTTCACACGATGCCAACTCGTCGCGACGTCTCCTGCAAGCTCGATTTGACAAGCGATGTGCTCTGATCATCGTGGACCGTCACCCAGCCGTTGCGCCGCAGCGTCATTCTGCCCTGGCCTCCAACAATAGCCATCTCGACCCCAACCACGTGTGCATCGCGCGCCTCGACCCGGAAGAAGGACACCACCTTGTCCGCCGGTGCGCTACGAAGGAGCTGGATTGCCTCCTCCTGCACTTCTCGATCACGCTCCAGGTCGCTCAAGGCCAAGAACTTTGAGCTCACCAACTGCAGCGCAGTTGCGCTGAAGCCGTACGAACGTAGGTCGACTGTGGCTCGGAGTAACTTCTCGGTGCCGATCCTGATCGGCAGCCCAGGGGCCGACGCCTCGTAGTCGGCATACGAGTTCGATGACAAGCCTGGCCCCGGCTCAGCCCAGATGAGCTGCCTCGACTCGCGCGGAGACACGCGAGCGAGAATTTGCGTGTTGGCCATGCCCCAATACTGCCTCAACCAACTCATTAGCGAACCCTGGATCAACGCACCACCGGCAAAGTGCCACCTAGCTTGAGATAGCCACGTCCCGCTCCACGACACAGCTCGCCCGTAGTCTGGGTGCCGTAAGGCCGAGGCCGCCCCGGTTTCGGACACGGGTGGCTGACGACGAAAAACCAGTGATTGAACTCGCAGGCTCTGCTAGTAGCCGTATTCCTGCAGGTAACGTTACACAGATCGCCTTCTATCTCCGTGGCGAAGGAGAGCAGCCTCGGAGGGTGTGGCGCTCAAGATCATACTCTGCGGTAGGTGCTCCCCGCCCTGCGACAAGCCTGCCCCTCGGTTCAGGCTTCACCGCTGGATGGCCACCCCAGCCCCGCGCTGACGCCTTCACCCAAGTAGGAACCGGTATCCGGAACGGAAGGACCGGATATCTCGTCCTTGCCCGTGCCAATGCCGCCAAACAACCGTTGAACTTTTACTGCATGTTGACGGCGACGGTCTAATTATTTGCCCTCGACCTCAGTGGCAGCTCACTCAGATATATTTGGCCGCTGCGGCCTAAGCGATCAAAGGCGACGTTCCCGTCCGCGGCTGGTAGGAACTCGGAAACGGACCACTCTGAAAGGCTAGAAAACTGGGTCCGCATAGGGTGGGGTCACTCAAGTTTCCGCTGTGGTGGGAGGAGTGACGTCAAGTGCCGACTCCATCGCCAGCTTTGCTTCTCGCGCCCATGAGCATTGTCTCGCGAGGCTCGTTGCTCGGAATCAGTTTGGTGGTGCCGATCAGAAAATTCCGAGACCGAAATACGTCGCCCAGACGACTCCGAGTCACTTATTAGCCCGCGCAAGTTTCGCCACGACGATGTGCTTGCTCCTGAACTTCCGTACCGGGCTCAACAGAAACTAAGTACGAAAGTACACTCAAGTTTCAATATCACAACTATCCGGACCCACCAGCACTTCACTGTCATGCGGGTCGTAAACGTACTCATCCTCATAAGCAGGCAAACCCGCTATAGTTCGACCTCTGTCGTGATAGTGCGCGAGTAGGCGTGACGGGTCGACGTTGTCGACCTTCCATACGCACCCATCCCGGATCTCGGGCTTGTAATCAACCCGATACTGAACAGCATCCTCGTAGGTGGTCGTCCAAGCCCACCCAAGCCTGCTCATCCGCTCGGAATACCGATAGAGAGTTCTCGGTAATTCACACACGCCCCGATCAGCAAGCTCGTCATTTTCGACGGATAGATAACCGGCCTCAGCGAAGAGCACGCGCCATTCATCCGGCCTAAGGCGTGTGAGCTTTTGATCATTATCAGGATCCGGGAACGTCACTCCCGGAAGCTGCACCAAACCGTCGTTGATTGTGATCCACAAATCGTGTATTGCACGACCGAGTAGCTCACCGGACATCCGGTGTCTCAGATCCCATAAAAGAACTCGGGGCCAGTCGACGTCAGCGGGATAATACTGCCAAATTTCACTGTACTTGCGCAACCACTCATCGTAATCAATTGGCCCGTCCACCATGTCGTCCTCCATACACTGGTTCTGAAAGATAGTTCAATTCTTAGGCATCATCGTGCGCAGTGGTTACCCGAAATTATGGCCGCCGCGTTATGATCACATCTGAGGCTCAGAGGACATCCACTCAGGCCCTAGATATCATCGATGACAGGATCTATCGAGCTTCGCGGCGGTGACGCTGCCGTCCTGTGCCCGCCTTCCGAGAAACCTTCACCGACTAGCCGATCCGCCCGAATAGTTGACGTCTTGGTCATCGATTCCCCCCGCGCGTCCAGCAGGACCCCGATAGCTTCCGCGTTTTAGAACGTTTCGAGTGCGGGAAACTTCACGTTCCTTACGAGCGAAGCTGTCGGATTCTATATCTCCATCGAGCACAGCATGATAATGATCGTAGTATTTTCTCGTTCTCTCATGCACAATCGACCACTCGGTTGCTTCCATCAGGTCGCCGGCGTTCCAAGAGGCGAACATTTTCTCTGACATGTTATATCCACCGCCAGCGATAAATAGCCCTGAGACGGATTCGCGGGCTTGGCCCAATTTACCGACATATCTCTCAAGCTGCTGAAGATCCTCGAGAGTCGCGGCGTGAGAAGCACGCTTGATCTCGATGACGACATATTCGGAGTCTGAGCTTAACGCCAAGAAGTCATATCGAGTTCGGTCGGATGGGTCCAGGTCTACATCACCCCAATCTCGCAACTGCTTAGAGATAGTCTTCTCTTCTGCAAACGTTTGCCACTCTGGATTTATCAGCCAGGGAAATGACGCGACGAGGTCGTGTAAGTTGTCACCGCCGATCTTCGGTGCTGTCTCGGGACTGTCTTCTACAAGCATCTTATGAAACGTGTCCAAAATCTCGATGCGGCCACGGACCACTTCAAGAATGGCGCGGCTTTCGAGGACTTTCCAGCCACTTAGATGTGACACTAACTCAGTTAGATGCAATGGCTCGTCATGGACCACGCGCTCGAGTTCGTCGATATAGTCATGGAAATGTCGGTACTCAAATGCACGAACGATTGTGTCGGCAAGTTCATGCAACTTTTCGTGATCAGTTTCGGACCATCCCAACTTCCTAATGAACTGACGCACTCGTTTCTGAGACTCGCTATCGAGATTTCCAACCCGGTCGGCTATATCGGGTGATTTCATGATGAGATCTTCAGTCGTATTTTCCCTAGACTTGACTCTTTCCAACAGCAATTCTCGAGTTTTGTTGGCTCCCCACGTTCTGAGGGCGCTCGTGTCCTCGTCTTCCCAATCGATCTCCTGCCGATCCGTGGAAATCCGATCTGGTTCATCGCCATCGCCCGAATCTAGGAAGTCAGCCTCGATGACGCCCGTCAGATACTTCGTTCCGTGTTGGCCAGACGCCGAACTCTCCACTCCGAAGAAGAACGGCGGCGCCTGCGCAGTCTTACCGTTTACGAGTAGGGTAAAGCCCTGCAACTGGGGCTGCAAAACCGTATCTGAGAAGCCGGCCCACCATGCAACTTCATTTCCGTCATTTAAGGTGGCTCGCAGGTCAGCTTCATCTTCAGCAGGCCAGCGCTGAGAGAAATTTAGGACCGGCTCTTGCAGCTCAGTCCCATTGACATGTATCGACATTGCGCCCTTCACTGCCCTACTAAAGCGGCGTGAAAGTGACTCATGTAAAGCTCGGATGTCCGGCGGAGTTTTGTGTTTTAGATCAGACATCACTATTTTGGAGCCTGAGGAACCTGACTCTGGCAGTGACGTTGTTACTGTCCCCGGGATCTTATGTTCCGCCGTGTCTCCGTCGTCAGCTTTCAATTCTGTACTGTTCAGCATGAACGCTGTCGTCGTTCCGTCGCGCCACGTCTCGACCAGCATTTCCTTGCCAATCCCAAAACCAGCCAGTTTACCGACGCCTTTTCTTCCCATTATTGGACGGCCCGCGGGTCCACGTTGACCGTCAGAACGTCGGTTTCGTCCAATCACAAGGTATGCATTCTGGATCTCGTCTCCAGTCATGCCGGATCCGTTATCCATAACAACAATCTCCGACGTCGTCTGATCGTAGCCATCCGGAGTCGGAATCGTGATGTCGACTCGATCGGCACCCGCATCCCACGCATTTGCCACGAGTTCGGCAAGGGCAATATCTCGGCGCTTATACATCTGGACGCCCAGATGTTCAAGGGTTCTACCTAGAACCTTGATCTTGAAGTCTCGTGTTACAAGCGGGGGGGTCATTGGCGCAGCATATCGCTGAAGATCGGCCTTCCCAGTGGGTTGCCGCAAGAAGCTTGCTGCAATCTGGTCGAGCAGACCGCGCGGACCATGGACCGTCGCCCGTGCCGGCGGTCGGCGCAGGCGAACGCGTGCCGGAAGCAAATTTGTCACCGGTGCCCCGTACTATCGAGCTGTGCACACAGTGATTGACCTGTTCGCCGGTTGCGGCGGCATGACCAGCGGTTTCGTCGCCGAAGGGTTCGCGCCCAAACTCGCCATCGAGTTCGATCTGCACGCCGCCGCGACATACGCGGCGAACTTCGGTGAGGATCACATCCTTTACCGCGACATCGCCTCGGTAAAGGCATGTGAGATTCCGAAGGCGGACGTCGTCATCGGTGGGCCGCCATGCCAGGGCTTCTCGAACCTGGGGTCCAAGGACATCGGCGATCCGCGCAACCAACTCTGGCGCGAGTACCTGCGAGTGGTAACTAAAGCCAACCCGAAGATCTTTGTGATCGAAAACGTAGATCGGTTCATGCGGTCACCAGAGTTCCAGCTGCTCTTAAGGGAGGTCGACGGCGGATCGTTGAAGAACTATCAGCTGTCGTACGGTCACCTCAACGCTGCGGACTTCGGGGTGGCACAGAGACGGAAGCGAACTATCGTCATCGGGTCAAGGATTGGGTCCATCGACCTGCCGGAGCCAACTCACGCGCGTGTCCCCACCAGCAAAGACGTGGCAAAGTGGATTGGAACACGGCAACGGATTGGCAGGTTGCCCGAAACCCCGTTCACCACAAATCTTCCACAGTCAACCGTCGAGTTTTTCGGTCAAACTGTGCCCGGCACGTTCAAGGGTTTGGACATACATCTGGGCCGAACCCCGACACCCCTGTCGCTTGAACGTTACGACCACGTGCCACCGGGCGGTGGCCGATTCGACGTGCCAGCGCACCTCCTACCACGATGCTGGCGCGAGAAGCCGACAGGAACGACCGACGTAATGGGACGTATGCGGTGGACTCTTCCCTCGCACACAATCCGCACAGAGTTCTTCAAGCCAGAGAAGGGCTCGTACCTGCATCCCCAGTGGGATAAAGCCGGCAAACACCGCGTTAATCGCCCGATCACCCACTACGAGGCGGCCCGTCTTCAGGATTTCCCAGAGGATTTTCTGTGGTGCGGTACAAAAATCCAGATAGCCAAGCAGATCGGTAACGCCGTTCCAGTGGGACTAGCTAGGAGCATTGCGCAGCACATATCTCAATACCTGTAGACGAACCGTATCGGTATGCGTACAACCGGTATCCGAGGCGCCTGAGGCTGCCGGCATGATCGACGGATGCCTGACGATAGCTACCTGTTTGACCTCGAGACTGCGAGTACGAATCGCGGCGAACATCCAGCTGATGCACGAGCGGCAGCGATGCGGCGTACTAGGAACAGTTTTCGTTTGCATCCGACTCCAACCGTTCCGATGTCTAGAGTCCGCTTCCGACCCAGTGTGACAAAGTCCGCTGTAGAAGACGCCTTAGAGCCCTTGATTGCATTCTTCGAGGACGCCGCTGATGGGCGCGAGCGGTTTCGATGGACACTTCGAGACTCGCTCGATGAGATACTCGACGGTCAGAGGACGGGACGTTGGTGCTACCAACATCTGAGGAAGACTGAGAAGACCTATCTTGGTACAGCGATCGAGATCAATTTGACTCGTGAATTCGAGATTGCTGACGGCGATCACCTCGATTGGCGGATCGCCGACTCCGAGATCGACTGTAAGTTTTCTCGCGACATCGGCGGCTGGGAAATTCCGATGGAGATGTATATATGTCACGACCACGGCGGACAATCGGCCGACGCGAATCATCCAGCAGTGCTCACCTGGATGAACGATGACACCAACGAATGGGCTGCAGGCGTGCTTAGGATTACTGATGACGCTCTCCGTTGGAAAAAGTCAGGTTCCGGCGCTGCAGCCCGCGCGTACAACCGTGATAACAAGCGGCGGATCTCAGATGCTGCGCTTGGACAAGTTGCGTGGCTCTGGGGTGGTATTCAAACCGACCTACCTCCGAACCTGCTCCTTCAGCTACCTGAGGCAACTAGAGGCAATATCTTGCGCACCGACTCCAGCGGACAGGGGCGGGTTAACGACCTTTTTCGAGCTGTTCAAGACCGTCTGATTAACCGTCAGGTAGTGCTGACAGTCGGACAGCAGGACGATGCACCAAAACGAGCCCGAGATGCTCGCATTCGTCTTCGAGACGAAGGAATTATCGTTCTCGGGCATGCCGTGCCACATCAGACTATTGCGAAGGCACTCGGCATTGACTTACCCAGGAAAGGGTCTTGGATATCGACCCGCGTGGCGCCCGTCACCGATACCGATCCCAGCCGCCGTTTCTTCCTAGATGGCCAATGGTGGACGAAAAGCGATAGCGAAAAAGAGCCGTCGAGCGCTCCCGTCTTCCCTGAGAAGTGGGACGAGCTGCGGATAAACGGCTGACACGTCGACAATGACCCGTAGATACAGTTGGGCTCGCAAAACCCACGCATCGCCACGGATCACTGCGGTGTCGCGCATTCTTGTATTTACGACGTGGTGCTCGTCGTCAGCATGTACCGGTGCGGCCTATGTCTTGAATTCAAGGTCTGACCAGTAGAACAAGCTAAAACGACTGTATCTATCATCTGTTCTTCGAGTAGCATTTTAAAGGATGACCGGTACACCCACCCGGTGTTTTCCCATTTCTTTAGGATGTACCTCGATTTTATATTGACGTCAACACCTGTCGCATTTTCCGGCTTTGTTAAGAATCGCGCAATATATTCTCTAGATCACGAACGGCATCCGTTGGTCATTCAGTTGGCGGCGCAATTTTAATATCATCCACGTGCTCATGTTTGAGATCTTCCAGGAGACAGCAAGACCGCACAACACGGTCGGCCATTTCACGAGATCCCACAAGCTCCACCAAAGCTGCAATCGAGGCGTCCGCCACAGCGCCAGGCGTTGACAATCCAGCCCTGTCAAAAGATATTAGCTGGGTTCTAGAGAGATATGGGAGCGCGATGCCCAGTTCTAAGCAACTTGCAGGTATTCCCAGTTCGAGTCTGACAATCGTCCGATCGGTCAACTTTGCAGTTTCAATTGCAAACTCCGGAAATAGCTCTGCAAGAACCTCCTTGACGGCGGGCAACAGATCGCGGGTGCGATCAGATACGCTTCGTACAGATCCGGCCATACTCGGTCGCTGCCATGTGTGTTGGTTGAGTTGATGTTCGATCAACGGCATCTCGATGCCGTTGATCCAATAAATTGCTGCGGATGCGCGCTTCGCTCGACGAACACTACCGGCAATTTCCAAGCCTGTAGTGCGGATTGCGTTGATCAGACTCGCAGGAACTTGCTGTTGCGCAAGCACCTGAAACCATAGTGCCGATTCTTTGCCGCCACCATTCTTATATACGGTCGCGGGAATCCATGTCTCGTCAAGTTCACTTGTCAGCTGGGCTGCCGCGATTAACGTTGTACTCTTTATTGCACTCGGATCGATAGACCGTAGCGAGTATGAAAGCCGGGTTATGGAATCCACATGCACCCCAGACTCGCCGGTAAACCTGCCAAGTGGAGTCAAAACATATCCATTCGCCTCGTTCCTTATAAGACGTGCCGACTCCAACTGTGAAAATGCCGCTTTCAGTGCCCTCGGACTCCACTGAGCCTGGCCACCCGCGCGATGCTGATGGGCGGCAAAGCTGGAGTCCAGAAAGGAAATGACGTCATCCTCATGGATTGCACCGACGGTGTCCGGTTCAGATAGTGCAAGTACACGGAGCATGAGAGTGCGTGGATCGCCGTCAGCTACGAGCTGCGAGTCAAGAGGCTCCAGTGTTCCGTTTACGTAGTGCGTCCACGCGCTGCCGGCGTCCAGTACTCCCTCCGGGATAAGGTAAGATTCGCCTAGTTCAGTGTATCCCAAACGGCCCGCACGCCCGACCATATTCTTATATTCGGCAACTGTATAAGGATTGTCAATCGGGTGAGTCAATCCAACTATTATTACCGCTGAAGCAGGTGTATTGACACCCATAGCTAATGTCGGTGTCGCCACTATTAGATCTAGTCCCGAGCCCGGGTCACGAAATGCAGTTTCGAGGGCAGCCCGCTCAATGCGATCTAAATCAGCAGTATGGAATGCGACACCCTTACTCAGCACCTCTTGCAAGGCCGTATTGCTAGTGGAGACTTCGCCCCCCGCAATCTCTTCCAAAATTTTGGGCAACGATTTAATTTGTAAAGCTCTAGACAGATAACGTGAGCATGCAACTGCTTCGCCTTTGGTCTGACGAAATACAATAACCTTCTTACCTTCGCCAATTAGCTTTTGGACGAGCGGGATCAAAATATCGCGAGTCTTTCCCGTGTAGGTGGAAACATGAACAAAGTGCTGTTCGACACGCTCAAGACCGTCTACGTCGAGATAACGTAACCTGCCAGTTTGATCCAAGACGCCTTCACGCAGTGGCACGGGTCGCTTATCTGTGTGAAGATTCTTGCCGCCAAGCCAGACGTCAAGCCCTTGCAAATCTCCCACTACGGCAGATAATGTAATTATCTGAGGGGTCCCAGTCTGGCCACGACGATTGTTCAGCATCGTCAAAAGAAACTCAAGATTCGATCCGCGACTCTTATCAGTTAATGCTTGGGCTTCATCGACAACCACGACTGAAGCCATACCAAGAACATGTGGATTGCTCAGTGCCAGGTGCGACATTTTTTCGTAAGTCAGCAATGCAAAGTCGAATTGTCCGCGAAGAAACTCGGATACTTGGTCGCTGTAATCACCGGTAGCCCGGATAGTCTTAATCCCACTAGCAGCGTACAGCTCGTCGAAGTATTCGAATTTGTCATTGACGAGCGCCTTCATAGGAAGAAGAAAGATCGTTCTACCGCGTCGGGCTGCAGCTTTTAGAGCAGCGAGCTCTCCGATCATTGTCTTGCCCGATGATGTAGGTGCAGTAACAACTACACTGCAGTCGTCGAGAAGTCCGAACTCGTTGATTGCTTGCAACTGTAGAGCGTTCAGAGACTTAACCGATCCCGCCCAAGCATCGAGAGTAGTCTGAGCTATACCGTACGCAACAAGTGATGCCGGGTCAGACGTAGCCGGTTCTCGGATTCTATCGGGAAATAGGGCGTTATATGCATCGCCCGGCCGAAAAACCGGCCAAAGTGGAGTACCGTCAAACTGCCCGCGCATAGTAGGAGTCTGTACATAACCCATCTGACTGGCATCCGCAGTTACTCGTTCACTCACATAGTGAACCAGATTAATCAAGTCAACTCGTCCGTTGATTTCAACACCCTCAACGCCCTGTAACGCTTCTAGCAGACGGTATGTAAATAGACCATGACCATGCTTCGCTGATTCGAACGCCTCTTCATCATTTGCTGACGCAGTGAATGCAATTCTACCGGTTCCTGTAAAATGCGAGAGAACCTCTACAGGATCGGATATTTTGAAGTCGCGAGAATTGATTCCTGATGAAAAAACGCGACTGCCTATGCCACCAGAAAAGCAGCAATCTAGAGCACACAATACAGTTTTGCCTGGAATTTCAGACAGCGAAGTGCCGATCTCTTCAAGAGGTATCGTCGTACCCGCCAGGCTTCCCACGTCCGTATCATGACAAATTACTTGATGCCTGTCAGAACCGTGACCCGCATAGAAGATCACGACTATATCATCGTCACTGCTATCCTCGGCAAGCTTAGATAAGGAGTTCCGAATCGCGTCAGCTGTTGCGCCTGAATCGGTGAGGAGCATATGTGACTGGCCATCAAGAGTGTCGGAGAATAGAGCGTGAACCGCCTGCGCGTCACGCACAGCACCTTGCAGCCAGCCGATTCGACTATCTTTATACCTGTCAATCCCAATAAAGAGTCCGTGAAATTTCATGCTTCAACCTTTCTTGCCTACTCGTCTATATTAGACCCGGCAAGTGTTGCAGCTGCCTTGCTCCTCGACGATACCGAGTCAGCCTATCTGCAAGCGCTGGCGGGCACCGCACCCGCGAGACCAGGTTTACACCGGCGGGACGTTCGGCTCAATATTCTCACGCTCCAGGAGCGGTTGCCCCGATCGCCGAGATTGTTATGCCCGCCGCGTTCGAGGTTCTCGACTGGAATGATCTTGACGCAGCGCTCATGGGATACCCCTTCGGCCTACCCCTGGTGATCGCAACTTTTCCTGCGAAGCTCTCCTCGGCACCGAGCGGCTCTGCAGCATCTCCGACGAAGTCCAATTCCGCAATAGCGTGGTGTATGAACCTCGCACACAGTCTCACCCGGTATCCCACGGATGAGACTGTGTGCGATTTCGTCGCCCAACTCCGCGACGGCAGCCCCGACTTCGCTCGACTGTGAGAGCCACACGCCGTCGCAGTCGCCCCGCCCATCGGAGGACGCTTCGAAACACCTCCGCTGGAGAGATCACGGTATGCTGCGATTCGCTGAAACTCGTCGAACTCGACCAGCACCTGGTCCTCTACACCGCCGCTAGCGGCACCCCGGGTGCCGACAAATTGGCGCTCCTGGCAGTTCTCGGACACCAGAAAGTTGACACCAAGACAGATCAGCCGGAACCGCTCAGAGTGAAATCAGTGAAGCTTTCCACGTGAAGGCAGCGGCGAACTGTCAGTACCCAATGCTTCGATGGCGGTATGTCACGACTCGACGAGGGGTTCCCGCCGCCCACGGCCTGTGTGCAGTGGTGTCAGCACCGCAGCTACGACCTGCACGTCCTCGACGACGGTGTGGAGGTGGACCTGGATTGGTGGAACGGCCACCTCGACCGAGCAGGCCACGATCTGCGACTGCGCGGCCGCAACCTCGACGGTGAGATCGTCGAGTACGGCGGTGCCACCGTTCAGCGGAACGATCTACGGATCGGCACCGATCTGGCTGTAGGCGAACACGATTCGCTCGGCCTACTGTTCCTCTGCGCAGCGTGGCAGGGCAGCCATCGACACCGCAGAGCGATGCGACGATTCCCGGACGTCATGAACCCGCACCTCAGCCATCCCGACGAGAACCCCGTCGCCAAGACTCTCGCGGTGCTCGACAGCTGCGTCCGCAATCGCGCAGTGCCCGACCATCCGAACTCGACCTGGTCCGGCTGGCCCGACGCACCGGGCGTCGGAATGTCTCTCATGGCCACATTTCTGTGGGCTGTGAAGGCATCGGTCTACGGCGGGCCGGCGCAGCTGATCGACCAATACGGAGTCTCGACCCTCATCCACGAAGGATGGCTCGAAGACCCGTCCGTCACCGGATTCACCCGTCGCCGCTACGACCGCTACGTCGAACTCATCACCGCATGGGCCGCCGACATCGGCACCAGCCCAGAACTCGTCGAAATGTAGCTCGTGCAGCGCTGGAGCGCCCGACTCAACGAAGACCGCTGCCAGTCGCTTCTCGGCATCGGTGATCTCGTCGAGCCCGAGGAGTTTGGCCAGGGCGTCGTGCAGGGTGGACGGCGTCGCGTCGAACAGGCCGCCGATTTCGTCGTAGGACAGGATTGGGCGATGTAATTCGACGGCAGACTTCCACCCAAGTGCATCGGTACCGGTGCTGCGCTTCTGTTTTCCCACCTGAGTCCAGGTGGAGCATCCCTTCAGCGTGGCATCGGAGGTCCAGTCGACGCCGACAACCGTCGGTTCGGACCCTTCGATCGTGAGCCCCACCCGCACCTCACACGGATCTCCCTGATGCAGATTGCGCCAGGTGTCGGCCCACAGCTTGGCCTTGTTCTCCCAGCGGTAACTCGAACCGGTGATCGCGAATTCGAGTGCCTCGGCAAAGCTCGACTTTCCCGATCCGTTGCGGCCACTGACGATCGTGATGCCCGGCGCGGGGTGTAGCTCCAGCGCTGCCTTGGGCCCGATACCGCGGAATCCCGCGACCGTGATCGAGGTCAGAAATGCACCGACCGGCTCTTCGACGAGCTGGCTACCCGACGGCTCCGGAACGTGCGGGGTCGAGATGCCGTCGAGCAGCTCTTGTAGTGCTGTCGGCCCTTCCAGGGCTGCGAGAACGAAGTACTTGGCCTCGTCGGACACGTCGATGGCCTCGATCACCACGTCGACGAGTGGCCTGTCGACAGCATTGTCGGCAACGGGCACCGGCACTCCCCTGTTCGTTCTGATGGCTAACCAGACCCCACAGTTCCATATGGGACTTACAGTTCGCAGGCACATGAACCATCTCCGATTCACCGACAGCTCGGACCGATAAAGGTTGGTCTCAGGAAGGCACGAACGTGGGGATCAGGTTCAGGCCCCCGCACCGCAGTCGACGGGCACGATCGCCCCGGTCACCGCGGAAGCCCTGTCACTCAGCAGCCACGCGGCGGCCTCGGCAACTTCGCGGGCTTCGGCTATCCGACCCATCGGTGACGCAGCGCTACTGGCCGCAATGACACCGGGTGTCTTCGCCTCCCATTCGTCCATCATTTCTGTTGCAGTTCCTCCGGGCATCAGACCGTTGACCCGGATACTCTCAGGGGCCCAGGTGACCGCTGCTGTTTCGGTGATGCTGTTGAGCGCCCGCTTCATCGCCCCGTACGCCGGAAGCGGCGGAACTGCGCGGCGGCTGCCGATGCTCGAGGTGTTCACGATGGCACCGCCTCCACTCCGACGCATAAGGGCGGCTTCGGCATTCATCGCGGTCCAGTGGGCGCGGAAGTTGACGGTGAACTGCTCGTCGAGGTCGTCTTCGGTGGTGGTGTCGAGGGGACCTATCTCCTGCTGGTTGACGCCACCGTTGTTGAACGCGCCGTCGAGTCGTCCGTGCAGCTGCTCGACGCGGGCGACGGCGGCCCGGATGCTGTGAGAGTCAGCAAGGTCCATGGAGACTGCGTCGGCGGTACCCCCGGCCGTTCGGATTGTCGTCACGAGCTGATCGAGCGCGTCGACGTTGCGGGCGGCGAGGACAACAGCAGCTCCTTCAGCCGAGAAAAGTTGAGCCGCAGCGGCACCGATTCCTCGACTTGCACCGGTGATGAACATGATTTTTCCGGCCAGAAGGCCGGCTGTACTGGAAGCTGTTTCGGTGGTCATGATGCAAGCATCAAGGCTTATCACCAACGGATACAGGCACAAACGGTACTAGGGTCCGACGCTCTACTCGGGGCACAATCGAACTCATGGACAAGCAGGAACTCGGGGCGTTTCTCCGTAGCCGCCGCGAAAAGCTTCAACCGCAGGATGTCGGTCTTCCGTCCGGCCCTCGCCGCCGGACCCCGGGTCTTCGCCGTGAAGAAGTAGCCGTGCTCGCACATATTTCGACGGAGTACTACGTGCGCCTCGAACAGGGCCGCGCACCACGACCGTCGGCAGAAGTGCTGGCGGGGATCGCGGCTGCCCTGTGCCTCGGCGACACCGAGTCCGACCATCTGCACGCGCTGGCGGGCACCGCACCCGCGAAATCAGGTGTGCACCGGCGCGATGTTCGGCCCAGCATCCTCACGCTCCTGGAACGGTTACCGCAGACCGCCGGCATCGTCATGTCGGCCGCGTTCGAGGTACTCGCCTGGAACGATCTCGCCGCAGCGCTCATGGAAGATTTCGGTGCCCTGACCCCTCGTGATCGCAATCTTGCGCGCAAAGCTTTCCTCGGCACAGAGCAGCCGAGCGAGCGGCTCTATGGCATCTCCGACGACGTCCACTTCCGCCACAGCGTGGTCAACGAACTCCGCACCGCACTCACCCGATATCCGACAGACGGGACTGTGAGCAACCTCGTCACCGAACTGCGCGAGGGCAGCCCCGACTTCGCGCGACTGTGGGAACGACACGACGTTGCAGTCTCCCCCGCCCTGCGAAAGACCTTTCGGAACACCCCCGTTGGAGAAATCACGGTGGACTGCGATTCGCTGAAGCTCGTCGAACTCGACCAGCACCTGATCCTGTACACCGCCGCTGTCGGCACCCCTGATGCCGACAAACTGGCGCTACTGGCAATGATCGGACATCAGGAAATTCATCACCACGACAAACCAGCCGGAACCCGCTCGGAGTGACAGCAGCCTTCGATCTGTCGGTACCCAATGCTTCGATGGCGGTATGTCACGACTCGACGAGGGGTTCCCACCTCCCACGGCCTGTGTGCAGTGGTGTCAGCACCGCAGCTACGACCTGCATGTGCTCGACGACGGTGTGGAGGTGGACCTGGATTGGTGGAACGGCCACCTCGACCGGGCGGGCCACGATTTGCGACTGCGCGGCCGCAACCTCGATGGAGAAATCGTCGAGTACGGCGGTGCCACCATGCAGCGCAACGATCTTAGAATCGGCACCGATCTGGCTGTAGGCGAACATGATTCGCTCGGTCTTCTGTTTCTCTGCGCGGCGTGGCAGGGCAGTCACCGACACCGTAGAGCGATGAGGCGATTCCCGGACGTCATGAACCCACACCTCAGCCGTCCCGACGAGAACCCCGTCGCCAAGACTCTCGCGGTGCTCGACAGCTGCGTCCGCAACCGCGCAGTCCCCGACCATCCGAACTCCACCTGGTCCGGCTGGCCCGACGCACCGGGCGTCGGAATGTCCCTCACGGCCACGTTCCTATGGGCGGTGAACGCGTCGGTCTACGGCGGGCCGGCGCAGCTGATCGACCAATACGGTGTCTCGACGCTTATCCATGAAGGATGGCTCGAAGACCCGTCCGTCACCGGATTCACTCGTCGTCGCTACGACCGGTACGTCGAACTCATCACCGCATGGGCCACCGATATCGGCACCAGCCCCGAGCTCGTCGAAATGTGGCTCGTGCAGCGCTGGAGCGCCCGACTGAACGAAGCACGACACGGCCGATACACCGCACCCACGTTGTTCTAAAACGCTCGAACATCACTGCAGCTCAACCGTATTGGTCAGAACAAAACAGGGGTCATCATCCGCTCGTCACCATCCGCACGTGCGGGATTCCAGCGTCCAGGTAGTTCTCCCCCACACGAACGAATCCGAAGCGGCCGTACCACTCTTCGAGGTGCGCCTGCGCGGAGAGTTCGACAACCCCGGGATACGCCGTCTGTGCCGCTTTTACGAGGTCTCCGGCATAGCCCCGACCCCGTGCACTGGCGGCGGTCGCGACTCGGCCGATGTGAACCGTGTCGTCGACGAGGACTCGAATGGTCGCCAGCACCTCACCGTCATCGTCCTGCATCCAGAACAACTCCGTCGTCGGAAGCAGGTCCGCGCCATCGAGCTCGATGTCGTCGACGATTCCCTGCTCGTGCACGAATACCGCGACCCGAAGCGCCATGATGCGGTACAGGGTGTTCTGGTCCACGCGTGCCAGCGGGGCGTGATGGAGAGTGGGCATGGGGTCCGTTCTGTCGAAGGTAGGGACAAGGTCACCGGTCGGTTGCGGTACTGCGGTCGACCACATTGGCGATCGTGCGCCGAGCCAGTCGTCTCTGCGTCGCCGGCGGATACGTCTCGCGATCGAGCACCGCCAGGACCACGATGCCTTCCACTGAGGTAGCAATCTGCAACGCGTAAACCGCGGCCTCGGCATCGGTGATGTGAGTGCCGAGCTCGGCAACGAGACCGGCGATCCGGGTGAGCCACTGACGCGTGTGGGTCACGTGGGGGTTTCGCAGTTCGTCGTCCGCGATCGCCGCCGCCGCGAAGCCCGTGAAGATTCGGGCTTCGACAATGCGCTCGTCGTCGAGCGGAAGTACTGAGCAGACAATGGCATACAGACGCTCCGCCGCGGACCGCGTGCCACCGGCACCGGCCTCGTCGGCCCGTGCTGCCGTGCGCTCGAACAGGGTCTGTCGCGCGTGCACCAACATCGCAGACCGGGAGCCGAAGCGGTGCATGATCAGACCGGTGGTGCAGCCCGCCCGAGTCGCGACCGCGCGCACCGTCGTAGCCTCGATCCCCAACTCCGCGATCGTGTCCCACACGGCCTGCGAAATGCGGTGCCGTGGGTCGTCCGCTTCGAGTGTCACTCGTTCCCACCTCCCCTCTCGCCGTAACACTTGTTACGAACGAGCGTAACAGGTGTTACGGCGAGCCATCTTCCGAACGCCACACGAAGGGGTTGCCCAGACGCACAATCCGTTTTACTGTTATTCCGTAATTACGGAATAACAACCAAGGAGCTCGAGATGCGACGCCTCACCCTGGTTTCGGCAGCCTGCGCGACGGTCCTGTTGATGAGCGGATGTGCCTCCGCCGACCCCGACACAGCCGAGGCCGCCACTCCGACGCCGGAGAATTGCGCACCTGTCACCTCGACCGACCTCGCCACCGAAGACGGGTGGATCGGACTGATCGATCAGGCACCCGACACCGTCGGCCTCGTCATCGACGACGGCCGCGGCCGCACCGTCGAGCATCGGGCCGACCAGGAGCAGGTACTCGCATCCGCGATCAAGGTGGTGCATCTCGCCGCCTACGCCCAGGCCGTCGCGAACGGCAGCATCGACCCGAACGAGCAAGTAACGCTCTCGGATTGGGAGCGCTGGTACGTACCCAACACCGATGGCGGTGCCCACCCGAATGCCCTGAATCGCTTGGGAATCGCAAACAGCGGCACCCATGCAACCGACCCCAATGCCACGGTCCGCATCGACGACATCGTCACGGCCATGATTCAGGAAAGCGACAACTCCGTCCCCGACTACCTCCGATACCGACTCGGCGACCAAGCCATCATCGACGCAGCCGCCACCGGAAGGTGGGAGAACTTCGAGGTGCCGAGCCTGGTGGCCGACATGCTGTCAGTATTCGACCCCGCCCTCGCCGACGAGGACCGCTGGGAGACCGCGCAGAAGTGGGCATTCGATCCGCAGTTCCGAGCCCAGGTCGACGCAGCCGTGCAACTACCGACTTACGAAGACCAGGCCACCCGCGTGCAGAACAACTTTCGCGGTGCCTCGGCGGAACAACTCAATGGACTGTATCGCGCTTTCACGGACGGGACGTACGACACTGCGTCCGAAACCATTCTGCGCCAACTGGAATGGCAACCCGCAGGTGACAGCGTTCTCGGTGTCGGTTTTAAAGGCGGCAGCCTCCCTGGTGTGCTGACCCAGGGATTCGAGTTACGCCGCACCGACGGAACTGTCGCTACCGCAGTGTGGCTGATCGACGGCATCCCAGGGGACAAATTCGATCAAGCCATGGCCGGCATCGGAGTCCAGCAGCAACTCATCCTAGAGGCGATGCAATCGCCGGACGTTCTCGACCGGATAGCCTGCGTGGTGTGAGCGCAGAGTTCGAGTCGAGACTGGCAGAGCTGGAAGCCCGCGTCGCCGAGCTGGAACGACGCGACGCTCCCGAGCAGGTCGATGCCGCCCCGTCGACGGGCGGCATCGTGGCCTACCAGGGCGACGTGCATCTGAACGGAACGGTCCGCTGGGACATCAGCTACTCCCCCGACGCCATCGTCGACCTGCCCGTTGCCTCGATGTCGGAAGTGCTTGCTGCACTGGGCCATCCGGTTCGGTTGCAGATCGTACGAACCTTGCTGCGCGGTCCGGCGAACGCGGCTGATCTCCATGCCGCGGTGGGAGTCGGCTCCTCGGGCCAGATCTACCACCATCTCAAGACGCTGAGCTCGGCGAACATCGTCGAACAGCACGGTCGCGGGGAATACCGGATAGCACCCAAACGAGTTGTGCCGATTCTGGTTTCGATGCTCACCGCCGCCGACATCGCGGGAGACCTCGGCACCTGAGGCCTTACCCGATCAGGGAACCAGCACTATGCCGGCACCGGGGAGAAGAGTGTCGAGGTACGGCGAGCCCCACTCGGCACCGTACGAGTAGTCGCGAGAATGCGTCACAGTCACCACAACAGGCCCTGGACCGGTATTCGCTACCACCTCGAGTGGAAGGTACTGCTTACTGAAAAAGTTGTCCGCGGGCGGAGTCGGATCGTCCTGCCAATGCCGAAGATCGGCGGCACCCGTCGCGCCTGTCGCGAGGTTTCGCCAGTTCAGGTTCAGATACCGGTAGGGATACTGGTCCGCGAACGGGGCAATGTTCGCGGCCGAGAAGCGTGCGACACCGGGCTCGTCGCCCACAATAGCCTTCATCGGAATGGCCTGGAACAGGCCACCGGGGACGGCTCCGGGAGCTATCTGGAAACCGGTCACGATGGGCACCTGCAGGTTCGTCACCTGAGGGGCGGCCGCTGCCGTACCCACTCCGATCCCGAACACCAGGGGCACAGTCAGTACTGTTGCTACTACCGCTCGCCGCAATGACTTTCGCATACTGCATACCTTTCGTCTAAGTCGCACAATGTGATTCCGATTTGTACCAGAATCGGCCCCAGCGCCTCAGGTTGAAGCTGAAACATCAACTGGCTGTTGAGTGTTATTGCCTTCACCCTCTCAGGCGAAATGTCCGATGTTCATGTCGTATACCGATTCGTGACGGGGTCGTGACCCGACGGACGTTAACAGACCGATCGGACCGTTCGATTTACCTGCCAAGAGGTGACGCACTCTGCAGCCACCGGTGAGGACGAACGAATGAGGCAAGTCCGCAACATCGTGGCCATGTGTGCCCTGGTCGCCGCTACCACCCTGACTCTTACGGCCTGCGGGTCAGATGCACCGACCAGCACGGATGCAGCGCCGGTCACCAGTGCCGCTCCCGCTCCGTCAGCCGGTGGCTCTCCCGACACGGGTAGTGGGACCGGTACGGACGGGCCGGCCGTCGAGACTCCTGAGGTCATGACTCCGGCGCTGGAGCAGCCCACCGAAGCGGGACCTGCTGCCGTTCCACCTGCCCCGAACCGTGACGACGTCAACGTCGACGCACGCGACTTCGAGGTAGACGGTGGCCAGTACTTCTTCCAATCCCCCAGTGGGAATGTGTTCTGCGCATTCAATTCATCCAATGCCCCCGGAACGATCGTGGGCTGCCAGGTCCGCTACTCCGTACCGGGCAACACCGGACGCGAGTGCCTCAACACCGAGAACAACACCTACGGCGTGCAGATCACACAGGACGGCACCGTCGAGCAGATCTGCACCAACCAGGGAATCTTTTTCGGCGGGAATCCCGGCCCACGAGTCCTCGAATACGGCCAGGTCATCGGAGTGACAGGCAACTTCTGCCGGTCCACCGAAGCCGGCGTTACCTGCTACGACGGCGACAGAGGCTTCATGATCTCCCGCGACGTCAACATCGCTTTCTGATGAAGGAGCTCCGAATGATCCGAAAAAGTGCTCTACTCGCGTCCACTGCTGCAATCGCCTTCGCGCTGACCGCCTGCGGCGGCGAGGAGGCCCCCGCGGCTGCACCGACCCCCGCCTCCAACGCCGCATCAGCAATTCCTGCTCCACCGCAAGTGACCATTGCCAACCCGCCGGTCGACACCACGGACACTGCCGCGCCGAAGACCACGGATTCATCGCAGAGCAAGCCGAATCCGGTGAACAACACCGCACCGATCACTCCCGTCGACCCGGCCCTCTACACGGCATACGGCAACGAGGTGGGGTGGAAGTCGCCCTCGGGCAAGATCTACTGCAAGATCGGCTCTTCCGAATTCGGGTCCGGTTGCCAGTCAGGAGATGCTCCGGTACCGGACGGCGCGAACTGCGTCACCCCGTCGTTCACCATCGACCAACTGAGCAAAGGCTTCTACATGACGCCGGGCAAGGTGACACCGACCTGCTTCAACCAAGGCGAATTCGGCGTCGAAAACGCGCGGACGTTGGAATACAACACCTCCATCACGTTCAATGGGCTGACGTGCTTCTCCCGCGTCGAAGCGATGGTCTGCGACGCCGGCGGCGGGCATGGCTTCGTGTTGTCGATGCAGCAAGCGACGTCCAACTGATGACGGGACACAGCAGGCGAATGGCCCTCGTCGCCATGATGTTTACCGGCATTCTCCTGACGGGATGCAGCAGTTCGGACGAACCGACCGATGCGATGCCGTCGGTCATTCCCACCGTCGTCGCGGGTGCGCCGGCGACATCGACCGAGGCGGCACCGCAGGTGACGGTGGCTCCACAGCCGGGCAGCAGCGCATCCGAGACCGATTCTGCGACAACACCATCGGTCGACTCTGTGCCGATCACTCCCGTCGACCCGGCCCGATATTCCGCTGTCAACAACGAGGTCGGATGGAAGTCGCCGTCGGGCAACATCTATTGCAAGCTCGGCTCCACCGCGTTCTCGTCCGGCTGCCAAGCCACGGACGCACCCGTGCCCGACGGCGCGGACTGCGACAAGCCACCGTTCTCGGCCGACGAGATGAGCAAAGGCTTCTTCCTGGACCCGGGCAAGGTGACGCCGATGTGCTTCAACCAGGGCGCTTTCGGGGTCGAGAACGCGCAATCACTGGACTACAACACATCGATCTCGCACCTCGGCTACACCTGCTACTCCCGAGTCGACGCCATGGTCTGCGACGCGGGCGGCGGGCACGGCTTCGTGTTGTCGGCCCAGCAGGCTACGTCCAACTGATCAGCGAGCATCATCCCGTCGAGGCTCCATGACGAAGTCGTCCAGATCGGCTCGCCGCGTCATCTCCCAGTAGTCGACGATGCGCCACGGCAGCGTCGAAACCACCCGTCCGGCGTCGTTGCGGTACCAGTTGTCCATGCCGCCGTGCGACCAGATCATCTTCGCGTGCGCCTCGTCGTGCTTACGGACGTACTCCGCTTCCACGTCGGCCTTGCACTCGATGGCTCCGATCCGCTTGTCCACCATGTCGATCAAGACATCGACGATGTAGCGCACCTGACATTCTGCGATCGTGATGTAACTGCCCCCGTGGCCCAACACCGTTCCGGGACCGCAGGTGATGAAGAAGTTCGGGAAGTCCGGAACAGTTATACCGAGGTACGCGTGCGCGTCCTCCGGGCCCCAGATATCTCGAATGGACTCCCCCGCTCGGCCGCGCACGTCGATCGGCGTCAGCAGCTTGTGAGTCTCGAAGCCCGTCGCGAGGATCACCACATCGACCTCGGTCTCCGAACCATCGCGCGCTACAACCGAATTCGAGGTGATGGACGCGACGGCGTCGGCGACGAGGGTGACGTTGTCTCGCTTGAGCGCGGCGTACCAGCCGTTGTCGAGCAACATCCGCTTGCCGAAGGGCGGGTAATCGGGAAGTGACTTCTCGATCAGGTCCGGCCTGCCTTCGAGCTCGCGTTCGATGTAGCGGGTGAAGACGCGTCGATGCGCGTCGTTCATCGGGTTGATCGAACGCCGCGGATGCTCCCACTCGGGATCGACCTGCAGCGAGCTGTGCACACGATCGTTGAAGTTCCAGGCCAGCCGCGTCCGGTACCACAGCCGATACAGCGGAACAACGTCCATCAAGTAGTTGGCGTCGTCGCCCATCTCGGTGAAGTACACGTCGCTCGACGAGACCCACTGCGGCGACCGCTGAAACACCGTCGCATGCCCCACCGTCGACGCGATGGCCGGCAACACCTGCATGGCACTGGCCCCGGTTCCGACGATGGCGACGCGCTTACCGGTCAGATCCAAATCGGCCGGCCAGTTCGCGGTGTGGAAGATCGGGCCGTCGAACGACTCGAGCCCGGGAATGTGGGGCACCTTCGGCCGATTGAGCTGACCGGTAGCGGTGATCACCACATCGGCGGTCAGGATCTCGCCGTCGACCGTGGTGACGGTCCACCCTTGTCTCTGCGCGTCGTACTCGGCGGTCGCCACCTCGGTGTCGAAGCGAATACGTTGCCGCAGATCATGTTCGGAGGCAACGTCGCTGAGGTACTGCCACACCTCGTCGCGCTTGCCGAAGTGCGTGCTCCACGCACGCGGCGCGAATGAGTAGGAGTACAGGTGACTGGGGGTGTCGACGCCGGCACCGGGGTAGGTGTTCTCGAACCAGCCGCCGCCCACGTCGGAGTTCTTCTCGAGCACTGTGTGACTGATGCCCGCCTCGTGCAGCTTGATGGACGCGAGCATTCCCGAGACGCCGGCACCGATCACGATGACCGACAGATCGTTCGGTGCAGCCACCGGAGTGTCCGAGGCGGTGAAGCCCATGTCTTCGGCAACCATGACGCCGAACTCGGGAGGAACCTGCTCACCGACGGCCACGCTGATCATCTCGACCAGGTGCTCCGAATCGGGTGACGGCACCGCCATGGGCGCACCCTCGTGGAACGCGCAGATCGCGTCGAGCGCTGCGGAACGGATGCGGTCGGCAACTGCGTCGTCGAATCCGCCTGTGTCGTTGTTGTCCATGCCTCGACTACGCGTGGGGCGATACGGATCTGCGAGCCACGTGGGATCGCCGGTCAACTGATAGAGCACCGCCACCAGCGTGGGCAGGTTGGATGCGGTGAGAGCGCGCGAGAGCCGGTCTCGATCGATCCGGCCCACGGTCTCCGCTGCCGTTGCTGCGCCTGTGGACACCGGTACCTCCTACTGCTTCAACCAACTCCGACAGCTCAACTAACCACGGTTAGGTAATTTGCCGCAAGGGTTTCGCGATCTCAAGATTCACTGCACTTCAACCCTTGACAATGTGGCCCACGCCACATGATGCTTCATGGCACTACCTAACAGCGGACAGGCGAAGGGACACACCCATGGAACTCACCGAGGCGATGCGCACCACCGGCACCTGCAGGCGGTACCTCAGCGATCCTGTTCCCGACGAGGTGTTCAAAGCCGCGTTCGACGTCGCCCGCTTCGGCCCGCAGGGCGGTAACCGTCAGCCCGTACGGTGGATCGTCGTGCGTGACGCCGCCCGCAAGCAGGCCCTCGCCGACCTCTACCTGCCGATGTGGGACGCCTACTTCGCCGGCATCACCGGCGGAACCGTCGCCGTCGGCGCATTGCCCAAGACCGTGCAGGACGCCGACTACTTTGCCCGCCACCTCCACGAGGTGCCCGCCATCGTGGTGGTCTGCGCAGCGTTGGACGGACTGCACCCCACCGACCACGAACTCGGCCGACTCTCCGTCGTCGGCGGGGCGTCCATCTACCCCACCGTGCAGAACCTGTGCCTGAGTCTGCGCGATCAGGGCGTCGCGACCGCGGTGACCACGTTGCTGTGCCACGAGGAACCCGCCATCCGCGAACTGCTCGGCATCCCGGACGACTACATCACCGCCGCGCACATCGCCGTCGGCTATCCGGAGAAGTCGTTCCCCCGCAAGCTCACTCGCGATCCCGTCGAGCAGATCGTTGCGGCAGAGACGTTCTCGCAGCCGATGTTCGACTCCGCTGCTCTCTCGCCTGCACTGTAAAACCACAGCATCTGAAGGAGTCCGCCGTGCCCGGTACTGCCATCCACCATCGCTCCCCCATCGGCCGCGCCACCATCGGCGATCAACTTCGTCGCCATGCGCGGACTCAGCCGAACAAGGTTGCGTTCATCAGCTACTCGGCGGACGGCACCCGCGAGGTCACCACCTACGGCGAACTCGATTCTCGGGCAAACCAGTTCGCCAACCTGCTGGTCGACCTCGGGGTGACCGCGGGTGACCGCGTCGCATCGATGGCTCGTAACAGCGTCGATGTGGTGGTGGCGTACTACGGAACCCTCAAAGCCGGAGCGGCCTTCACCGGCATCAACGTGATGTATCGCGCCGCCGAGGTGAAGCACCAACTCGAACACGCGGAACCGACTGTGGTGGTGGCCGATCCGGCCTACACCGAGATCATCTCCTCGGTGAAGCCGGACACCACCACCCTGGTGACGTTCGGTACCGAATACGCCGCACTGACGGCGAACTCCCCGTCCACCGAGCCCGACGTCGAGATGGACGAGAACGACGTCGCGATGGTCATCTACACCTCCGGAACCGAAGCGGCCCCCAAGGGCGTCATGATTCCGCACCGCAACTTCCTCATCTCCACCGCGCCCGCGTGGAGCTGGGGCCTGCGCACCGGACCGGAGGACACCTGGCTGTTCGTCATGCCGTTCCACACCATCGCCGGACTCGGCTCGATGACGACCCTCACGCTGATGGGGGCCACCCTCGTGCTGCCCGCAACAGTGGATCCGGCGCAATCGCTGCGTATCATCGCCGCCGAGAAGATCTCCGTCATCGCGCAGACCCCCACGTTCTATCTGGCCCTGGCCCGTGACGAGCAGTTCGGGCCCGAGGCCGTGAGTCAGGTTCGACGCTGCCTCACCTACGGTGGCCAGGTATCACCCCACACGATCAGCGCCTGGGCCGCCGCGGCACCCGAGGCAATCTGGGGCACCTACTGGGGACAGTCCGAACTCTCGCAGCTCGGCTCCGTCGGATGGTTCACGACACTCGACGACATTCCCGACGGCGACGCGTCGTGGATCGGCAAGCCCGTCACCCACCTCGAGATCAAGGTCGTCGACCCTGCGGGCAACGGGAGCGAGATCGGTGAATTGCTTTGTCGCACTCCATCGGTGATGCTCGGCTACTTCAAGGACCCCGAGCGCACCGCCGAGGTGTTCCGAGACGGATGGGTGCACACCGGCGACATGGTGCGCATCGACGCCGACGGCAACCTGTTCTTCTACGATCGGATGAAGGACATGATCAAGTCGGGAGGGATGAACGTGTCGTCGCAGGAAGTGGAACGCACCATCCACACGCACCCGGACGTGCTGCGTGCCGCCGTCGTCGGAGTCCCCGACCCGTACTGGTCCGAGGCCGTAACCGCCTTCGTCATCGCACGCGACGGAGTGACCGCCGACCCGGCCGCGATCATCGAGTACTGCCGCACCGAGTTGGCGTCGTACAAGGCCCCGAAGTCGGTGCACATCGTGGCCGAACTGCCCGTCGACCCGCAGGGCAAGATCCTCAAGCGTGAACTGCGACTGCTGGCGGCGGTCGAGGAGACTGTATGACTCAACCCGATGCTGTGACTCCACTCCCTCGGCAGATACGTACCCGGCAACGCCGAGAAGACATCGTGGCCAACGCCGCCGATATCTTTGCGCGTGAGGGCTATTCGAACGTGGGCATGCGCGACATCGCCGACGCCGTCGGCATCAAGGGTGCCAGCCTCTACCACCACTTCCCGTCCAAGGAAGACATCCTCTTCGCGATCTGCCTGACGGTCACGCAGGAGCCGGCCGAGGAGAACCTGCCGCTGCTCGACGCAGCCGGGACCCCTACCGAACGCATGTCCTCTCTAGTGCGTGCGCACCTGGTACATCTGAACCGACGACGGGTGGAGTACATCGTGGGCCTGCACGAACTCGCCTCACTCACCCCCGAGCACCGCACTGTCGTCGAGGACTACCGTCGCCAGTACCAACGACGCGTCCGCGACGTCATCACCGCCGGAATGCGCAGCGGTGAATTCACCGTCCCGGATGCGCGTCTGGCGTCGTTCGCGCTGACCGACATGCTCAACGGCATCAGCAACTGGTTTCACGACGGCGGCGAGCTGAGCATCGAGGAGGTCGCCGACAACTACGTCGAATTGGCCGTTCACCGCATTCTGGGGGCATCACATGGCAATTGACGGTCACTGCGAGCCCGAATTCGCGGCGGTGCGCGACGCACTCGCCGCCAACGTCGAGAGCGGAGCCGAACTCGGCGCGTCGCTTGTGGTCGACATCGACGGCCATACCGCTGTCGACCTCTGGGGCGGCTATCGCGATACCGAGCGCACCCTGCCGTGGGAGTCGGACACGATCACCAACGTGTGGTCGACCACCAAGATGGTGACGTGCCTGGCGGCGTTGATGCTCATCGACCGTGGAGTGCTCGATCCCGATGCGCCGGTCGCGACGTACTGGCCCGAGTTCGCGGCCGCAGGCAAGGAAGACATCGCACTCCGGAACCTGCTGTCGCACACGTCCGGAGTATCGGGATGGGACAGGCCGTTCAGTGAAGAGGACCTCTACGACTGGGAACTCTCTACCTCGCGTCTGGCTGAGCAAGCTCCGTGGTGGGATTCGCGCACCACATCGGGGTATCACGCAGCCAGTCAGGGCCACCTGATCGGTGAACTCGTCCGCCGCGTCACCGGAAAGCCGTTGCGGCAGTTCGTCGCCGATGAGATCGCCGGTCCCCTCGGAGCCGACTTCCAGATCGGTGCCGCCGAAAGCGACTGGGCCCGGATCGCCGATGTGGTTCCGCCGCCCCCGCCGACCGATGATGCCGGGCCCGATCCGACGATGGTGCGTCGCAAGACCTTTCTCGGACCGTTGGTCCAGGCCTCGTCCGCGAATACCCCGGCATGGCGTGCCGCGGACATGGGTGCACTCAACGGGCACGGCAACGCACAATCGGTCGCGAGGATCCTGTCGGTCATCTCCCGAGGCGGAACCGTGGACGACATACGACTGCTGAGCCCGGAGACCATCGACACGATCTTCGAGGAGCAATCGAACGGAATCGATCTGGCGCTGGGAATTCCGTTGCGCTTCGGTCTGGGCTTCGCTCTCCCACAACACGAATCGATTCCCTACATCCCCGACGGCAAGATCTGCTTCTGGGGAGGTTGGGGCGGATCGCTCACCGTTCTGCACCCGGAGTCGAAGCTGACCATCTCCTACGTCATGAACCGAATGGGGCCCGGAATCATCGGCTCGGACCGCGCGGAGCAGTACGTCCGGGCGGTGTACGAGGCGATGGTCTGACGGTCAGCGCTCGGACGGCGTCAAGAATTCGAGCACTGCCGCCATGTCCTTGGCCCCGAGTCCGGAGTCCAACGCCCCGTCGAGAACGTTCCCGACGGTTGTGGCCTGGGGAAGCTCGAGCCCGTGGTCGCGGGCGAGCGCGAGTCCCAGGCCTACGTCCTTGTGCAAGAGCGACAACGGGAATGCCACACCAGCCGCTGCCGGATCGAGAAAGTGTTCCTTCTTGTAGCCCACGTACGGCGCAGCCACCGCACTCGAACCCAACACCTCGTACAGGGCGGCCGGTGCCAAACCAGCCGACTCACCGAGAATCAGTGCTTCGGCAACGGCCTGGTTCAATGCTGCGAGAACCGAATTGACGGCAAGCTTGGCCACCGAAGCAGTACCGGCCGCACCGGTGTGGAACTGAGCGCGCGTCACTGCCTCCAGTACCGGCTTCAGGTAGGTGAACTGTTTGTCGTCGCACCCGACCATGGTCGTGATCTGCCCGGTCTCGGCCAGGCTCACACTGCCCGATACCGGGGCGTCGACAACCGCGGTGCCCGATCCTGCTGCGCGCTCGGCGAACTCGCGCACGGCGGTCGGTCCTACCGTTCCCATCACCACATGAAGGTGTTCCGCCGCACCGGCTGTCGCGATTCCGTGCTCACCGAATAGCACCTCCTCGGTCGCTGCCGCGTCGGGCAACATGCTGAATGAAATCTCGGCTCGCGCCAGATCGGCGGGCGTCGTGGTGATCGTCATTCCCAGATCGACCAGTTCGGCCGGCGCGGTATCGGGCGTCAGGTACAGGTCGTAGGCGGTGACCGTGTGGCCCGCCTCGAGGAAGCGGCGCACCATGTGGGTACCCATGCGGCCGACTCCGGCGAATCCGATGTGCATTGTCTCTCCTAGCGTGGGGCGGGCCATAAAGTGTGCTCTTCGGTGTCGATCAGGACGTCGGTGCGTCGCCGACTCGCACCAGAAGCTTCTGCGCGTCACCGTTCGGATCCAGCAGCCGCTCGAATCCGTCGGCGACGATGTTCTCGACGTCGATGATCTCGCTGACCACTTTCTCCACCGGGTAGCGTCCGGAGGCGACCAGCGCGATGATGCGCGGCCAGTCGTATACCGGGTAGCACCAGGTGCCCACCAGAGTCAGGTCCTTGTTGGACATGGCCATGGGATCGATTGTTGCGGGCTTGACGTGCAGACCGACCTGCGCGACGGTTCCTCCGGAGCGGACGCTGTCGAGTGCGGCCGTCAATCCGTGCTGGTGACCCGAGCATTCCGCTGCGGCGTCGACTCCGATACCGCCGGTGAGGGCGCGAACGGCGGCGGGCACGTCCTGCACCGTCGGATCCAGTACCTCTGCGATACCGAATGCCTCGATCAGCGCGCGGCGCTTGGCATTCGGCTCCGAGACGATGATCTTTGCCGCGCCCGACGCATGCGCGTACAGAGCGGACAGGGCACCGATCGGTCCCGCACCGGTGATGAGAATGGTGTCCCCGGCGCGCAACCCGGTGCAGTCGACGCCGTAGGCGGCCACCGCTGCCGGCTCGATCAGCGCGCCCTGGACATCACTGACGCTGTCCGGTAGCACCGACACCTGTTGTTCCTGCACCGCAACCAGTTCGGAGATTCCGCCGCCGCCCCAGCTCAGACCGGTGCAGGCCATGATCACACACAGATGGTTCAGTCCGCGTCGGCAGTAGTAGCACTTACCGCAGGTGACGAGCGGCATCACCGACACGCGATCGCCCACCGCGACCGACTCGACGTCGGAGCCGATCTCGACTACGCGCGCCGAGAATTCGTGTCCGAACACCTGCGGCGCTTTCGCACCGGTGAGTGCGTGGGGTTCGGTCGGAATGACGATCGGACCGAAGGCGTACTCGTGCAGGTCCGTTCCGCAGATGCCGCAGAAGAACGGTCGAAGCAGAACCTCGCCCGGGCCCACCTTCGGGGCCGGAACGTCTTCTACCCGTACATCGTGTCGGTCGTGAAATACCGCAGCGCGCATAGCTTTCTCCTGAAGTCGAAAAATCTGTGTGAAGGGGCGAGGTCCTGCGTCAGACCGCGGTGATTCCGCCGTCGATGGTGACCGCGGAACCGGTCTGATAGCCGACGTCCTCGCGCAGCAGGAAGACCACCAGCTCGGCGATCTCCTCGGGAGATCCGTACCGCCGAAGCGGTGTGCCTTCGATGAACCGGTCGCGCTCGAAGTTCGGATCGTCCGGGTTGACCAGACTTTCGGACCTCGACATCAACGGAGTGTCGACCGGTCCGGGGCAGATGCAGTTCACCCGAATGCCGTGGTCCGCGGATTCGGCTGCAGCACTGCGGGTCAGCCCCAGAACGGCATGCTTGGTCACCACGTAGTCGGAGCGATCGGGAGCTCCTTTGAGGCTGAGAATCGAACCGGTGTTGACCACCGCTCCACCCCCGGACCGCTGCAGCAGCGGGAGCACGTTCTTGAGCCCGAAGAACATTCCGTTGAGGTTGACGTCCACCACCGATCGCCATTCGCTCTCGGTGGTATCGACGATGGACTTGTGCACGCCCTCGACACCGGCGTTGTTGAAGAACAGTCGAGGTTCGCCGATCAGCGAGGTCGCGGCGTCCGCATAGGCCTTCACCTGATCGTGCACGGACACGTCGGCGGCGAACGGATGGATCTCACCCTCCGACTCCGCAGCTGTGCGCTCTGCGGCCGCCATGTTCATGTCGACAGCGAGCACCCGGGCACCCAACGACGCCAGCCGATGCGCCACTGCCCGGCCGATACCGCTGCCGGCGCCGGTGACGATCGCACCCTTGTTCGTGAACTGAGACTGTTCGTTCATCGCTGACTCCTCGGGAGGATCCCGGCCGCGCGGTAACTCTCGGTCTTGTCCATGAAACTCTCGAACGTGGATCGGAACCCGAGGAAACCGGCCTTGCGGCTCTTGGTCATATCGGTGAGGCATTCGATGTCGCGGCCCAGATCACCGTCCGTATGCCACCAGGACGCAAGGCGATCGACATCTGCTTCGACCAGATCGTGCTTCGCCGCGATCTCGGTCCACACCTTCGCGGCGTCACCCATTCGTTCGGCGAGCGGCTTGGGGGCATCGGCGAAACCGACGGGTTCGACGCCGAACGCCTCCGCGATCTGTGGCCACATCCAGCGCCATCGGAACACGTCACCGTTCGCGATGTTGAAGGCTTCGTTCTCGCCCTCGACATGTGTTGCCGCCCAGATCATCTGCTCGGCGAGAAGGTCCGCATCGGTGATGTCGGTCAAGCCGTTCCACTGGGTATCCGAACCGGGGAACACGAACGGCGCACCGGTCTCGCGGCAGATCTCGGCGTACACGCCCAGCGTGAGCGCCATGTTCATCGCGTTCCCCACCGCGTAACCGAAGACGGTGTGCGCTCGGTGCACACTCCAGGTGAACCCCTGCGCTTCCGACGCCGAGAACAGTTCGTCCTCTTGGGTGTAGTAGAAGTTCGGGTTCGGCAGCCTGGGTTCGCTCTCGTGGAACGGAGTTTCGGCCATGACACCGGTCGCGTAATCGTCGAACGGGCCGAGATAGTGCTTCAGCCCGGTCATCAGCGCGACGTGACGCAGCGCGGACTTGCCCTTCATTGCACCGAGAACGTTGCGGATGATGCTGCCGTTGACCTCGATGTTCTCGGCCTCCGAGTCCTGCTTTATCCAGGCCGTGATGAACACGATCTCCGGGTCGACGCCGTCGAGTGCTGCAGCCAGCGACTCCGGATCGAGCAGATTCGCCGAGACCGGCACCACGCCCTCGACCGGATTGGTCGTGCCTCGGGCCAGACCGTAGGTGGTCCATCCTGCGTCGACGAGCTGACGCGAGATCGTCTGGCCGGCAATCCCGGTGGCACCGATGACGAGCGCCGCCTTGCTGGGCGTGCTCATCGGATGGCCGGATCGATGAGGACCTTGCCTTCGACCTTGCCGGTCGAGAGTCGCTCCAGCGCCGCGGGTAGATCTGCCAGCCCCACAGGCGCCTCGGCCAGCTCCTGGCCGAGCGGTCCGGTGTTCAGAATGTCCAGTGCGGCAGGTAGATCGGTGTCGCACACGTGCGCGAGGGTGGTCTCGAGAGTGATCTCTCGGAAAACGAGCGAATGCACATCCAGCTCCGGTTTCTCTTTGGGAATTCCTACTGCGAGTACGCGGCCACCGTCGGTCACCATGGTCAACGCCGAGACCAATTGGCCGGGCGCTCCACTTGCTTCGATGACGACGTCCGGCTTCTTTCCGCCCAGTGCCTCGATGATCTGCGCGCCGAGGTCCTCGGACGGAGTCAGCGTGCGATGCGCTCCGAGGCGCGTCGCACGATCGAGCCGCTTCCCCGGGAAGTCGACGACGGTGACATCGACATCCACCAGGTGCTTCAGGCCGGCGAGGACGAACGAACCGATGGCACCGGCACCGATGACGACGACGTTGTCACCGTCACGGGCACCCGAGCGCCGCGCAGCGTGAATGCCGACGGCCAATGGCTGAGCGAGTCCGGCATAGTCGACGGACAGTCCTTCGGGCAACGCTCGCAGCGTCTTCGTCGGGACGCTCACGTACTCCGCCATGCCGCCGTCGACGTTGAGTCCGAGGGTCTTGTAGGTCGCGCACTGGTTGGTGCGGCCTTCTTTGCAGCGTCGGCATGTGCCACACCAGATTCCGGCCCCGGTAGCCACCAGATCTCCGATCTTGTTCTCGGAGTCGGGCTCTGCTTCGACCACCTCGCCGACGAATTCGTGGCCAAGGATCAACGGGCCCTGATGCCCACTGTTGGTGTGCCGTCGCAGTACCGGGAAGGTTTTGGGTCCGGCCACCCATTCCGAGGCGTCGGTGCCGCAGATACCCGAGCGCAGAACACGGACGAGCGCTTCACCCGACGCGCGTCGCGGAACCGGAACCTCCTCGACGCGGATGTCGCGCGCGCCGTAGTACACGGCCGCCTGCATGGTGTCGGGCACAATTCCTCCTGGACGAATTTCGAATGTGATGCACGCTACTTCTTGAGTGTAGAGTAACACTGCACATGTTCAGTGCCAAGCGGTTACGGCACGAAAGCCTGTGCGAGAACGTGGAACAGCGGAATGACCGAGCAATGAGACAATCGATGCACTACGGTCCGTCCAGTGGGTGCGTACACCCGGCATCAGGGGGCGACGTTGATTGCAGAGGTGGGAGGCGACGGAAGAATGACCGAAGAGAGCGTCGAGGTCGAATCGGCCGAGACAGCCGTTCAGATGAACGCGCAGATGGGCTTGCGACTGCGCGGAGCGCGCGAGAAGGCGAACATGTCGTTGCGGGAGATGGCACGTCGAGTTCATCTGTCCCCCAGCTTCATCTCTCAGGTCGAGCTCGGACGGACGGCACCCTCGGTGGGCACGCTGTACGCCATGGTCACCGAGTTGGGTCTCTCGCTCGACTCTCTGATGGCCGAGGACGTGGCACCGCATGACCTCGAATCCCCGCGGCCTACACCGTCGACTCGGCCGAAGCTCGCGGACCGAACCGAGGTAGCCCACGCGAACGGCAGTGCGCGAGCGTCCTCGGTTCAGCCGCTCCCGGAGGTGGGAGCGCTTCCCGGCCTTCAGCGGGCCGACGAACGACCCGAGTTGTATCTCGGGGGTGTGCGTTGGGAACGCCTGACGCCGGACGACGACCCGGACGTGGAGTTCCTCCGAGTCACCTATCCGGCTGGAACCGAATCCTGCCCTGCAGACAATCTGATGAACCACGGCGGCAAGGAATACATCCACATCCTGTCCGGACGATTGGAGATTCAGGTGGCCTTCGCCCGCCAGGTGCTCGGCCCGGGTGACAGTCTCCACTTCGACTCGTCCATTCCGCATCGACTGAGCAACCCGCACGACGAGACCTGTGTCGCAATCTGGTTCGTGGTCGGTCGGCAGAAATGATGCGGTCTCACACCGCCGTGTAACCGCCGTCGACCACCAGCGCGGCACCGTGCACGAAGCGGGCCTCGTCACTGGCCAGGAACAGCACGGCGTTGGCGACGTCCTCCGGCTCACCGACGTGACCGATCGGATGCTTGGGCTCCATGATGTCGAGGTAGCCGCGCAGCCCGCCTTCGCTGCGTTCGGCCAGTTCACGCACGAACGGAGTCAGGATGGTGCCCGGGTGGACGGAGTTCACCCTGATGCCGTCGCGTCCGTACGTCACCGCGTCCTTCTTCGTCATGATCGTGACCGCGCCTTTGGCGGCGTGATACGGGGCCATCTCGTGCGATCCGACGAGTCCGTAGATCGACGAGATGTTGACGATGCTGCCGCCGCCGTTGGCCCGTAGGTGCCCGATCGCGTGCTTGGTGCAGAAGAAGACGCCCTTCACATCGACCGCGAAGACTGCGTCCCATTCCGCCTCGGTGACCTCGTGGGTGGGCTTGTCGACACCCGAGATACCTGCGTTGTTGACGAGGATGTCGAGCTTCCCGAACTCCGCGGACACCTGATCGAACACCGAGGACACCTCGGCTTCGTCACTGACATCCAATCGCCAGAACGCCGCCCGGCCGCCCTGTTCCTCGATCAGTCGGACGGTCTCCACTCCGTCCTTCTCGGAGACGTCGGTGACGGCGACGGCAGCACCTTGCGCAGCGAACAGCGTTGCCATGGCACGGCCCATTCCCTTGCCGGATCCGGTGACGATGGCGACTTTGTCGGTCAGACGAGACATGAAGGGTCCTCGGTGTCGTATGGGTTTCGGGATTTCAGAGAGTTGCGTCGAAGGTGATGTGCACCTTGATGTTCTCGGCCGGCTTCTGTGCCTCGTCGAGAGCGGTCACGGCATCGTCGGCCGCGATTTCACGGGTCACCAGTCCACCGAGATCGAGCCCGCTCCTGGCGATGAAACGCAGCGTCGCCGGCCACACGCCCGGCGAGCCGATCGCGCCACGGATGTCGAGTTCCTTGGATTGGATGAGCCCCAGTTTCGCCGGTGCCGATCGTCCGACGTCGATACCGATGTACACCACTCGGGCTCGATGCCCGGCGAGTTCGAGTGCACTGGCCATCACCTCGGGACGGCCCGTTGCCTCGACGACGACATCGGCACCTCGGCCGCTGCTCACCTTGCCGAGCAGTTCGTCCACCTCGTCCGGAGTGACCGCATGTGCAGCACCGAGTTTCAACGCCGCCTGCCGGCGGCCCTCGGAAGGTTCGACCACGATGGTCGTCGCCCCGAGCGCGGCGCCACCGGCAACCACCCCGAGCCCGATCGGTCCGGCTCCGAGCACGACGAGTACGTCGCTCGCGTTGACGTTTCCGGCGCGCATCAACCCGTAGTAACCGCAGCTGAACGGTTCGACGAGTGCGCCACTGGTGAACGAGACCTCGTCGGGAAGCTTGTGCAGCCATGCGGGTTTGACGACGAAGAACTCCGCCGCTGCGCCGCTGATGGAGAACCCGAAATGGTCCTCGCCGATGACGCATTCTCCGACGACACGGTCGCCCACCTGGAAGCCGTCGACGTCGGCACCCACCTTCGCCACCTCACCGGACCACTCGTGGCCGGGGATGATCGGGTACTCGAACGGGATGATGTAGCGGCCCTCGAGCAGTTCGATATCGGAATGGCAGACGCCGACCGACCGTGCGGCGATCAGAACCTCGTCCGCCGCGATCGTCGGGATGTCGAGGTCGGCAACCTCGGCCTTGTTCTCTGCGACGAATCTGAGTGCTTTCACTGCTGTCTCCTCTGTATGACGTTCTTGTGCGGAAGGTCAGTGCGTGCGGGCCGAATTGCGCTGCTGCAGAGCGATGTACAGGACGGCGGCCACGATGACGATGGCGCCCTGCAGCCAGTACTGCCAGGCCGTATCGAGGCGCAGGAAGTTGGCCAGGGCCAGAATCACCTGCAGCAGAAGCGCTCCGAGCAGTACTGCGATCGGCGAACCGCTACCGCCGCGCAGCAGCGTTCCGGCCACGACGACCGCGGTGATGGCCGACAGGGTGAAACCGATCCCCTGGTTCGGGTCACCGACGCCGACCTGACCGACCAGCATGATGCCGCCCAGCATCGTCATCAACGAGCAGCCGATGTAGGCCGCGGTGACGGTGAGGCCGGTGCGGACGCCCATCTTTTCGGCGATGACGCTGTCCGATCCCGAAGCACGAAGCGCTATTCCGGGCCGAGCGAAGCGCAGAACGGCACCGAGCGCCACGGCTGCGAGTACAGCGACCACGAAGGCCACGGGAACCGGGCCGACGCTGTAGTTGATGACATCGAGGATGGCGAAGTCGACGTATCCGTCGATCTCCGGTCGGAGCAGCAGCGAGATTCCCTGTATACCGATGTAGGTCACCAGCGTCGCTGCCACTGCGGTGAAGCCCAGGCCGCGGATCAATCCGCCGTTGATTGCGCCGACGATGACCGCGGCGGCGACGGCCACCGCAACACCGGCCACCAGACTCCCCACCGACGCCCCGTCGAACCAGAAGAACGACATGATCACCAGCACCAGCCCGGTGAGAGGACCCACCGACAGATCGATGCCGCCGGTCATCACCACCAGCATCTGACCGAGCGCGATGAAACCGAGCGCCGTGGTGGTGAGCAGTACCGATACGAGGTTGGCTTCACCGAGGAATCGTGCGTTCTGCGTCGTGGCGATCAGGGACAGCAGCACGATGGCCCCGAGCAATGTGTACGCGGGCAGTGATCGAGCGATTTTGCTCGGAGGCTTGTCCACCGCCCCGACTCCCGTTGCCGCCGCAGCACTTCGGTGTCCGGTGGCCGACACCATGGCTTGCATCATGTTGTGCTCGGTCACCGCGTCACCGCTGAGGGACTCGACGACGGCACCGCGGGAGACGACGAGAACCCGGTCGCACAATCCCTCGAGTTCGACGGCGTCGGAGGACAGCACGACGATTGCCATACCGTCGTCCGCGGCCGCTCGTAGCTGCGAATAGATCTCGGCGCGGGCCCCGGCGTCGACGCCCTGCGTCGGCTCCTCGGCCAGAATGAGCGCGGGCTCGGACAGCAACGCTCGGGCCAGGACCACCTTCTGCTGGTTGCCTCCGGACAGGTTCCCCACCGAGGTCTCGACGCTCGGTGCCTTGACGGTCAGGGCCTTGGCCATCGCCGTCGTGAGTCGACTTTCGCGGCTCTTGTCGATGATGCCGTTGGACACGAATCGCCCGAACGCGCCGAGGGCGGAATTCTCCCGGATCGAGAATTCCGGCAATACGCCTTCTCCTGCGCGATCGGCAGGCATGAACGCGATTCCGGCGCGGTGTGCGTCGGCGGACGACTTCAGCGTCAACCGATCACCGCCCAACCGAACGGTGCCGGTGGATTCGGTGAGACCGGCCAGGGCACGGAGCAACGCGACCTGGCCGTTGCCCGCGACACCGGCGAGACCGACGATCTCGCCCGCACCGACCGTGAACGAGATGTCCTCGAAATCGGGGCTCGACAGATTCTCGACGACGAGGCCTTCCGCACTCGGGCCGGTGCCCTTGGGCGGGAACACTGCGTCGACGTCGCGGCCTGCGATGAGCGTGATGATCTCGTCGTCGGTGAGCGACTGCGGATCGTAGGAGCCGCGCACCCGGCCGTCGCGAAGAATGGTCATCGTGTCCGCCAGCTCCCGGACCTCGGGAATGCGGTGGGTGATGTAGACGACTGCTACCCCGGCTGCAGCGAACCGACGAACCTGCTCGAAGAGCAGATCGACCTTGTCCTGCACCAGTGGTGCCGTCGGCTCGTCGAGAATGAGCACCTTGGTGTCGATCGCGAGTGCCTTGGCGATCTCGATCAGTTGACGCTCGGCAATGGGGAGGTCGGCGCACTTGGTGTCCGGGTGGACCGTGCACCCCACCACCGCCAGCTTCTCGGTGACCCACGGCCCCATCTCGAAGACCGAGGGGCGCAGATGGCGAGGAATGGCCAGAACGAGATTCTCGGCGACCGTCAGGTCCGGCAACAGAGCCGGAGTTTGATGGACGATGGAGATGCCGAGTTCGAGAGCGTCGGCGGGCGTCAAGCCGGTCCGCTCATCGCCCGCGACGACCACGGATCCCGATGTCGGACTCAGCGTTCCGGAGATGATCGACATCAGCGTGGACTTGCCTGCGCCGTTCTCACCCAGCAGCGCGTGCACCTGCCCCGGCCTGATGTCGATGTCGACACCGGCCAGTGCGGTCACCGGGCCGAACGTCATGCCGATTCCGCGGACCTGAAGGTACGGCTCGGCGAGAGTGACTGTGGACGTGGATCTCTCGTTCATCGAAGCTCCTGACAGCACTGGCTGCGGTGTGATCGGACGTGTCATTGCAGTACCTCTCCGATGCGCTGCGGATCGAGCGTGCTCGACAGGAGCGCGTCCTCGGGCAGATTCGGCTCGCAGATCGGTGCGCTCGGCGCGCCACTGATCGAGTCCTCGAAGGCAACCGGCACATCGACTTTCGACTCGGGTGCAACGCCTCCGGTGGCCTCGGCCACGACGTGCTGGACGGCCAACCGGACCATGTAGGTCTGCGAGGTGACCGTGAACAGCTCGAACCCGGGATTGGCGTCCTTCAATTGCTCGTACTGGCACGACAATCCGTTGGAATCGGCCGACGCGATCAGCGGAAGCGGACGGCCGGCCTGTTGAAATGCCGTCATGATGCTGGTCGCGGCGAAGTCCGTCATGACCGCATCGATCTGCGGGAAGCGCGACAGCATCGTCGAGGTGGCCTGCTGGGTTTCCGCGGGCGTCCAGTTGGTGACGGTGAACGGCTGGTCGCCGATCAACTTGATACCTGGATGATCGGCCAGGACTTCCTGCATGCCTTCGTATTCCGCGAGATCCTGAGAGTTCGCGGGCGGTCCGCCGAGGAACAGAACGTTGCCCTCACCGTTGGGAAGCGACTTCACCAGCCACTCGGCATACAGGCGGCCGATCGCGCCGAAGTCCGCGGCCACGAAGGTGGTGTACTCCGAGCCCTCGGAGCCACCGGGAGAAATTCGGTACGGAACGACGGCGACGCCGGCCTTGTACTCGTAGCGCAGGGCCGGAAGGACGGCCTTGCCCGAGTCGGGGAACACGAGCATTCCGTCGACGCCCTGAGCGCCGAGGCTCTTGATGTCGGCGATCGCCTTCTGCGTGTCACCCTGGGCATCGGTGGTGATGAAGTCCGTGACGGACGAGCACTTGGCGAGTTCGTCCTGCAGTTCGGCGAAGTTGGTTCGCTTCCAACTGTTTCCACCGCTGCCGTCGGCGAATCCGATGACGGCAGGGTTGGGGCCGCACCAGTCCGGCCGCGGCTCGCTGCTGGAGACGGTCTCGAAGCCGCCCACCGAGCAGCCCGCGATCAGGGCCGCGACAGGCAACAGCGTCATCATCCGCAGGGTATAGGTCTTGAGCTTCATCGATGGTGTCCTCGAGTCAAGGGAGAAGAACGAATGTCGTAGCGGGGCAAGTCCCGTGTGCCGGCGGTCATGACACCTCGACCGGCTTCCTGGGTTCCTCGACGGCAGCCGTACGACGGGTGCGTCCGGGCCGGAAACCGCTGTGGAAGGCCACACCGAGGCCGAGCGCGAGAGCCTGGATGAGGATCTGCCAGCCGTACGCGAGTCCCAGAGTCGACGCCAATCGGTCGACCTGGGTGAAGAAGACTGCGGCGATCAACGAGGCGAGCACACTGCCCTTACCGCCGAGCAGCGATGTGCCACCGAGAACCACTGCGGCCACCGACGGCAGAAGGTAGGTGTTGCCCTCGCTGATTCCAGGAGTGTTGACGATGCCGGTCAACAACACGCCGGCGACGGCGTAGAGCACGGCGGCCACGGAATACGCGCTCAACGTGTAGCGCAGCGGTGCGATGCCTGCCGCGACGGCGACGCGCGGATTGGCACCGACGGCCTCGAAGATGCGTCCGGTCGGGGTGAGGCGAACGACAACCCCGACGATGATGGTCAGGACGACCGCGACGACGACGGTCACCGGGACTCCGAGCAGCGTCGATCCGATGACATCGGACAGTCCGGTCGGGGTGCGGCGTGCGGCACCCTCGGAGACGGCCCAGGTCGCGCCGATGAGCAGTGCATTCATACCGAGGGTCGCGACGATCGGGGCAACGTTCAACCGCGCGACGACGAAGCCCGAGACGGCTCCGGCCACTGCGGAGATGAGCAGTGCTGCGACCACGGCCATGACGATGGCACCGGTCGTACCGCTACTGGCGAGCTTGGTGACCACGACGACCGACAGTGAGAACACGCCCGGTACCGAAAGATCGATACCGCCCTGTTGCACGACCAGGGTCTGTCCGATCGCGACGACCGCGAGGATCGCCGCGAACGGCAACATCGCCGATATCGCGCCACTGCTGACGCTCTGCGGCGCGAGCAGGGCGCTGATCAGGAACAGAACTACGGTGGCAATTCCGATGGCGACAGCGCCTCGAGCTCGTCCGCTCAGGGCCGTCCCCACTACGCTTGCCGACGATCGTTCGTTTCGTGGAGTGGGCTCGACGCCCGCCGAGGGAGCCGGTTCTCCAACCGATTGACCATGTGATGTCACGAGAGTTCTCCGTTGATCGGGCGATGAGGGTGGTGGAGCCGGCGGCAGGTTCTGTAGCGAGAAAGTCAGCTGTGCGCGTCGCACGCGGCACATCGCGTCAAAATGTCCACCACTGCTGCATGAATGTCCTGTCCTGATTGAACTGTGCAGTGGGTCACTTTGTCAAGCAGCTCATGCGCTACGCCACTTTCACCGGCCATAAGGGGTCTCCCAACTGCGGATACTGAAATTTGAACCATGCCTGCAAGTGGCCGCCGAGGTCATGCGAACGCTGATCGGGCGGAGTGGAGAGTGTTCTGTGACAGTTGACACTTGCCATTCAGCTCCCTACCGTCATCACCTACCGGCACACCTGCGGCCGCTCGACTTTCCAGGAGAATCCATGACACAGGCACAGGAACTCGATATCGACGCCATCAAGGCCACGATCTCCGAGCTCGAGAACAAGCGCTACGCGGCAATCGTCGACGGCGATCTCGACGCCTTCGTGAGCTGCTGCCACCCGAACCTCGTGTACACCCACTCCGACGGCAGCCGCGACACGGTCGACTCGTACCTGAGCAAGGTCACCTCGGGCTTCTACGTCTACCACCGCATCGATCACCCCACCGACGACATTCTCGTCTCGGGCGACACCGCAGTCGTCGTCGGCGAAATGAACGCGAGCATCACCGCCAACGGCAAAGAAAAAGAGCTGGTCAACAACTCGATTGCGGTGTGGGTCAAGGAGAACGACCAGTGGCTGCTGCTCGCCTACCAGCCCACTCCGCGCCCCTCGCACTGACGCGCACTCGACTCACCGACACACCGGAGGCACGGATGCTCGAATTCGAGCACGACACACTCGCACAACGCGTTCTGTTCGGAGCAGGTAAGGCCGCATCCAACCTCGCTGCCGAGGTCGGTCGACTCGGCGCGACGTCGGTCATGGTGATTGCAGGCCCCGCCGAAACCGAGCTGGCAACATCGGTGTGCAGCGAGATCGAGCCTCGCCTGATGTACTCCGAAGTGGTACAGCATGTTCCGATCGAGACAGCGGAGAAGGCACGCGCTGCAGCCCGCGAACACGAGGTGGATCTGCTGGTCTCCGTCGGCGGCGGTTCGACCACCGGTCTGGCGAAAGCCGTCGCCCTGACCAGTGGCATTCCCATCGTCGCCATTCCCACCACGTACGCGGGCTCGGAGGCCACGAATGTGTGGGGACTGACCGAGGCGTCGCGCAAGACCACCGGCGTCGACCCGCGCGTACTCCCCACCACCGTGATCTACGACGTGCACTCGCTGCTGACCCTTCCGGTGGAATTGAGTGTGGCGTCCGGACTCAACGCCCTGGCGCATTCCGTCGACTCGATGTGGGCTCCTCGGGCGGATCCGATCAATTCGACTCTCGCAGTAGAGGCCATCACTGCGCTGTCCAGCGGGCTTCGAGACATCAAGCGAGATTCCACCAGCCAATCCGGCCATGAGCAAACCCTTTACGGCGCTTACCTTTCCGCGGTCGCCTTCGCGTCCGCGGGGTCCGGATTGCATCACAAGATCTGCCATGTTCTCGGTGGCACGTACAACATGCCGCATGCCCAGACGCATGCGATCGTGCTGCCCCACGTACTCGAGTACAACGCTCCGTATGCGCCCGCAGCCGAGCAGCGCATCGCGGCTGCTTTCGGGACCTCCACTGCGGTGGAGGGACTGTGGTCGCTCCGCACCGAACTCGAGGCACCGACCGCGCTGCGCGACTACGGTCTGAAGGAGTCCGATCTCGAGGAGGCCGTTGCGCTCGTTCTCGAAGCAGCTCCCGCGTCCAATCCGCGGCCCGTCACTGCTGAATCGCTCATGGTTTTGCTCCGTAATGCTTGGGCAGGAACGACTTCCGAGAACGAGGACCGCTGACATGGGTATCGGCAACCGCACCGACGTCTCATCCGAGCAGAGCGGCCGAGAGCGTGCGCTGACCGACAAGGTCGTCGCCAGCTTCGCCGAAACCCCCGATCCGCGATTGCGAGAACTCCTCACCGGGTTGACCGAGCATCTTCATGCGTTCATTCGAGAAGTCCGACTGACGGAGGACGAGTGGGCCAAGGCCATCGAGTTCCTCACCGAAGTCGGTCACATCACAGATGACCGGCGTCAGGAATTCATCCTGCTGTCCGATGTTTTCGGTGCCTCGATGCAGACCGTCACCGTCAACAACGAAGCGATCGCCGGTGAAACGGAGTCGACGGTGTTCGGTCCGTTCTTCGTCGACGACGCCCCCGCCATCGAGTCGGGCGGAGACATCTCCCAGGGCGCACCCGGCCAGGCGTGTTGGGTCGAGGGGACGGTCACCGATATCGCAGGTGAACCCATTGCGAATGCCCGGATCGAGGTGTGGGAAGCCGACGACGACGGTTTCTACGACGTCCAGTACTCCGACGGACGGGTCGCCGCTCGCGGTCACCTGTTCTCGGACGACAACGGGAAGTTCGCGTTCTGGGGCCTCACTCCGACCCCGTACCCGATTCCCTTCGACGGCCCCGTCGGACGGATGCTAGACGCCGCCGGACGCTCACCGATGCGGGCATCGCACCTGCACTTCATGGTCACCGCCGAGGGTAAACGGACTCTGATCACCCACATCTTCGTGCGCGGCGACGAACTGCTCGATCGCGATTCGGTGTTCGGGGTCAAGGACTCGCTCATCAAGGACTTCGTGGAACAGCCTGCGGGCACCCCCACCCCCGACGGTCGGGAACTGGGCGAAAACACCTGGTCGAGGGTCGAATTCGACATCATTCTCGCGCCGGAGCAGTAGAGACCACGCCAACCCGGGCGGCGCCCGCCGCTCCGTGGGGAGACAGCTCCTGTTGAACCGGCACAGCACACGGATTTGTGCTGTCGAGCAGCGCGCGCCGTGGAACTGATCCCCACGGGGCTCAGGCAGGAATGAAATCCCGGAGCACGGGAAGCCTCGTCGCCGAGCGATTCGCGAGCGTGGGCACACAACCCAGCAGTCCCTTGGTGTACGGATGCGTCGCGGTCGTTGCTATGTCGGCGGACGCCTTCTGCTCCACCAGCTCACCGCGGTACATCACCAGCATGGTGTCGGAAAATTCGAGACACAGCTTGATGTCGTGACTGACGATGAGCAGTGCAGTCCCCTGCTCCTGGGTCAGGTTCTGCAGCAATTCCATCGTTCCGCGGGCCAGCGACGCGTCGAGCGCACTCGTGGGTTCGTCGGCAATGAGCAGTCGGGGTGATCCGCACAGTGCGAGGGCCGTCATTACCCGCTGGCGCATACCGCCGGACAGCTCGTAGGGTCGACTGCGCATCACGCGACGGGTATCGGAAAGCCCGACTTTGTTCAGCCAGTGCTCGGTCAGGTCCACTCGTTCGCGTTTCCGGGTGACGCCCACTCCGGCAAGGACGTGCTTGAACTGTCCCCCGATGGTCCACACGGGATCCAGCGCAGTCATCGCATCCTGGAACACCATCGCGATGCCGTCGGTTCTGCGCGGCACACTGCGGCCGGTCGACGGCTGCGCCGGCTTTCCCTCGAATTCGAGGAGCGTCGATTCGATGGTGGCACCCGCGGATACATCGATCAAACCCGCGATTGTCATGGCCAGCGTCGACTTACCCGAGCCCGACTCGCCCACCAGCGCCACCCTCTCACCGGGTGCGATCTCGAACGATGCCTTGTCCACCGCGACCACAGCGGAGTCACCGGTTCCGTACGTCACGGTGAGGTCTTGGACATCGAGGACCGGTCGGCCGGTTACCGGCGAGTAGTCATCGGTGTCATGATCGCGATGGGTGAGCGAAAGCGATTCTGGCTCTGCGGTTGTCGTCATAGATAACTCCTGCCGATACGCTGTCGATTCGAGGACGGTGTCCATGGTCGCGGTTCGGTGTTTCCCAGAGCCTCGTCGACGGTAAACAGCACATTACGCAGCCCATGCGCCGCCCACACAGCGGCCTGAGCAGGGATTTCTTCATAAGTTTCTTGGTTAAGGCCGCAGCGCAGGCAGCGAAACCAGCACCGATGTCCGATATGCTCGCAGTCATCACTGGTGATCTCGACGTCGCGGCCACCTCGGCTCTCCCATGCGCATCCCCGAAAGGCGATGACAGATGACCCGCCCCTTCTTCGATGACGAATCCGGTTCTGTCGCAGCTCATCTACGCAGACAGGCCGACGAACAACGAGCACGATATCTCCGCGCCCAGACGAACCGCTCCGAGAAGTTCGTCACCTCACCCCGCCGCGTGTACGAGCTGATCAGGTCGGGGATCCGCCGAGGCACGATGCCCCACGACGAGATTCTGTCCGAGCAGCATCTCATCCAGTCGCTCGGCGCAACGAGAAACGCTGTGCGAAAAGCACTTCAGATGCTCGCAGACGATGGTGTCGTGCTCCGCGCGCGCCGTGCCGGTACGTCGATCGCCCACGACATCGTGGCGGTGCGAGAAGGCGAGGTGGGGCCGAGGGCCTGGGCCGGAATGCCGGACGAGGGCCGCTTGACGGTCGAGACGTTGGAGTGCAGACGTATTGCCGCGCCCACCGTCATTCAAGAATTCATCGGCACCGAGGTCGATTCGGTGATTCTCCTCGAGCAGATCGGCCGCATGGGTGGAAAGCCTCTGTATCTGCGTGTCGGCTACTGCATCACGGATTTCGAGATCGACGAATTCACCGAACGCATCGAGAGCAACCACTCGGAGTATCCGCCCATCGCCGTCGCTCATCGACGAATCTTCGGCACCACCTACGGCGGGAGCAGCTCGGTCGTCGAAGCGATCTCCTGTCAGGAACGGGCGGCCGAACTGCTGGACATGCAGGTGGGTGCGCCGGTATTGCTGCGCGAGTTGATCACTCGCGACACCGATGGTCGCCCGTCCGAACTGAGCTTCACGCACTTTCGAGCAGACCGTGTCGCCATCATCGGATCGACCGAAACGGCGGCCACCTCGGCCCTGGGCTGAGGTGACCGCCGCGACGGTGGGAGTTCAGAAGTCCAGCAGGTTGTCTCGCAACTGTTCGTGCGCATAGCCGCTGCGAACCAGGCCACGCCGACGCAGCGCCGGTATCAGCCCGTCGGTGATCTCGGTGTAGTAGCGGCGTCCGAGCTTCCCGGTCATCAGAAAGCCGTCTCCACCGACCGCATCGATGACATCCTCCATCTGCTCGGCGACGGTATCGGGTGTCCCCACCAACGGGACCGACGTGATCGACCACGTAGCAGCCAACTGTCGCAGCGTCTTCGGAGTGCCGTCGTCGTTGGTCTTGCTGCTACCGGACCCGGCGAGGAAGTCCGCGAGGGTCGTACGGTGACCATTGGTGGTGAGCTCAGGCGGCGGGGCATCGATGTCCATGGTCGACAGGTCGTTACCCGTCACCGCAGAGATGTGCGCCAGTGCAGCATGCACCCGCGCATCAGTTGCTTCACGTGACCGTGCGTCGAGTTCGCGCGCTTCGGTGTCGGTCTCACCGAGAACCGGGGACACGATGTAGAGAATCTTGATCGAATCCGGGTCGCGGCCTGCGTCCGAGGCCATGGCTCGAACGTTGTCGCGATAGGCCTTCATCGCCTCGAGCCCCTGAGCCTGACAGATGATGGTGTCGGCATTGCGGGCGGCGAAGGCGCGTCCGCGCGGCGATCCACCGGCCTGGCAGATGACCGGCCTGCCCTGCGGCATCGGGAGCGTGTTGAGCGGGCCGCGGGTGCGATGGAACTTGCCCACGTAGTTGGCGTCGTGCACCTTCGTGTGATCGACGTACGTGTTCGACGCGGCATCCATCACCAGAGCGTCCGGTTCCCACGAGTTCCACAGCGCATCCACGGCCTCGACGAACTCCTCTGCCCGCTCGTACCGTTCGTCATGGGGCGGTAGAGCATCCATGCCGAAGTTCTGTGCGGCGCGGTCCTCGCTCGAGGTCACCACGTTCCATCCAACCCGTCCGTGAGACATGTGATCGAGGGTCGAGACCACCCGCGCCAGCAGGTACGGCGGATAGAAGCTGGTCGACATCGTCGTGATGATCCCGAGTCGAGACGTGGCGGCGGCCAACATCGGCACCAGGGCAACGGGATCGTGCTTGGGTGCGTATTGCGCCTTGGCCAAGTCGAATTCGGTCGTGCCGCCGTAGATATCCGAGACCATCGAGGAGTCCTCGAGCATCAGATAGTCGAATCCCGCGCGTTCGAGCGCCCTGGCCATATCGACGTGGAACCGCCCGTCGGCCCACGTATCGGAATCCGACCCCGTCCAGTGCGAACTCCACACCGGCGGGCGGAAGCTGGTGAACCACCCCAGATGCATGCGTGGTGTGCTCATCGTGCACCTGCCAGGTGCTCACGGAGGTTGCGACCCCGGTACCCGGTGCCGGCGACACCACGGCGCGAGAGCTCGGGCATCAGCCCATCGCACACGTCGTCGACGTACCGGCGGTTCAGTACCCCGCCGCCACCACCGAAGAACAGGAAGCCGTCGCCGCCGACCTCGTCGATCACGCTCTCCATCTCGTCCGCCACGCTGGCAGGAGTGCCGACCAACCGCAACGATTCGGTCCGTTCCGTGGCGACGGTTTCCCGAATGCTGCGTCCGGCTGCCCACTTACGAAGATTGTCCAAGATACTGGTGCTCCCCTCGGTCTTCAGATCGTCCGGAATCGGCTGATCCACATCGAGAGTCGAGAAGTCGATGTCTCCGGACAACATGATCAGGCGGCGTGCGATGGCCGCGTCGGTCGGCTCGTAGTAGCGCTCGGCCTTGCGCTTGGCGTCGTCCTCGGTCTCCCCCAGAATGGGCGTCACCATGTAGAGGACCTTGATGTCGTCGGGGTTGCGCCCGAATTCTTCCGCGCGCGCCCGCACGGTCTTGCGGTACTCGCGCATCGCATCCCGGCCCTTGGGCGCAGCGACCACCAGATCGGCTACGCGAGCAGCGAGATCGATACCGGACTTCGATGCACCCGCCTGGCACAACACTGGCTTGCCCTGTGGGCTCGGGAGCGTATTGAGCGGACCACGCACCGAGAAATGTTCTCCCACATGGTCGATAGTTCTGACCTTGGTGTGGTCGACGTAGGACTCGAGACCGGGAACGATCGGTGACGCGGCATCGGCGTCCCAGGATGCCCACAATTGGTTTGCGACGTCGACGAATTCCTCCGCGATCTCGTATCGGGCATCGTGCGTCGGCAACGTGTCTCGGCCGAAGTTCTGTGCGGCGCGATCGCCCGTGGAGGTCACTATGTTCCACCCCATGCGGCCACGACTGAGATGGTCGAGGGTCGACAGCAAACGGGTGAGCAGGAAGGGCGGATAGAAGCTGGTGGACGCGGTGACGACAATGCCGATTCTGTCGGTCTCGAACGCCAGACGCGAAGCCAACCCCATCGGGTCGTGCTTCGGCGCGCGTGGTGTCCACTTGAGCTCGGACTCGAACGTGCCCCCGAAGATGTCGGTCAATGCCGTCGAATCTTCGAGCATCACGAAGTCTATTCCTGCTCGCTCGAACGCCCGGACGGTGTCGACAGCGAAAGTGCCGTCGGCCCAGTCTGTTCCGCCTGTCCCGGCGAAGGGACCGGTCCAGTCGGGCACGAGGTAATTGGTGAACCAGCCGAGTGTGAACGGTTGTGACATCGGTCCTCTTTTCCATAGTGGTGGTCATGAATGGTCGGTGTGGGTACGGCGGATTCCTCGGTGACGACCACCTTCGATTCAGGAGTCGACATCGCCACGGTCCGCCAGGGTCGAAGTGCGAGTAGAACTGCCAGTGCCGCAACGGGAATGCTGGCGGTGAAGGCGAGCGAGTAGGACGCCTGGGCGGCGACGGCTCCGGCGACCAGTGGGCCGAGCATGGTGCCCACGTCGAAGGTGACCTGGTACACGGCGATGGGGCTTCCTCCGCGGCCGGCCAGTACGTCACCGACCGTCGCGGCGCTGGCGACCATCGCACAGGTGCCACCCACGCCCCAGAGCACCATGGTCAGCACGAGGATCGGCAGTGTGGGAACGATCGCAAGCACGACGAGCCCGAGCAGGATCAGACCGGACCCGAACGCCAGCATCGGTCGTCGGCCCCAGCTGTCGACGAGCCGACCCGCAGGTTTGACGACCACGATCTGGACGACGGCCCCGACCACGAGTACGAGACCCGACACGAACGGGCTGCCGCCGATCACCGTCGCGACGAACAACGGAACGAGGGTGAACCGCACCCCGTTGCCCACCCAGCCGTTGGCGAAGTTCGACGCGATCGAGGCCCGGAATCCCCGTTCCCCGAGCGCGGCTCGCAGCGTCATCGGTTCCGGCCGGGTACTCGTATCGTGCACGACTCCGTTCGCGACGTCCGTCCTGTCGCTGGACCGGAACGCGAACCAGACCACGGCAACCCCGACGACGAGCGTCACAGCGTGGGTGAGGAACGGGGCCCGCAACGAGACGAGGGCAACCGCGCCGCCGATGACCGGTCCCAACACTCCCCCGATGAGGAAGCCGGACTGGAAGACCGACGCAGTTCTTCCTCCGGTGTCCGGGGTGCTGTAGCGGAACAGCAGTTGTTGACCCGAGACGGTGAACATTGCGGTCCCGACACCCCCGACTGCTCGGAGCAGTAGAAGCGAGAGAAACGTCGGAGCGAAGGCCGCCGCCAGGGAGGACGTCGCCGCCATCAACAGGCCGGCGGTGAGAATCGTCCGTTCGTCGAACCGCAGCAGCAGTCGAGATGCTCCGAACGACGCCAGCACGCGGGTGAAAGCATAGATACTCACCACCGACGAGGCAGCGAGATCCGTTACTCCGAAATCTCTGGCGAACACCGGAATGACCGGTGCCACAACGCCGTACCCGAGCCCGATGCACACGTTGACGAACGCCAACGCATACACCGGCCCCGGCACCACCGAATCTCTGCGCAGCAACCGCATCAGAAGGACATGAGATTCTCACGAAACATGTCGTGCTCGTATTCGGTGCGGACCAGGCCACGTCGTTGCAGTGCAGGGACGAGGCCTTCGGTGATCTCACCGACGTAGCGGCGACCGATGTTGCCCGTGATCAGGAATCCGTCGCCACCGACGAAGTCCATCGTCTCGCCCATCTGTTCCGCGACGGAATCGGGAGTGCCGACGTAGTGGACGTTCTTCATGGTCCAACCCAGTGCCGCTGTGCGCGGTGTGTTTCCGTAGGACAGGAAGTCGCCGAGGGTCGTCCGGTGCCCGTTGGTGGACAGTTCGGGGAACTCCTCGTCCAGCTCGTACGTCGACAGATCTATCTCGGTCAACGCCGAGATGTGGCCCAGCGCAGACTCGATGCGCGAATCGACGTCGGCGGACATCCGCTCCACCTTGGCGCGGGCATCGGATTCGGTATCGGCCAACACCGGCTGCGTGATGAACATGATCTTGCAGCTGTCCGGATCCCGACCGGCCTTCTCCATCCGCATCCTGATGTCGTCGCGGAATGCCTTCATCGCGGCCGGGTCCTTCGCGGCGCTGAGAATCGTCTCGGCGTTGCGCGCCGCGAACTCACGCCCACGCGGCGATCCACCGGCCTGACAGATCACCGGCTCGCCCTGCGGCGACCGCGGAACGTTCAGCGGCCCACGCGACGCGTGGTACTTACCGCGAAAGTCCGTGACGTGCACCTTGGTGTGGTCGACGTAAGTGCCGTTGTCCCGGTCGAGCACCATGGCGTCGTCGTCCCACGACGCCCACAACTGCTTGACCACGTCGACGAATTCGTCTGCCCGCTCGTACCGTTGGTCGTGCTCGGCGAGTTTGTCCATCCCGTAGTTCTGGGCCGCGCGATCCTCACTGGAGGTCACCACGTTCCAGCCGACGCGGCCTCTGCTCAGGTGATCGAGCGTCGAGAACCGTCGAGCCAGCAGCCAGGGCGGGTAGAAGGACGTGGAGCAGGTAGCGATGACGCCGATGTGCTTCGTCGCGGCCGTCAGCATCGGCACGAGGGTGACCGGGTCGTGCTTGGGTGCGTACAGGCCGTACTTGAGGTCCACCCTCGAGGACTGCTCGTAGGCGTCGGACACCATCGAGGAATCCTCGAGCATGATGTAGTCGAAGCAGGCACGTTCGAGTGACCGTGCGAAATCCACGTGCAATTCTCCGTTGGCCCAGGTGCGTCCTTCGTCGCCCGCCCAGGCCGAATTCCACGGCGGGTTGGAGAAGTTGGTGAACCACCCCAGATGAAATTTGGTCATGCCGTGCTCCTTGTTCTCGATACGGATCGGGTACTTCTGTGCGGCCGAGAAAGCTCGGCAGGTTCGTTCGGGTGCACGCCGCGCCACCCCGACGGCACGCTGGCGACCAGAGCAGCCACCGCCATCGCAGCCACGGCCACCGTGAATCCCATTGCCAAGGAATCGGACTCGCTGGGCGACACACTCTGTGCGCCGCCGGAATACACCAGCTCGCGCAAGGCAGGCGGCAGTGCGGAGACCACCAGCACGAGGGCCAGCGCGGTACTGAGCGTGACGGCGGTGTTGTCGAGAGACACTCGAAGACCGTTGGCCATCCCCGAGCGGTTCTCGGCCACACCCACGTTGATGGCCGACGCGTTCGCGGTCTTGAAGAGTCCGCCACTGATCCCCAGGAGGAACAGGATCACCACGAGGGGTACGCCGCGCGCCGGGCCGGCGATGTGCACCGCGAGCACCGTCAGAACCAGAGCGGTGCCGAGTGTCGAGACCGTCGTCAGCACTCGCGTCGACACCCGGGTCGTCAGCATCCCGGCGATCGGCGACATCACCGTGGTCCCCACCGCGAGGGCAGTGATCTGCAGGCCCGCACGGATGGGGCTCTGTCCCTCGACGCTCTGCAGGTACAGCGAGATCGTCACTGCGACGGCACCTTCGGCCATGGTGACCAGGAACGACGCCGTGTACGCGCTTCCCCGAAAGCGATCGATCAGCAACGCTGGATCCACGATCGGATCGGCGGCGCGCTTCTCCCACCACCAGAACAGCGGAAGGGCGAGAACAACGCCGACCAAGGGCACCATCGATGCCCAGTCATCGAATCCGACACTGCCACCGCGATTCACCCCGTAGACGAGTCCACCGAGAATCACCATCGAGCCGGCCGCGCCCGCGTAATCGAAGGGCACCCCGCGTGCCGGACGCGCCGTTCGGCGCAGCGTGATCGCAGCCCACACGGTTCCGGCCACTCCGAGGGGAACCACCACACCGAATACTCCGCGCCAGCCGACTGTTTCGGTCAGCACACCGCCCAGCAGTGGGCCGACAGATATCGCCAGCGACATGATGGTGATGTTCCAGCCGATGCCGATCGAGAGCATTCGCGGCTCGAACGCCTCGACGAGCAGGGCGGTGGTGTTGGTGATCACCGCGGCAGCGCCCACGCCCTGCAGGACGCGGAGGACGATGACCAGGGTCGGTTCGCCTGCGACCGCGATGGCGGCGGCACTGACCGTCAGGCAGGCCAGCCCCAGCAGATAGACGGGACGCCTTCCGACGAGGTCGGCAACCTTGCCGAGGACCAGAATGAACACTGCCGTGGTGAGCAGATAGGCGAGCATGAACCAATCTGTCTGCGCTGCAGTAGCTCCCAACCCCTCGCTCATGTCCGGCAGCGCCACGGGGAGCATCGAGACCGACACGAACGTGATACTCATGCCCAGTCCGGTGACCGACAGCACGCGCCACGGGTAGGAGTTCGATCGTATCTCCGGTGACGCGTCTGTCGCTGCAGTGACGATCAGAAGTCCATCAGGTTGTCGCGGAACAGCGTGTGTGCGTATCCGTCTCGAATCAGACCGCGCTTGCGTAGCTCGGGCGCAAGACCGTCGGTGATCTCGCTGATGTAGCGGCGATGCACGTTGCCGGCGATGAGGAATCCGTCGCCGCCGACCTCCGCGGCGATGTCGCCCATCTGTTCGGCGACTGCGTCGGCGGTACCGATCAGGGGAACAGACTTCCTGATGTCCGAGCTGGCCGCCTCTCGAAGCGTCATCCCGGCCGTGTTGGCACCGATCAATGCCATCGTGGCCCTACCGGCGTTGGTTTCGACTGCAGGAATCGGGGCGTCGAGATCGAACTTCGAGAAGTCGATACCACTCGCGTACGACATCGACGCGAGGTTGACATCGATATCGTTCCGAAAGCCGGCCAGTGTTCGCTCGTGCTTGTCCTGCGCTTCGCGGTCGGTTTCACCCAGGACCGGGTTGACGATGAACATGATCTTGCACGAATCGGGGTCCCGCCCCTCGATGACCATCCGAGCGCGGACGTCGTCTCGGTACGCCTTCATGGCCTCGACACTCTCGACCTGAGCGAGAATCGTCTCGGCATGTTTCGCCGCGAACCCGCGGCCCGCAGGCGACCCACCGGCCTGGCAGATCACCGGTCGGCCTTGGGGAGTCGGTGTGGTGTTCAGTGGACCGCGGGAGGAGTGATACTTGCCCTCGAAGTCGATGTTGTGCACCTTCGTGAAGTCGGCGAAGACACCCGCCTCGCGGTCGAGCCGAACCGAGTCCGGTTCCCACGACGACCACAACTGCTTGACGAGTTCGATCCATTCGTCGGCCATCTCGTAGCGGTGATCGTGCTCGAACATCTCCTCGTAGCCGAAGTTCTGTGCCGTCCGAACATTGTGCGAGGTGACCAGATTGACGCCTGCCCGGCCGTTACTGAGATGGTCCAGAGTGGCCGAGGTTCGTGCCGCCATGTATGGCGGATGGAACGACGTGGTCATCGTGGCGATCAAGCCCAGACGCTCGGTGTGCTGACTCAGAATGGGCAGCAGCGAATTCGGGTCCTGCTTGGGTACCGACCGGGCGTTGGCGAGCCACCACTTCGAGGATCCACCGAACGAGTCGGGGACGAACGCGCCGTCCTCGAACATGATGTAGTCGAATCCGGCGCGTTCGAGTGACCGCGTCATGTCGATGTACAGCTCGGGGTGGTTCCATTCGGTGCCGCCCTCACCCGACCACATCTGGTTCCACGACTGGACCTGCCAGCTCAAGAACCAACCAAGGTGGAACATAGCTTCCTCTTTCCAGATCCGAAGTGTGACTAGAAGGCGCGAAGGTTCTCGCGGAAGTGTGTGTGCTCGTACGACGTTCGGGTCAGTCCGCGACGCTTGAGCGCAGGTACGAGTCCGTCGGTGATCTCCGCGACGTAACGGCGATTCATGGGTGCGCCCGCGATCAGGAAGCCGTCGCCGCCGACCTCCTGCATGACGCCGTCCATCATGTCTGCGACGTCGTCGGGGGTTCCGACGAATTCCAGTGTGTCGATGGCACTGTGGGCGGTGATGCGGTCCCGCAGAGTCTGGGTGCCGTCTCCCCTGAACTCGGCGAAACTGCTGCGATGTCCGTTGCTCTCGAGATCGGCCGGCAGCGGCGCGTCGAGATCGAACTGGCTCAGATCGATGCCGGACAGGTGTGAGCGTCCGGCGAGCAGGCCGTCGATGTTCTTCGATGCCGCATCTGCCCGACGTTGCTGCTTGGCCTTGGCCTCCGCCGTCGTCTCCCCCAGGATCGGGGAAATGAGGTACATAACCTTGACGTCGTCGGGATTTCGACCCGCCTCGATCGCTCCCTGGCGAATGTCCTCGCGGTAGCGCCGCATCTTCTCGGTGCCATGAGGATTGGAGATGATCGCGTCCGCGTGTTTGGCTGCGAACTCCTTACCCTTGTCCGATCCCCCGGCCTGGAGGAACACCGGCCGACGCTGCGGGCTCGGAATGGTGTTCAGCGGACCACGGGACTTGAAGAACTTGCCCTCGAAGTCGATACGATTGACCTTCTCGTGGTCGGCGTAGATGCCGCCTGCCGAGGTGTCCGCATGCACCGCACCGTCTTCCCAGGAGTCCCAGAGCTTGCAGGCGAGCTCGACGAACTCGTCGGCCATGTCGTACCGAAGATCGTGCTCGGGCATGTCGAAGCCGTAATTCTGCGCGGCACGAGTGTTGCTGCCGGTGACGATGTTCCAGCCGATTCGCCCGGCAGCGATGTGGTCGAGTGTCGACATCAACCGGGCGACCGTGTACGGGTGGTAGAACGTCGTGGTGAGCGTCGGCACGATACCGAGGTGCTTGGTGGTGTAGGACAGGATGCCCGCCAGAACCGCTGGATCATGTTTGGGCGCAGCGGTAGCCGTCGCCAGGTAGTACTCCATGGAGCCCTTGTAGGTATCGGAGACCTGAACCGAATCCTCCATGATGAGGAAGTCGAAGCAGGCCCGCTCGAGCGAGGAGGCCAGGTCGACGTACTGATCGGGCATCATCCAGTCGGTGGCGCCGGTACCGGACCATGGTTGGTTCCAGGACTGGACACCGAAACCGGCCCCGAGAAACCAGCCCAGGTGAAATTTGTTGGCAGTCATGACGTTTCTCCAGTCGTGGGAGCTGTGGGTGCTCAGAACTCGAGCAGGTGATCGCGCAGATGTTCGCCGGTGTACTCGGTGCGCATCAGCCCGCGTCGTTGCAGGGCCGGAACGAGGCCGTCGGCGATCTCGCCGATGTAGCGCCGGTTGTGCGGCTGGCTCCAGATCAGGAACCCGTCGCCGCCGACCTCGGCCATGGCGTCACCCATCTGTGCGGCAACGGCATCCGGGGTCCCGACCAGTTCCATCGACTCGGTTCGGTACGCGACACATGCCTCGCGCAGTGTTCGGCCATCGGCCCAGTTGCGGAAGTTCTCCAGCGTTGACTGGTGGCCGTTGGTGTGTACGTCGTCGGGCATCGGTTTGTCCAGGTCGAACGTCGAGAAGTCGATCTCCATGCTCGCCGACCAACCGATGAGGACACCCGCCGGGTTGGCGCGCACCGCATCGGCTTTGCGCTCCTGGCGGGCCAGCGCATCCTCGTGTGTCTCACCGAGAATGGGTGAGACCACGTACATCACCTTCGCCGAGTCGGGGTCCCGCCCGTGCAGCTCCATGCGACGCCTGATGTCGGCCCGGTACTCCTTCATCGCGGCAACGCCTTTGGGAAGGGCCATGATCATGTCGGCGTGTTTGGCCGCGAAGTCGCGGCCTGCGGGGGAGCCCCCGGCTTGCGTGATGACCGGCCGGCCCTGCGGTGACGGCATGGTGTTGAGCGGACCACGCGAGGAGTAGTACTTGCCCTGGAAGTCGATGGTGTGGACCTTGGTGTGGTCCACGTACGTCGACGTCTCGCGATCCATCACCACCGCGTCCGCGTCCCACGAATCCCAGAGCTGCTCGACCAACTGCACGTACTCGTCTGCTCGCGCATACCGCTCGTCGTGCGGCGGGAGTGCGTCCATTCCGAAGTTCTGCGCGGCTCGATCCTCGCTCGAGGTCACCACGTTCCAGCCGATACGCCCCGAAGACAGGTGATCGAGTGACGAAATGGACCGAGCGAGCATGTAGGGCGGGTAGAACGACGTGGACGCCGTCAGCGCGACGCCCAATCGGCTCGTCGCGCGAGTGAGCAAGGGAGCCAGCGCAATCGGATCCCCCTTGGGCGCCCAACCGCCGGTCTTCAAGGTCGCTTCCGAACTTCCGCCGTAGGTATCCGAGACCATCGACGAGTCTTCCAACAGCAGGAAGTCGAAGCACGCGCGCTCGAGTGTCTTGGCGAAGTCGACGTAGAAGTCTCCGTTGAGCCAGTCTCCGCTGTCGCTGCCCTCGAATGCGGTGTTCCAGGTCGTCGGCACGAAGCTGCCGAACCAACCAAGATGAAATCTGTTGTCTGTCATGTGAAAGTCCTCGCTGATAATTCGTCCGCGATGCGTCGTGGTCGACTACACCGTGTTCATGTTTCGACGAACCGCGTTCTCGGTAGCCGTCTGATTTCGCCGCCGTTTCGCTGCATCGGCCCCGGTAGCTCGGCCGGTGATCGGGATATGACCACCGACCGAACTACCTACGGTGCAACGATTTCTAGGTGCCGAGGGTCAGATTCGAGTAGTCGATTCGGAAGTCGGTGCGCTGCACGAAGCCGTCGATGCCCGCCTTCAGCGCCACCGACGGCCGCACTCGGGCGATGAAGATGTACGGGGCCTGCTCGGTCATGCGGAGCTCTGCCTCGTTCCAGAACACGCCGGCCTCGGGGCTCAGGGCGTCGCCTGCGTCGAGACCCTGCTGCACCATTCCGAGGAACTCGGGGTCGTTCCAGAGAGCGACATTGGAACCGCCACCGGGCTGAGTGAGCAACTGGAGTGAGTACGGCGGAGTCATCGTGACCGATGCGCCGATACTCAAGCTGGCCTGCACCTTACCGTCGAGCGTGTCGGCATTGAGTTGCGCTGCAGGTAGTTCCGCAATCGTCACATCGATGCCGGCTTCGGCGGCGAACGACTGAATCTGGATCGCGGTGTCCTGAGCGGCCGGAAGCTGATTGTTGACACTGAGGGTGAAGGCAAGGCCGTCTGGTAGTCCAGCCTCGGCCAACAGCGACTTCGCACGTTCCGGGTCGCTGTCGAACTTCGGAAGGTCGCTGCCGTCCCAGTTCGGTGCCTTGTCGTCGAGAACGTGGTTGTACTTGTACGCCCGGCCGAAGAACACGTCGGACATGATCTGGTCGTACGGGATCGCGTAGGCCATCGCCTGACGCACACGCGCATCGGCGAACGGAGCAGTGGTGGTGTTCATCGAGAACAGCAAGTATTGATTGGACGTCGTCGTCGGGACGGTCACGGCGTCGTTGCTCTCCAGGGTCGCCTGATCCGAAGAGCGCAGCGCCAGTGCCACATCCGCGTCGCCGCGCGTGACCATGTTGGCTCTGGTCGCCGGGTCGGCCACCACACGCCGAATCATGCGCTTGATCTCGGGTTCACCCAGAACGAAGTTGGGGTTCGCTCGCATGACGATTTCCTGACCCGGCGTCACCGACTCCAACATGTATGCGCCGTAACCGAAGTTGCCGCGCATCATGTCTGCCGCACCCCACGCGACCGCGTACGGATCCTCGGGAGTGGAATTCTCGATCAGATAGTTGCTGTCGTAGATCGATCCGATGTTCTCGGCAAGGTTGGCCAGCAGGGTCAGACCGTAACCGGCCTTCTCGACCGTAAAGCTGACCGTATACGGATCGATCTTCTTCAACTGGGTCGCCGGGTCGACCAACATCGGCTTGAAGTAGCCGGCCATACCGCCGCCCGGGGTCGCGAACTTACGCTCGAAAGACCACAGAACGTCGTCGGCATCGAGCTCGTTTCCGTGCTCGCTCATCACTCCCTGACGCAGATGGAACGTGTAGACGAGCTGATCCGGGCTCACCTCGTAACTGTCCGCGAGGTACGGCTCGAAATTGTAGTAATCCTGCACGAGCGCATCCGAGCCGTCTTCCTCCACGTACGGCTTACGGATCAACTGGGCGTGCATGTTGTTGGTGACGTCCTGATTGTCGGTGCCGGCGGTGTAGCCGTAGTCGCGCACCACATTCGACGCCTGATCTGGGGTGACGACGACGATCTCGCCCGAGGTCGATGCCGAGGCCTGGCTGCCGCCACCGTCCGAGCACGCGCTGAGCGCGAGCGCGCCGACGAGCAACGGCACTGTCCATCGGATTCCGACCGACAATCGATGAGAGATTTTCACGTGGGTTCGTTCTCCTTGCTGAGTGCACGAATGCAGGTGTCATCACCGGTCGAGCCGACGGCTTCGATCGCGGGAGGTCGTGGACGAGAGAGATATGCGGACGTCGCTGTCCGTTACGGCTGTCAGTGAGAGCGGCGGGTGCCCTTGGTCAGTCGGCGGCCGACGACGGCAACGGAGGCCACTGTCAGGCACAGGGCGAGGGCAGGTGCGCCCGCCGACCACAACTTGCCGATCGCGGCGTCGCCTGCGCCGCGGGTGATCATCGAGCCCCATTCCGGGGTGGGCGGCGGCAGTCCGACACCGAGGAAGCCGAGTGCCGCGGTGAGGATGATCGTCATGCCGAACACCACCGATGCGTTCTGCAGCGCTGGAACCGACGAGTTGGGCAGGACGTGACGGAACACCAGTTGTGTCTCGGACAGTCCCGCCTGACGAGCCGCGTCGAGGTATGCGTCGCCGCGCACTCGGAGCACCTCGGTGCGGACGAGCCGGGCTTGAATCGGCGCGAGAATGATCGACAACGTGAAGATCATCGTGATCGACGACGTCCCGAAGAACGAGACCACCACCAGGGCGACAATCACCGTCGGGACGGCTTCGAGCAGGTCCAGGAAACGAGCGGCGGCGCGGGCCAGGAAGCCGCCGAGACCGCGGCCCGCCTCGTTCATCCCAATGATCAACCCGATCAGGATGCCTCCCATCGTGGCAGCAATGGTCACTGCGAGAGCGATGGTGACGTCGATTCGTGCGCCGGCAATGGTCCGCGAGAAGACATCGAGACCGTTGGAATCGGTTCCCAGTAAGAACTGTGAATCCGGCGAGAGCGACGGCGCGCCCACAACTTTGGTCGGATCGAACGGCACGATCCACGGGCCGATCAACGTGACGAGCAGAATCAACGCCAACGGCACCGCCAGCGCAACCGTGCCGATCGCGGCCGGGCGTCGCCGCTTCGACGGCGTCGCCGAGTCTGTGCCGGCTTTCTTCGGTATCAGGGCAACCATCAGGAACCACCTCCTGCTCGACCCGGCTTGCGCCGGGGATCGAGCAACATGTTGATCAGGTCGACGCACAGGAAGACGAGCAGTGAGATCGCCGCGACCACGAGCAGAAAGCCCTGCAGCGCAATGAGATCCGTCGCAGCCACTGCCTCCACTGCGTACCGCCCCATTCCGCCGAGGCCGAAGAGGGTCTCGAGGATGACCGCGCCGCCGAGGAGCGACCCGAACACCAGGCCGAACAATGCGACGGTGGGAGGCAGCGCGCGGCGATATGCGCTGGCGTAGATGTACTTTCGTGCCGATCCGGTGGCGACCTTGAACAGTGTCGGCTGCGCGGTCAGGCTGGAATCGAGTGCAGTCAGCAGCTGCTTGAGCAGAATCGGCGTCACCGACACGACGAGTACTCCGATGGGAAGAAGCAGATGCGAGAACATCGAGGACACGACGACGGAGTCACCGCGAAGAAGGGCGTCGAGCAGAGGGAAGGACGTGATCGGCTCGGGTTCGGTGAGCCCTGCCCTGATCCGGCCCGAGGGTGCCGGCACCACCTGCAGGGTGGCGTAGAACAGGAAGATCCCGACCACACCGACGACGAATTCGGGGACCGCACCGGCAGCTTGGCCGTACCAACGCACCACTCGCGCCGCGACCGACCGGGGCTTGGCGACCACCACCGCTGACAGGGCGAGCGTCACGGTGATGAGAACGGTGAAGGCAATTCCCGCCAGTTCCACCGTGCCGGGCAGCCGGTCTGCGATGTCGGTCGTGACCGGTCTGCCGGTCATGATCGCGTTGCCCAGATCGAAGTGGAGAAGATTTCCCAGATAGGTCATCAACTGCGACCACAAACTTCCGTCCAGACCGAGTTCCGCTTTCGTCGCCAGATAGTCCGCCTCGGTGGCCTCGGGACCGACAACCTCACGTGCAGGATCGCCCGGGATGGCTCGCACCAGGAAGAAGGCCGCAACAGCGAACACCAACAGGTGCACGGGCAGGACGGCGATCCGGCCTATCCACCACCGGTGACGTCCGAGAAAGCCCGTCATCGCGCAGCCGCCACGGCGAGTTGCTCGACCTGTTCGTCCCCGCGATACGCGTCGAGCAGTTCGACGGTATAGGGATCCTGGGGCCGTTCGACCACATCGTCTGTTGTGCCCTGTTCCACGATCACACCGTTTCTCATGACAACGAGTTCACTCGCGATGAATGCGGTGGCCGGCAACCCGTGGGAAACGAACACCAGGCCGCAGTCCGAGTCGATGCAGTACTGCCGCAGCATGTTCAGAATTGCTCCTTGAACGGAGACGTCCAAGGCGGACACCACTTCGTCGCACAACAGAATGCGAGGTTCGACGACGAGAGCTCGTGCGATCGAGAAGCGTTGCCGTTGTCCGCCCGACACCTCGGTGGGGAACCGATCGGCCATCGCCGGGTCCAGCTCGAGCGACGCGAGCGTCTCGTCCACGCGGGCATCGGCGGTCTTGGCATTCATCCCCAGCAGACGCATGGCGGGCAACCGCACGGCGTCACGCAACGTTCGACGCGGATCGAACGACGACGTCGTGTCCTGCGCGACGTATTGCACCTTGGATCTGAAATCGCGTCGCCCTGCCCGTGAGGACAACACCCCGTTCAGTTCGGAGCCGTTGTACGACACCGAACCTGTAGTCGGCGACAACAGGCCGCACATCATCCGGACCAACGTCGATTTCCCGGAGCCGGACTCACCGACGATGCCGACGGCCGAGCTCGACGTGATTTTCATGCTGATGTCGTCGACAGCCGGTGTGCCGGATCCCGAGCGAACGAAAGTCTTGCCCAGCTGTTCGACGTCGATCTCGGCGTACGCTGTGCGCGAATTGCCACTCATCAAGATCCTCCAGGCGGTTGTCTCCAGCAGATCTGCTGCTTGACTGCACAGCTTTCTCGCGACGCGTTACTGAAAGCGACCCTCGGCGTAACTGAAGTATTACGCCGAGCAAACATGCAGCTCAAAGGGCATGGAATGGGGCTAAACGCCACAGTGACGTAGGTCTCGATCAGCTACCGCTGCCGACGTGGGCGGCGTTATCCGGCTCTACAGGCGCTCCAGCAGGCCTTGTCTGCGGCGTAATAGCTCATTTACTCCTGCGCCATGTTCGGTAATGCAGTTGCAGCAGGCTTCACCTATCTGCAATCGCTGCATTGCCCACCATCACGACAGGAGTGACATGTACGAACGCGCTCGCACCGACGTACCTCGGCCACATCGGCATTCGACGTCATCGCCGACGAAAGGCGTTGCAGCATGATGCATCTCGGCTGGTTCTTCACCACAGGATTCGGTGTCTACGGCTGGAACCAACCGTGGTCCGGAAACGTCGCGTCGGACATCGGCCGCCCCGATCTGTTCGTCGACGCGGCAAAAAGCCTGGAGCGCGCCGGATTCGACTACATCATGCTCGAGGATTCCTCGGTGCTGTCCGACGTGTATCGCGGAACGTTCGAGAGCTCGGTTCGTCGCGGAACCACCGTGCGTTTCGATCCCATGCCACTCGTTCCACTGATGGCCGACGCCACCGAGCGAATCGGCATAATCGCCACTGTCGCAACCACTTTCTATCCGCCGTTCCTTGCTGCCCGCCTGATGTCCACGCTCGATCACGTCACCGAGGGCCGGGTCGGAATCAACCTCGTCACCGCAAGCGCCGACGGTGCCGCACAGAACTACGGACTGCCCAAACAGATCGAACACGACCTTCGCTACGAGATGGCCGACGAATGGGTCGACGTCGTATCGCAACTGTGGGATTCGTGGGACGAGGACGCGCTGGTTCTAGACCCGGCGTCAGGTGTTTTCGCGGATCACGAGAAGATCCACAAGATCGACTTCGAGGGCAAGTACTACGCGTCCCGTGGACCGTTGAACATTCCCCGCGGTCCCCAGGGTCGGCCGGTCATCTGTCAGGCCGGCGGCTCCCCCGCCGGGCGCGCGTTCGGGGCCAAACACGCAGACACCATCATCGCCAATGTTCGCGGACTGGACGCGATGAAGGAATACCGCGAGGACATCAGCCGGCGGCTGGTCGACTACGGCCGCAAGCCCGACGACGTGAAGGTGCTCTTCCTCGTCAGTCCCATCATGGCCGACACCGACGAGGAAGCCGTCGTCAAGCGCGATCGCATGCGCGAAGTCCAGAAGAACAACATCGACGGAGTACTCGCTGCGATGTCGTATCTCAGCAGTACCGACTTCTCGCAGTTCGACATCGACGCGCCGGTTCCCGACCTGACGAAATACAACGGCCACAAGAGCACGCTCGAGGACATGGCCAAATCGGGCAAGACGCTCCGCGAGATCATCGCCAACTATCCGACGGTCGAGTCGATGGAACTCGTCGGAACGACCGAGACCGTCGCGCAGAAGATGGACGAGGCAATGGAGTTCGTCGGCGGCGACGGGTTCCTCATCGCCTCCCCCGTCACCCGCAAAGTGATCTCCGAGATCGCCGACGGACTCGCACCCGCGCTGCGTCGGCGTGGAGCAATTCGCGACGGCTACTCCCGAACCACGTTCCGCGAGAACCTCGCCGCCTTCTGAACCGGCGTTGTATCACCAGAAATTCGATAGTGCCCCAGTTCAGAACCCCTGACGCATCCGCCGGAACCAGCGCAATGGCCGCGCAACGTTCGAGTCTCACGGCCGTCACGCTCCTCGTGTTGGCTGGTGCCATCGCCTCGTAGAAAGCGCCAACGAATGAAAATTACTGTTGTAGCGGGCAATCCGAAGCCGGAGTCGCGGACACTCGACGCCGCGCGAGTCCTCGCCACCGCACTGACCGGTGAGCCCGGTGAGACGATCGACGTGATCACGCTCGGTGCCGGACTGCTCGGCTGGGGCGACTCGGCCGTGCAGGCCGCAGTCGAGACCGTTGCGTCATCCGATCTCGTCGTCTTCGCAAGCCCGACGTTCAAGGCCACCTACACCGGCGTCTTGAAGTTGTTCCTCGATCAATTCGCCGGCGATACCGGACTGAAGAATGTCGTCGCCGTACCGCTTATGCTCGGCGGCGGTCCGGCGCACGCAATGGCACCGGATCTGTTTCTCAAGCACGTTCTCGTCGAACTCGGGGCGGTCGCCCCGGCCCCTGGCCTGTACCTCATCGATTCGACGTACACCACCGATACTCGGATCGCCGACTACGTCACCCGCTGGGGCGAGACCATACTCGCCGCGGCTCGAACACGAACGGATGCATCATGACCCTGAGCACCACCAGCCTCGACCAGTCCGTGCTGCGAAACGCGTTCGGACAGTTCCCCAGTGGGGTCGTCGCCGTCTGCGCCGAGATCGACGGAGTCAAGATCGGCATGGCCGCAAGCAGTTTCGTTGCAGTGTCGATCGACCCGCCCCTCGTCGCCTTCTGCGTTCAGGACACCTCGACCACGTGGCCGAAATTCGCTGCAGCCTCACGAATCGGCATCAGTGTGCTCGGCGAACTGCACGACGTCGCGGCTCGCACACTCGCCGCGAAGACGGGCAACCGATTCGAAGGATTGACGACCACCACCACCGAGGACGGTGCAGTCTTCATCGACGGTGCGAGCATGTGGCTGGATGCCAGTGTCACCGAACAGGTCACGGCCGGTGATCACGACATCGTCCTGCTGCGCATCAACGAACTCGAGGTCAAGGACGGTGTTGCCCCGATCGTGTTTCATGGCAGTAAGTTTCGTCGGTTGGCGGTTGATCTCTGATGAGCGCCGTCGAAAATGCGCTCGAAGCGCTCCGCGCCGGAAAGCCGGTGTTCGTCACCGATTCCGCCGATCGGGAGAACGAGGGCGACGTCATCATGGCGGCCGACCGGATCACTCCCGCATGGACGGCATGGACGGTCCGCAACACCTCGGGGCTGCTGTGCGCTCCGATGAGCGACGCCAGGGCGGACGCTCTCGAACTACCGCCGATGGTGTCGAACAATCAGGATCCGAAGAGGACCGCGTACACCGTCACCGTCGATGCAGCTGTGGGCATCACCACCGGTATCAGCGCTGCGGATCGCGCCCGGACACTGCAGGTACTCGCCCATCCCGGTTCCGTCGCCACCGACATCATCCGTCCCGGCCACGTGCTTCCCCTGCGTGCGCGACCCGGCGGTGTCCTGGAGCGGCCGGGTCATACCGAAGCAGCCGTCGACCTGTGTGCCCTCGCCGGACTTCCCGCTGTCGGCGTCATCGCCGAGCTGGTTGCCGACGACGGTTCGATGATGCAGTTCCACGAGATCGAGAATCTCGGTGCGCGGATGCAGCTTCCGGTGCTCACCATCGAGGAACTCATCGCCTATCGGCAGCTTCGCGATCCGGCACCGGTGGCCGGTCCCGCTCGGGTCGAGCGAATGGTGGAGACAGTCCTCGCGACCCCGCACGGCGATTTCAAGATGTTCGGCTACCTCGATCACAAGACCGGGGCCGAACACGTTGCGCTGGTGTCGGGTGACGTCCGAGACAACGCCATGGTTCGCGTGCACTCGGAGTGCCTGACCGGAGAATCGTTTCTGTCGCAGCGGTGCGAATGCGGTCCACAGCTGAACACCGCACTCGAACGGATCGCGGCCGACGGCGGTGTACTCGTGTACATGCGTGGTCACGAGGGCCGCGGAATCGGTTTGCTGAAGAAGCTCGCGGCCTATCGCCTGCAGGACGAGGGCTTCGACACCGTGCAGGCCAACCTCGAACTCGACGAACCGGCCGACGGACGTGAGTACGGTGGTGCCGCTGCTATTTTGAAAGACCTGGGTCTGACCACGGTTCGTTTGTTGACCAACAACCCCGACAAGATTCGTGGCCTGGAAGCGCACGGCGTCGACGTCAGTTCACGGTTGCCTATCGTCGTGGGTGCCGCGCAGGCCAACATCCACTACCTCGAGACCAAGCGCTCCCAGATGGGACATTTTTTGCCGCACAGCGTGGCTCAGGGTTGGTGAACGGCCGAGCGATCGAGGCCATCGTAGCCTTCTATCATCCATTTTTCACAAGCTCTACTGGACAGATTTCCCATAACCGGCACACCCGGTGGTTCGATCCCACGTGCCCTAGCGTGCGGGGACCGTGATTCCTCGCGCGTCGAGGATGGGTCGAACACCTTCGGCGAAGTGGTAGGACTCCTCGAGGTGCGGGTAGCCGGACAGAATGAACTCGTCGAATCCGGCGTCGTGGTACTCCCCGATCAGGTTGGCAACTTCCTCGTGCGAACCAACCAGCGCGGTGCCGGCACCGCCTCGAACGAGACCGACTCCGGCCCAGAGGTTCGGGTAGATCTCGAGCGAATCCTTGCTGCCCCCGTGCAATGCGGCCATCCGGCGCTGTCCCTCGGACTGCGACGACGAGTGCAGCGCGTGCGCCGCAGACACCTGTTCCTCGGGAAGCTCGTCGAGCAACTTTTGTGCGACGGCCCAGGCCTCTTCGGAGGTGTCGCGGCTGATGGTGTGCAGGCGAATGCCATAGGTGAGCTTGCGGCCCTCGGCGTCCGCGAGCGCCTGCACCTTCTCGATCTTGGCGCGGGCGTCGGCAGGAGGCTCACCCCACGTCAGATACGTCTGGACATGCTTGGCGGCGACGGCGAGTGCGGGATCCGACGAGCCGCCGAACCAGAACTCGGGCAACGGGTCCGGTGCCTCCGAAACACGCGCATCGGCCACCTTGAAGAATTCGCCTTCGTGATCGACCGACGTCTCCGTCCAGATCCGATGCACCAGTCCGAGGAATTCGTCGGTGCGGGCGTATCGCCGATCGTGATCGATCCAATCCCCGAAACGACGCTGCTCGACGTCGTCGCCCCCGGTGACGATGTTGAACAGCACCCGACCTTCCGAGAACCGCTGCAGCGTCGCTGCCTGTTGCGCCGCCAACGTGGGCGGCGTGAGGCCGGGACGGAAGGCGACAAGGAACTTCAACCGTCGGGTGCTCTGCAGTAGCGCGGCGGTGGTCAACCAGGCGTCCTCGCACCAGGTTCCGATCGGTGTCAACACTCCCTCGTAGCCGAGGCGGTCCGCGGCCTGAGCCACCTCCGTGAGGTACCGCAGCGACGGACGACGGAACCCGGCAGGTTCGACGATGTTGGCCGACGCGTGAGATGCACCGACGATGGAGCGGCCGTCGCCAGCGGTGGGGAGGAACCAGAAAATGCGTGCGGTCACGAGTGAACTCCTACGACGTGGTGGGTGATCAGTTGGTGGAGGCGGTCGCGGCGGCGATGGCGTCGTTGTAACGCGTGTCGACGAAGTCTGCGAACGTGTTGCCGCCAGGGATGCTTCCGCTCTCGACGAATACATCGAAGAGCGTCTGCTCGGATTCGATCACGTTGTCGTCCAGAGCAATTGCGGGTCGCTGGCTTCGCCCCTGCGCCAATTCACCCGCGGCCGGGTCGATGCCGACGGCCGTCGAGTACGCCGACGCCCACTCTGCCGGGTGTGCGTCCGCCCATGCGGACGCCTTGGCCAGACGAACCACGAAGTCCTGCAGCGCAGTGTTCTTCGCGGGATCGTCCAGAGCCTGCTGAGACGCGATACCGAAGCCATAACCGTTGGCCACACCCTCGGCAGTGGTCAGCGTCTTCGAGCCGTTCTGCACCTGCGCGATGGCGGTGAACGGATCCCAGATCGCCCAGGCATCGACCTCGCCCGAGGTGAATGCCGTCAGCGCATCGGCAGGCTGAAGGAACACCAGCTGAACGTCGTCGGTGGTCAAGCCGGCCTTCTGTAACTGCAGCAGCACGTGTCCGTGCGCCGAACTTCCCTTGCCCACCGCGATCTTCTTACCGCGCAGGTCGGCGAACGACGCCAGAGTCGAATCCGGTGGCACGAGAATCTGATCGCCGCTCGCATCGTTGGTGTAGGCGGAGACGACCTTGATGCGTGCATTGGCTGCAACCCCGAAGACGGGGGGCGTGTTGCCGGTGACCGCGAAGTCGATCTGGCCGGCCGTTGCCGCCTCCACCTGAGGCGGGCCGGAAGTGAAGGTGGAGAACGCAACATCGTAGGGAGCGGAGTCCAGCTCACCCGATGCGCGCAGTAGGGCTTCGGTGCCACCCTTCTGGTCGCCGACATCGAGGGTGACCGTGGCGAGTTGGTCGTTCGAGACCAATTCCGGGGCTTGGGTGTTGGTGGTATCGCTACCACGCGAGACGCAACCGGTGAGTCCGACGACCGTCAAGGACAGGGCAGTGAGCACACCGAGTGCGCGCAGAGATCGAGGACGAGCATGTGACGACATGTGTGAAAGATCCTTGTCATTTGCCGAATTGGACGGTCAGTGAACTCCGAGAGCTCCGAGCAGATGGGTGCGAAGGCGGGAAAAGCCCGGCGTTCCGCGATCGCGGGGGCGGGGCAGATCGACGGTGACGGTGTCCGAGACTGCGCCGTTCTCGAGCACTACAACCCGATCGGCCAGCGCGATCGCCTCGTCGACATCGTGCGTGACCAGGAGGATGCCGAAGCGGTGCCGTCCCCACAGGTCGAGCAGAAGTGACTGCATGGTCAGTCGTGTGAGTGCGTCGAGCGCTCCGAACGGTTCGTCGAGGAGCAGCAGTTCGGGCTCCCCCACCAATGCCCGCGCCAGCGCAGCGCGCTGAGCTTGCCCACCGGACAACGTGAGTGGCCATGCGTCTCGCTTCTCGGCCAGCCCCACCTCGTCGAGCGTCGCGTCCGCAGCAGTCGATGCCTCGGTGCCGGTGACCCCTGCGGTGTTCAGACCGTAGGACACGTTCTGGCGAACCGACCGCCACGGAAACAGGCGTGGTTCCTGGAACGCGACCGCAGGATGCCCGGCGACGTGCCGCTCTCCTGTGTGGTCCGTGGACAGTCCGGCCAGGACACGCAGGATGGTCGACTTTCCGGAGCCGGAACGTCCGACCAGCGAGACGATTTCGCCGCGCTCGATGGACAGGTCGACACCCTTCAACACGTGGCTGAATCCGTAGAACTTGTCGATGCCGTGCAGGGTGGCGACGGAAGTCGTCGTCGTAGTCATGGCTCACGCGTCCAATCGGTAACGGAGGGCTCGTTTTTCGAGGATTCGTACGATTCCGTCGGTGCCGATTCCCATCAGCGCGTAGACGACGAGCCCGAAGATGATGGTGTCCACACGCAGGAAGTCCCGCGCATTGTTGATGATGTAGCCGAGCCCGGATTCTGCATTGATCTGCTCGGCCACGATCAACGACAGCCACGCGATGGCCAACGACTGCCGGAGTCCCACCAGTAGCTGGGGCGCGATACTCGGCAGAATGATCGTGGTGAATCGCTGTCGCCACGAGAAACCGAGGACAACTGCGGTGTCGAGAAAGTCGCGATCGATCTGGCGGATGGCCGAGAACGTGTTGAGGTACAACGGAAATGCCACTCCGAGAGCGACGAGCAGAATCTTGGGAGTCTCGCCGATTCCGAACCACAGGATGAACAGTGGGATCAACCCGAGGTGTGGGAGTGCACGCAGCATCTGCAGCGGCGGGTCGACGGTTGCTTCGGCGAGCTTGGACAGTCCGACGAGCGCCCCGAGAGCCACCCCGATCAGCCCGCCCAGCAGGAGTCCCTGAACCACTCGCGTTCCGGAAATAGCCAGAGCGTCGGGCAATTCACCGTTGCGCAGCAATTCCAGACCCGCGTCGAAGATCAGTGACGGTGCGGGCAACACTCGTTCGGAGAGAACTCCGGCAGCACTGGCGATCTGCCAGAGGACGAGTAGGACGATCGGCGACAAGGCCCGCAGGACAGTCCATCGGTATCGCTGCCACAGTGGAGTTTTCGCTGAGACAGGCACCGGGTCGACCTTCGATACGACGCTGTGCCGCGTGTCCACAGGTCCCGCGGGAGCGGCGTACGACGTCACGACCATGTTCACGTGCCTTCCACTTGATGACGATCAGCTTCGACTCACCACCCTCCGTTACGAGAGGGGTCCGGGGCCAGGGTTCGAATCAGCGTGAATCTAGGTCGGGCAGAATCGGACATATGACAGTCGAGCCCATCCACACCGAGCGCCTGACCCTTCGTCTGTACGAACCAGACGACGCAGACGGGGTTCTCGCGTACTACAGCGATCCCGAGGTGTGCCGCTATCTCCTCCACGAAGCGTGGACCCATGCCGACGCCGTTGCGGCGGTGGGTAAGCGGATGAAGCGATCCGGATTGCACACCCAGGCGCTCGCGATGGTCGTCGAACACGAGGGGACGGTGGTGGGCAACGTCGAAGCATGGCTCGTTGACGGTTCGCCGGCACTCGTCGAACTCGGCTGGACGTTCTCACCGTCCGTGGCCGGTCGCGGCTACGCCACCGAGGCGGTGCGCGGCTTGATCGACCACGTGTTCTCGTTACCGCAGATCCACAGAATTACGGCCCAGATGGACGGACGCAACGACGCGTCGGCCCGGTTGGCCGCCCGGGTCGGAATGCGTCAGGAAGCGCACTTCCGCCAGAACTGGTGGTGCAAGGGCGAATGGACAGACACCCTCGTCTACGCGATGTTGCGCGAGGATCGCTGACGCACATCATGCGACGTTCACCTCCGCGTCGGTTCCCCGACACCAGCCGGTGACCGCGGTGCGACAGTCTCGGAAAACTTCACTTTCCGAACTCTGGGAGTTTCACGAATGGCATCGCGTCGCAGAGCTGCTCTACTGGGCACGCTCGCTTTGATATCGATCGTGTCCACGTCGATGGGCGGCGTTGCGACTGCTGCACCGGCTCGGACGGCGTCGCCGCTGTGTCAGGTTGCGGACCTGCTCCCCAGTGGATCGTCCTCTGGCCTCGGCTACCAATGTGCCGAAGCCGGTGAGCTTCTCGATCTGCCGATCGGTGATGTACACGCGACACAACCGTCGCTCGGGTACGACGAGGTGTACTACAAGCTCGGTCGATACACACTCGGCAAGGACGAGATCAACAAGAAGTTCGACGACTGGTGCGAGGCCAACGGGCAGGAAGAGGCCGCCTCCGCATTGCCCGATGCGCGACTGGACAATCCGTCGTCGTTCACCTGCACCGTGCCCGTCGGCCAGGAAACGCCCGACACGATCGCGCCCATGAAGACGGTTGTCATCGGACCGGGCGGCGTGCCGTACCTGACCGACGGACACCACACGCTGACGTCGTTCCACGAAACAGCCGACGGTGGACCGAATCTGCACCTCCGTCTGCGGGTGGTCGCGAATCTCAGTGACCTGAGCCCAACTGATTTCTGGGCGCGGATGAAAGCCGAGAAGTGGGTGTGGAACTACGACGTCGACGGCAACGAAGTTCCGGTGGAGCAGCTTCCGTCGGGAGTGGGTCTCGCCAAGTTCCAGAACGACAAGTACCGCAGCCTGATGTACTTCGCCCGCGACATCGGCTTCAGCCCCGGCACCATCCCCTTCCAGGAGTTCTATTGGGGCGCATGGGTTCGCGACTCCGGTGCCGTCGACATCAGCGGCTGGGACAGCAACAATCTCGCGAGCTACCTCAGCACCGTCGAGTCGGTCTCCCGCGCTCAGATCGCCGCCCCGAAAGACGCGGTCATCGAGAGTGGCCGCACTGCAGCCGAACTCGGCGCTCTGGATGCGTGGAACGACGGCAAAGCAGCCAACAAGGGTGAATTCGGAAAGCTTTCGGCACTGTACTCGGACGCCAAGCCGGGCAAACTGACGTATGCCTTGCAGTACAAGTCGGGACTGCCGCGCTAACTCCGCGTCGCGGTAGGTCCACGTCATGTCGCCGGGCTGGCGTCGGGCATTGCATACGTGATCGACCAGGTCCAGTTCGTGGCGTCCGGTACCGTCTCGCGTCATGAACCTGAAGCTGTGTGTGCTGTTGTGGGCGGCGGACGGACAAGCAGACGCGCTCACTCGTTACGAAGACACGGTGCTGGACCTGATTCCGAAGTACGGCGGCGAAGTAGTGAGCAGGGTCCGCCGAGTCGACACCGGCGACGGACCACTCGAGGTGCAGGTCATCCACCTACCGGATGATTCGGCCTTGCAGGCCTACATGAAGGACCCCGAGCGGCTTGCGCTCGCCGACGTCCATCGGCGGGCCGTGGCGAGAACCGAAATCATCCACGTGAAGACGCTCGTCTGATGGCTCCGCCAGGCCGATGCGCCTACCAGCGATCGACGTGCAGAACCGTCTCGATCGGATCCCGCGGAGCAACCTTGAACGTCTCACCCGTGTAGTACGCCGTCGGAATGAGCGCACCCTGATGAAAATCCTCGGGAATGCCGAGTAGCTCGGATATCTCCCGCTCACGGGCGAGATGAATTGTGGTCCAGGCTGTTCCAAGGCCACGGGCGCGTGCGGCCAGGGCGTAGTTCCACACCGCGGGCAACAGCGAGCCCCACAGACCGGCCTGATTACCGGCCGGAAGCGTCTTACCAGCTTGGATGCACGGAATGAGCAGCACCGGAACCTCACCCATGTGCTCGCCGAGCCACCCGGCACTGTCGCCGACGCGCTTCTGTACCGATGCGCGCTCCGGATCGTCGGCGAACAAAGCCGACGCGGAATGCTTCGACGCCTGATATGCGGCGAACAATTCGCCGTAGATCGCACCGATGCGGGCACGAAGATCAGGATCGGTGACGACGATCCACTGCCATCCCTGCTTGTTCGACCCCGACGGGGCCTGCAGTGCGATCTCGAGACATTCCTTGATCAGCTCCATCGGCACCGGCCGCGTCAGGTCCAGGCGCTTACGCACGGTGCGCGTTGTGGTCAGCAGCTCGTCGGGAGTCAGATCAACGATCGGGAAAGAAGTCACCCTTCGATCATGCACCATGCGGCCTCTGCAGGGCCCGCTTGGTCAATTCCTCGTTCGCAGCGTCCCAGCGCGCCGCCATGGACAGTCCCCCATGGCCGTCGCGCTCATCGATGACGAGTGTCGACCCGGGCCAACGTCGGTGTAGATGCCACGGCGTGACAGCCGGTCCGGAAACATCCTTTCGGCCATGGATCAGGACGCCCGGAACATCTCGCAGACCGTCGGCACGATCGAGCAGAGGCGGATCACAGAACCCGTCGTGCGACCAGTAGTGCGCGGTCAGCCGCACGAAGGCGAGTCGGAACCGGTCGTCGTCCCACCGCGGATTGCGCCGCACGCCATCGGTACCGATCGAGATGTGGACGTCCTCCCACAGCGCCCATTCCCGAGATGCGCTGTCTCGCAACTGTAAATCGTTCGAATTGAACAGGCGGTTGTACGCGTCGACTATGCGGCCCTCACCGCGTCGATAGCCGACTCCGGCTTGCTCGGCAAATGTGGCGAACCGATCCCACGCCTCCGGGAAGACCGCGCCGACCCCCTCCGTAATCCAGTCGACCTCAGCCCTACCTGTCGTCGTGACAGCAACGAGCACCATGCCGAGAACCCTCGTCGGATGGGCGAGGGCGTAGGCAAGAGCAAGGGTGGATCCCCAGGACGCGCCGTTGACGATCCACGCCTCGACGCCGAGGTGCTCGCGCAGGGCTTCGATATCGGTGATCAGGTGCGCAGTGGTGTTGGTAGCCAGGGACGTCGAAGGATCCGACGCGTGCGGGGTGGACCGGCCGCACCCGCGCTGCTCGAATCCGATGGCGCGAACACGGGACAGGTCGAAGTGACGACGAAATTGACTGGCGTTCAGGGTCCCGCCCGGTCCGCCGTGCAAGTAGACCGCCGGGACGCCGTCGGACGGACCCCATTGCTCCCAGTAGACGCTCTGTCCGTCCCCGACATCGAGCATTCCGTGCAGTGTCGGTTCGTCCTCCGGTGTCATAGCGCCATCACATCATTCGAGAGGCAGCATCTGTCGGATCACTGCCCACGCGGACGCGTCGACCCATGAGGGATTGGACTGCTGCGGCGACCGGAACACTTCGAGCATCGACAGTTCCGCAACGGCCTGCAGATCCGGCGCGAGGATCGGCTCATCGAACAGCGTGATGTCCGTCGAGACCTTCCACTGCGGGCCGGGGACCGGGGTGCCGGTCAATCGACCCGCACCCCAGATCCCGCGTCGCGGGTGGCTGCTGACCCAGAACAACACAGGCTGCCCAGGTGCCATCAGACGAGTTCGATAGTTGTTCGCGACGCACCAATTCTCTTCCGCACGTGCAGCTTCGACCATCGGTGCTAGGTCGGTCTTGTGCGGATTGCACTTGATCACCCATGCGCCGAGCGTCTGGTCCGTTATCGCGCGTGCCGTCACACTCGCCATCGTAATGACGAGCTACGCCACCGCGTCGTTGCCCTGCGCAGCCGAGACCACCAGATTGCTCGCTGTGAGCCCGTTTCCGTTCTTGACCGCGTCGATCCACTGGTCGGTCGTCGCCACCGCTGCGAAATTGGACTGGTAAAGCACCATCAGCGCCTTGTGGAGTTGCTCGGCTGAGACTGTCCCCGCCTCGTTCGAGAGGTTGATCGCGCCGGTGGCGTCGGAAAGGATTTCGACGGTCAGGTCCAGTGCTTCCGCGTCGGCGCTGGTGGCGAGATCGCAGTTGTTGGTCATGTATCCGACGATCGTGACGGTGTCGACATTGTTGCCCTGCAACCACTTCGCCACGTCGGTGCCAGCGAAGACGCTGCTGTACTGCTTCTCGACTCGCGCGAAGGACGGCTGCACGACGGCCTGAATGTCGGGATGAAGCTCGTACGTCGGGGTTCCCTTGACGAAAGCAGGCGAGCCCTCGGGCATCTCGTGCTGCACGATGGCCACCGGAACATCCTGCGTCACAGCCGCTTCGATGGTACGAACGATGTTGGCCAGCGACTCGTCGCGAGGCGGGTACTGAATCTTCAGAACTCCCTCGAAGTATTCCTGCTGTACATCGATGACGATGAGGGCTCTACGCGGTGCGGTCATGGACGTTCTCCTTCAGGTGGCGTACTCGGTCGATACCCATACTTCGGCACCGACCTTGCGTTCACGAGTGGCACGGATGCATACTTTCGATGAAATTGCGCCAATTCGTCGATCGGAGATTCATGCGCATCGCGCTGTACGTGTTCGACGGCATCACCATGTTCCACCTCGCCGCGCCGTTGATGGTGTTCGGCGAGGTGACGCGCCTCGGGCTGGCCCCCGACTGGGAGACGCGGGTGTGGTCCGACAGGCCAGGGTCGATCCGCACCGAGGAGGGCTGCCCCGTCGGCGAGATCGAAGGCCCCGACATCGCCGATTGGGCCGACATCGTCATCGTGACGTCGTGGCCGGAGTCGTTGCCACACATCGGCGCTCACCTGTCCACCGCTCTTCGAGGCGCTCACAGACGGGGAGCCCAGATCGCGGGACTGTGTCTGGGGTCGTTTGCCGTCGCCGACACCGGACTGTTCGCGGGACGCCCTGCCGTCACCCATTGGTCCAAGATGACCGAACTGCGCGACCGCAATTCGCAACTGGGCCTCGACGAGTCCGTGCTCTACATCGACCACGGCGACGTCATGACCTCCGCGGGCACGGCGTCGTCGATCGATTCCTGCCTGCACATCGTCCGCAAGCACCTCGGCGCGGCAGCGGCAACGCGGGTCGCGCGCAGTCTGGTGGTCGCACCCCATCGCGACGGCGGTCAGGCGCAATACATCGAACGGCCGGTGATCGAGGCATCCGAGGACTCCGCGATCGCCGACGTCCAGAGCTGGGCGCTGGAGCGACTGGCCGAGCCCCTACCGATCGAGCGCCTTGCCGAGCGGGCACGCATGAGCCGGCGCAGCTTCATCCGGCAATTTCAGTATGCGACGGGCACCACGCCCGCGCGCTGGGTACTCGACCAGCGGCTCGACGCCGCCCGCAGCCAACTCGAAACGACCGGCCACAGTATCGAGACCATCGCTGCCTCGTGCGGATTCGGCAGCGCCGTCACCCTGCGTCAGAACTTCCACTCGGCGTTCGCCGTCACGCCGACGGCCTACCGGAAGCAGTTCGCGGTCGGTTGTGCAACCACGGACACCGCCGACAGGCGAGGATGAGCAACGTGATCCTGTGGATAGTTGCCGGAGTCGAGCTCGCCGCCATCATCGCGCTCGGTGTGGTTCTCATCGTGTCTCGACGAAAGTTGAAGCACACGCGCCGAGCACTCGACCGCGCTCTCGAATCGCAGCAACGCCGTAAGCGACGCGGCCTGGTGCCCTTCGCGATCAGAACCGCCTTCCACACCACGGAGCTACTCATCAACAAGGGATTCGGCGCTACCGTCCGAAACTCCGTAGAAGACCTCGCGGGCTGGGCCAAGGTCGAACGCCCCGACCTGGCACGCATGACCGCCGACGGCGACATAGTGGTCATGTTCTCCGACATCGAAGGGTCCACCGCCCGCAACGAAGAACTGGGCGACCGCGGTTGGGTGAAACTGCTCGAGAAGCACAACAAGCTGATCCGCAAACACGTCGACGACCACGGCGGACATGTGGTCAAGAGCCAGGGCGACGGTTACATGATCGCCTTCTCCGACCCGACCGAGGCCGTGCGCTGCGGAGTGGAAGTCCAAGAAGCCCTGCTGAAGAACCCAGATCGGTGGGACCGCATCCGCGTGCGCATGGGCGTGCACGTCGGCAGCTCGGTGCGTCGAGGCGACGACCTGTTCGGACTCAACGTGGCCATGGCGGCAAGAGTGGCGAACCAAGCCGAGGGCGGAGAAATTCTTGTCAGCGAGCCGGTGCGTGACGCCATCGCCAGGGCGGACGGCCTGACTCTGGGGACGCCCCGCGACGTCGAACTCAAGGGAATGAGCGGAAGCTTTCAGTTGTATCCGGTGGCGCTGCCGGCACTTCCGAGTGCGGAGACCGGCCCCGCGAGCGCATGAATGTCCCATTCACCACGTCTGAACGCGTGAATGTCGCATTGATCCCAACCGGGGGCGAACTGTGGACCTGGACGGCTGGCGGCTGCTGCTAAGCCCGAAAGTTGTTGCCCCCGAACGAATGAATGGCCCATTCACAACGTCTGAGCGCGTGAATGGGCCATTCATCCCGAAGGGGGTGGTGAAGCAGGCAGAAGAACTACTGCTTCGCCGACTCCAGTGCCTCGTTGAACGTCGTGGACGGACGCATCACTGCGGCGGTGGCTTCGGGGTCCGGGTAGTAGTACCCACCGATGTCGACCGGGTTGCCCTGTACCGCGTTGAGCTCGCCGACGATTTTCTCTTCGTTCTCCGAGAGGGTCTTTGCCAGAGCTGCGAAGTGCTTGGCCAGCTCGGTGTCCTCGGTCTGCTCGGCGAGTTCCTGTGCCCAGTAGAGGGCGAGGTAGAACTGGCTGCCACGGTTGTCGAGTTCACCGGTCGAGCGCGACGGCCCCTTGCTGTTCTCGAGCAGCTTGCCGGTGGCCGAGTCGAGTGCGTTGGCGAGGATGGTCGCCTTCACGTCACCGGTCTTGGTTCCCAGGTCCTCGAGGCTGACTGCGAGAGCCAGGAATTCACCCAGCGAATCCCAGCGGAGGTGGTTCTCCTCGATGAGCTGCTTGACGTGCTTGGGGGCCGAGCCGCCCGCACCCGTCTCGTACAGCCCACCGCCGGCCATCAGCGGAACGATGGAGAGCATCTTGGCGCTGGTGCCGAGTTCGAGGATCGGGAACAGGTCGGTGAGGTAGTCACGCAGGATGTTGCCGGTCGCGGAGATGGTGTCGAGCCCGCGGATGAGACGTTCCATCGTGTAGCGGATCGCACGAACCTGCGACATGATCTGGATGTCGAGGCCCTCGGTCTCGTGATCCTTCAGGTACTTGCGCACCTTGCCGATCAGCTCGTTCTCATGCGGGCGGTACGGGTCGAGCCAGAAGACGACGGGCATTCCGGACTCACGGGTGCGTCGCACTGCCAACGCAACCCAGTCGCGGATCGGTGCATCCTTGACGATGCACAGACGCCAGATGTCACCCTCTTCGACGTCCTGCGTCAGCAGAACCTCGCCCGTCGCCAGGTCGGTGATGTTCGCAACGCCCCCAGCGGGGACCTCGAACGTCTTGTCGTGCGAGCCGTACTCCTCGGCCTTCTGCGCCATCAGGCCGACGTTGGGAACGGTGCCCATCGTCGTCGGATCGAACTGTCCGTTGGTCTTACAGAAGTTGATCATTTCCTGGTAGATGCGGAAGAAGGTCGACTCCGGGCTGACGGCCTTGGTGTCCTTCGGCCGACCGTCCGCGCCCCACATCTTGCCGCCGCTGCGGATCATCGCAGGCATCGACGCGTCGACGATGACGTCGCTGGGCGAATGGAAGTTCGAGATTCCGCGTGCGGAGTCGACCATCGCCAGCTCCGGACGAGTCTCGTGGCACTTGTGCAGGTCGTCGATGATCTCCTCGCGCTGCGCGCTGGGGAGTGCCTCGATCTTGCTGTACAGATCCGACAGGCCGTTGTTGACGTTGACGCCGAGCTCCTCGAACAGGTCGCCGTGCTTGGCGAACGCGTCCTTGTAGAAGACCTTGACGGCGTGACCGAAGACGATGGGGTGCGAGACCCGCATCATCGTGGCCTTGACGTGCAGGGAGAACATGATGCCCGTCTTGTAGGCGTCCTCCATCTGCTCCTCGTAGAACTCGATGAGCGCCTTCTTGCTCATGAACATGCTGTCGATGACGTCGCCGTCGGTGAGCGACACCTTCTCCTTGAGAACGATGGTCTCGCCGCCCTCGGTCAGCAGCTCCATCTTGACCTCGCGGTCGCCTTCGACGGTCATCGACTTCTCGCCGTGGTAGAAGTCGCCGTGGCGCATGTGCGCGACGTGGGTGCGCGACGCCGGCGACCATTCACCCATGCTGTGCGGGTGCTTGCGCGCGAATTCCTTGACGGCCTTGGGTGCGCGGCGATCCGAATTTCCCTCGCGCAGAACGGGGTTGACCGCACTGCCGAGGCACTTGGTGTAGCGGTCGCGGATTTCGCGCTCTTCGTCGGTCTTCGGGTTCCCGGGGAAGTCGGGGATCGCGTAACCCTTGTCCTGCAGTTCCTTGATCGCGGTCAGCAACTGCGGAACGGAGGCACTGATGTTGGGAAGCTTGATGATGTTGGTGTCGGGCAGCTGCGTCAGCTTGCCCAGCTCGGCGAGGTTGTCGGTCACTCGCTGGTCTTCGTTGAGGTAATCGGGGAACTCGGCGAGGATGCGGTTCGCAACCGAGATGTCACTGGACTCGACGTCGATGCCGGCCGCGCTGGCGAAAGAACGTATGACCGGCAGAAACGCGTGAGTCGCCAGCATCGGCGCCTCATCGGTCAGGGTATAGATGATGGTCGGCTTCTTCGCTGTCATGTTTCGCCTTTGCCTCAGTTTCGACGTCGTCTTTTGGATGCGTTCGTCCTCAACTTTAATCTTCGTTCTCGCCGCTGTGGGGGGCAGTGGGGTATCACTCCATCTGCGCATCCAAGTTACCGACCAGTAGGGCGCTCAATGGATTTCGAGACCGTGCTCGGTCCCGCCCCTGACCACCGTCGGGTCACCCGATTTGCCCGATTAGGAACAACATCGGCCTCGCCGTCCGTTGAACCGAGTATGACGACCTACAAGACTGTCAATCCTGCCGACGGCACAACCGTCAAGGAATTCGAAACTCTCGACTCGGCCGGCATCGAGCGCGCCCTCGCGGATGCGCACGCCGGTTTCCAGACGTGGCGCAAGACCTCACCCGAGCACCGCGCAGACATCCTGCACAAGGTCGCCGACCTGTATGTCGAGCGCGCCGACGAACTGGCCCGCACCATCTCGCTCGAGATGGGCAAGCCACTGACCGAGTCTCAGGGCGAGGTCGAACTGTCCTCGAACATCTACCGTTACTACGCCGACAACGGCCCACGCTTGCTCGAGGACGAGACACTCGACGTGCCCGGGGCGGAAATCAGTGTGCTGCAGCGCAAGCCCGTGGGCGCGCTCGTCGGCGTCATGCCGTGGAACTTCCCGTACTACCAGGTAGCCCGATTTGCCGGCCCGAACCTGATGGTGGGCAACACGATTCTGCTCAAGCATGCACCGAACTGCCCGCAATCGGCATTGCTGATGGAAGAGATCTTCCGGCAGGCCGGGTTGCCGGAAGACGCGTACATCAACATCTTCGCAACCAACGAGCAGATCGCCGACATGATCGCCGACGCCCGCGTGCAGGGCGTCTCGCTCACCGGAAGTGAGCGGGCCGGAACGTCCGTCGCCGAGACAGCCGGGCGCAACCTCAAGAAGGTCGTGCTCGAGCTCGGTGGTTCGGATGTGTTCATCCTGCTCGACTCCGCGGACATGGACGTCACCGTCGAATCCGCAACCCGCGCGCGGCTGTCCAACGCAGGCCAGGCATGTAATGCCGCCAAGCGCATCCTCGTTGCCGAAGACGTCTACGACGAGTTCGTCGCCAAACTGGTTACCTCCTTCGAGGCTGTGCAGACCGGCGATCCATTGGATGCCAACACCACCCTCGGTCCCCTGTCGTCGCAGACCGCTGCCGACACGTTGATCGAGCAGATCGACGACGCGGTGTCCAAGGGCGCGACACTGCTCACCGGTGGCAAGAAGATCGACGGACCGGGCGCGTACGTGCAGCCGACCCTACTGACGGATGTGACTCCGGACATGCGTGCCTACACCGAGGAACTGTTCGGCCCCGCAGGCGTCATCTACAAGATCCAGAACGCCGACGAGGCAATCGAATTGGCGAACTCCTCCCCCTACGGACTGAGCGGGTCGGTGTGGAGCGCAGACCTCGACAAGGCCCGGGACGTAGCAGAACGCCTCGAGGTGGGCATGGCCTTCGTCAACGAACACGGCACCACAATGCCCGGCCTGCCGTTCGGCGGTGTGAAGCGCTCCGGCGTCGGCCGCGAGCTGGGACCGTGGGGCATGGACGAATTCGTGAACAAAAAGCTCGTCCGAGTCTCCGCGAAGTAGCCGTACTCGCCGATGCTCCCCGGGCAGTTGCTCGGGGAGCATCGCGCTGCTGCGGTCATACTGTCTCGGTGATCGTCGAACACGCCCTGCTGCATGTCATCCCCCACCGAACCGACGAGTTCGAAACCGCGTTCGCCGACGCGAAATCGATCATCGCGTCGATGCCGGGGTTCGTGAATCTGACCCTCTCGCGGGGCATCGAGCAGCCGAATACCTACCTGCTGTTGGTGAAGTGGGAACGACTCGAAGACCACATCGACGGCTTTCGTGGTTCCGACGAGTATCAGCAGTGGAAGTCGCTGCTGCACCATTTCTACGAACCGTTCCCCGTCGTCGAGCATTTTGCTCCGATGCTCGAGGCGTAAGAGTTAGGTTCGTGTCTCGACCCTCTCGCCGCACCAAGGAGATTTCAGTGGCCAACGCTTCGTCGTTCGTGTCCAAGCAGGACGACCTCGAGATCAGCACCTACACCTGGGCGACGTCCGCCGATCCTGCTCGCGGTGTCGTACAGATCGCACACGGGCTCGCCGAGCACGGCAGTCGTTACGCACGCTTCGCTGCCGCTCTGAACGACGCCGGATTCCACGTCGTCGCGTCGGATCACCGCGGCCATGGCCAGTCGATCGTCGACACCCCCGGCGATTTCGGTGCCGCCGCATTCGCCGGCCTGTGGGCAGACATCGAGCAACTGGGCGAATCACTGCTGACCGAGTACCCCGACCTGCCTCTGTTTCTCTTCGCTCATTCCATGGGATCCTTTGCTACCCAGCATGTTCTGATCGAGCGATCGGATCTGTACGAGGGCGTGGTGCTGTCGGGCTCGACGACACTCGACGTACTCGCCGCAGGAATGGCCGACGCCCCAGCGGGCGACCTGAGCGTGTTCAACGCCGCCTTCGAGCACCGCACCGGATACGAGTGGCTCTCGCGCGACGAGGCCGAGGTGGACGCCTACGTCGCAGATCCACTGTGCGGCTTCGACCTTCCGGCGTCGACGGTGCCCGCGCTGTTCGGTGAGGCCGAGAAGCTCGCCGATCCGCACAACCTGGAGCAGATTCGCTCCGATCTCCCCCTGCTCATCACGTCGGGAACGGACGACCCACTCGCCGGCGGTGGGCAGTTGATCGAGACTCTGGCCGCCCGCTACCGCGAGGCGGGAATGAGCGATGTGACCGTCACCCTGTACCCCGGTGCCCGCCACGAAATCCTCAACGAGACCAACCGTGACGAGGTCACAGCCGACATCATCGGTTGGCTCACCGACCGCGCCGGATCGGTCTAACGCCGTCTCAGCTGCACGGGCTGCCCGTCCTCCGGGAAGGGCAGCGAGGTGAAGTTCAGCGGTGCAACGTAATCGGGGTCGACCGTCCAGTCGAATCGCAGCAACAAGTGATGCATGATCGTCTTGATCTCGGCCCCGGCGAAGAACATGCCGATGCATTTGTGGACGCCGCCGCCGAACGGCTCCCACGCATAGCGATGCACTTTGTCCTCGCGGCGATCGGCGGCGAACCGTCCGGGATCGAATTGCTCGGGGTTGGGCCAGTACTGCTCCATGTGATGCGTGAAGTGCGGCGCGACAGAGGCATACGTTCCCGCGGGGACGAACTTGCCTTGCACCTCCGTGTCCTTCACGGCACGGCGGGCCACTACCGGCGTGGGCGAGACCAGGCGCAAGCACTCCTTCATCACCAGATCGACGTTGGTCAGCTCGTCGAGTTGCGCGAACGAGGGAGCATCGGTGCCCAGCGCCTCGCATTCGGCCCGGCACTTGTCCTGCCACTCCGGATGCTGGCCGAGGTACTGCATCATCGTCGACAGCGTGATCGTCGACGTGTCGTGCGCAGCCATGAGCAGAAAGATCATGTGGTCGATCACTTCGTCGTCGGAGAAATGCTCTCCATCGTCACCCTCGATGTGGCACAACACCGAGAAGAGGTCGTCGGTCTCGGTGGCTCGACGGGCCGGGAGGTAGCGGCGGAAGAACTGGTCGAGCACCGCTCGGCCGTCCAAACCTCGCTTCCACCGCGTGCCCGGAACCCGATAGCGCACGATCGACGTCGCGGCCTGCACGCAGGCGATGAAACTCGAATTGAGCTCCGCGATGTCGGCGTCCGTCGTTCCCTCCGCACCTCCCATGAAGATGCTCGTCGCGACGTCCAGCGTCAGTGCTTTCAGCGCCGGATAGACCTGGAAGTCGCGGCCCGGCTGCCACGCGTCCAAACCCGTTGCTGTAACTGGATTCAACGCTGCGACGGACTTGGTCAGCCGGTCCCGAGTGAAGGCCTGCTGCATGATTCGTCGATGACGTAGATGCTCTTCGGAGTCGAGCAGCATCAGCCCGCCGTGGAAGAACGGCCCGATCAACAGCGACCACCCGTCACCGTTGGCGAACGCCTTGTCCGCATTCTGCAGCACTTGCTGACACGCATCGGGGCCGAGAACGGTGATCCACTTCTGTCCGGCCATCGTCATCCACGAGACCTCGCCGTACTTGTCCCACCGACTACCGAGCAGCTTCAGAGGGTCGCGAATGTACTCGAGTGTGTGCCCGACGACGGGAAGACCGCCGTCGCCGAACACCGGTTGGAGAGCTGAATCTGCGGGTGGAGCAGCCAGAGCACGTGCCATTGTCGACCTCCGTCAATCTGACATGACGTCATGTCAGATGAGATGTAGTCTGCGTCACAGTCACGGTCTCTGTCAAGATCTACCCATGCCCCCTACGACGCGTCGCTACAACGGCATGAGCGCCGACGACCGCGCGGCCGACCGCCGAGCGAGATTGCTCGACGCCGGCCTCGAGGTATTCGCGGCAGCCGGAGCGAAGGGTGCGACCATGACCGCGATCTGCGCACACGCCAAGCTCACCGAGCGCTACTTCTACCAAAACTTCACCAGCAGAGACGACTTGCTCGAGCAGGTCGTGGAATCGGTGTCCGCCGAGATACGAACGGCAGCGCTGGATGCACTGCACTCCCCCGCCCGGACCGTCGACGAGAAGGTACACAAAGCGGTGACCGCGTTCGTCGGCGTCCTGACCGAGGACCGTCGCAAGGGCCGGGTTGCGATGATCGAATCGCTGGCCGTCGACTCCCTCCGCGAATACCGACGAAAGTCCCTGCGCGGCTTCGCTCATCTGGTGGCCGAACAGTCGCGCGAACTGTACGGCGACAAGGCTTGGCCCCAACCACAGTCCGAGATCAACGGACTGCTGTTCATCGGCGGACTCGCCGAACTCGTGATCGCCTGGCTGAACGACGAAATCGACATCGCACCTGCAGACATCGTCGACGCCGCAACACGTCACTTCATCGCAACCGCGCACCGCTGAGGTGCGCTACGCGCAGTGGCGTGATTATGTGCCCGCAGAGGCACTTACCCGCACCACTGCGCCGCAGGCGCACTCCTACCGGTCGAAGTGCGCCTTCGAGATCTGTCCGTGCACGCCGACGGTCTTGTCGACCACCTGCGAGACGGTGAAGTTCGCGGCAGCGGACAAGTACGCATACGCCGTCGCCCGGTCCATGCCGAGATCGGTCTCCAAGAAGTCCAGAGCATTGACCACAGCCCGACGCATCGCCGCGTTCAGGTCCGAACTCTGGCCGCCGACGGCCCCGTCCGGATCTGACAGGCCGATCGGAATCCACGAGTTCTCGTTCTCGGCAAAGGGATACGAGTACGCGACAGACGGCGCGTCACCGCTGCCCGCCTTGCAGGCCGTAAGGCGGAATGTGCCGCGCAGAGACCCCTCCATCGCAGTGAGGGCCACCTCACCGTCACCCATCGCCATGTGCGGATCGCCGACGTAGAACAACGCGCCCTCCGCGAACACGGGAAGGTAGAACGTCGAGCCGACGCCGAGCAGACCGACGTCGATGTTGCCGCCGCCGAGCGTCGGGGGAATCGAGTTGGCATTCGGGGATGTCAGACCTGGGTCGCTGGCGAACGCCACGCCCATCATGCCCATGAACGGGCGCAGCGGAAAGCGCACGGCCGCATCGCCGTACCGCATCACGCCCTGTCCGTCCTCGACGGCCGTGAACGTGGATACATTGCCGTACTGCGTCGGGGCACCCGATTTCCTGCCGTCGCTTCCGATCGGCGGCATGACTTCATCAAGGCTGATGCCCGCCGGTGCCTTGCCGGACGCCGTAACTGCAAGCGCGCCCTTGCCGTGCCTGCTCGACACCACGCCGTACGGCACCCGCGGAACGGCCTCCAGAGTTTCGATCTTGAGCACATCGCCGCGCTGCGCACCTTCGACAAACACCGGGCCGGTCACGACGTGCGGTCCGTCGACGTCAAAGTTGCGTACCGTCCTGTCGTATCCGCCGGCGATGTCGATGGCGTCCTGGAGGACGTCGGACTCCGAAACGCCCTTGCCGCCGAAGAATTCGACGGGATCGCGGCCCTGGTCTTCGAGAATGCCCTCGTGGCTGAGCGCATCGATGGTGACAGTCTCGCCGGACTTCATCTGCAGTACCGACGCCGATTCGACGGTCGGGACGTAACCCCACAGAACCTTGTCGACCTCCGAGCTCAGGTAGTGGTCCCCCGAAATGTCGCCCGATCCTGGGTTTAGAATGGCACCCGCGGGCGCTACCGGAGCCGACGAGCTTGTTGACGCCGTAGTGGTCGAAGACGTCGAACACGCAGCTGTCGAGGCCAAACCAGCCCCTGCGCTCATCGCTGCCACCGCCCGAATGAAGCCGCGTCGGCCGATTCCTTTGCTGATAGTTTCCGCTGCGTGCTCTGCCATCGACTGCGCCATACTGCCTCCTGAATTGTCCGAATCTCGAACGTAGATCAGGGGTGTTTCTCAGCAGTTACGAACGCGCGTCACGCGAATTGCTCAGCGACTCAACTGGGGTCGCTGCCGGCGATCGCCGACCACCAGATCGCGGTGACAGCTGCCAACAGACTCACCGCCAGAAATTGTGCAAAGCCCCCACCGTCGACGATCAACCACAGCAGCCCGATGAACGGGCCGGCCACCGCTGCGGGGGCGTCGAGCATGATCCGACGACGCAGCGAACCGAATCTGGCGCTGCGCCTGCGCAGATCGGCGTCGTTGAGGCGCGGGGCATCGAGAGGTGTTCCCGGCGGTAAGGTCGATCGCCGCCGACCGGAGGGCAACGCAACGATCCCCGGTTCGACGACGAAAGCGCGGTGTCCGAGAAACGACCTACCGACCTTCGCTTCGGCGCCGGGGACCAATCCGAGAAGACCGGTGTGGAAGTACACCGGATACCAGGCCCGCCCGGCGCCCTCCTGAACCTCCACATACCCGCGCGAACGCATGCGGTGTTGAAACCGAACACGACGCACGGAGATTCGATCCCGAGACCGCGCTGCGGATCGTCCGGCCAACAAGGCCGAGGCCACAGACCAACCCGTCCAGATCAGAACGACGAGCGCAACCACCAGGCCGAGCGGGGTGTAGACAGCGGTCGATGCCGCGACAACCAGCGTGATTGCCGCGACACCGACCGGATATTCGAGCCCGTTGTCTATTTCAGGAACCCGACCTTCGACATGTCGATGTCGCCGAATCCTGGAGCGCCGAAGTTGGCGAGATTGGACTTCGTCGCGTAGGTGAACGGACGCTGGAACAGCGTCAGGCTGTGGCCTTCGGCCCAGATCGCCTTGTCCGCCTCGTTGTAGTCGGCGATACGTGCTTCGTCGTCGAGCTCGCCCGCAGCCTTGTCGAGTAGTCCGTTGATCTCCTCGGACCCGACCTGGCCGTAATTCTGCAGCGTGCTGCCGGGCGTCAAACGGAAGATGCCGTCACTGCTGGACGTGTACGGCGTTCCCTCCCAGGTGAAGTGGGTGACGTCGAAGGCACCCACCAGGATGTACTTCTCGAAGAAGTCGTCCGACGGCACTGCATCGATGATGAGATTGGCACCGACAGCCTTGAGGTTCTGCTGGATGATCTGCGCTTCCTGCGTCGCATTCGGGGTATCGGCCGGAATGATGTCGTGCAGATCGAGCTGCTGACCGTCCTTCGAGCGGAACTCACCGTTCATCGTCCAGCCGGCCGCGTCGAGTTCGGACTTCGCCTTCTCCGGATCGAACGTGATGTCGCCGTTGTTGGCCTGGTAGCCCTTCTGTCCGTCGACGTAGATATGACTGTTCAGCACAGTCGGGTTGGAGGTGATCTGGCCCAGCTGCGAGGTGGCCAGGTAGTCGCGGTCGATCGCCTTCATCAGAGCCAGCCGTACCGCCTTGTCGGACGTGATGCGTCCGGGAGCACCGTTGAAGTCGAAGTGGCGGTACTGAGACCCGAGGCTCTGCCGCAGGTCGACGTTTGGGATACCGCGGGCAACCTTGAACGCATCTGCGCTGCTGCCCAGTTCGTAGTAGTCGATCTCGCCGCTCTGCAACGCGCCGACGGACGCTGTCGAATCGAGTGGCAGGTACGTGATGGTGTCGAGCACCGCGGGATTTTCGCCCCACCAGTCCGGGTTGCGTTCGGCGACAATGCGCTTGCCACCGGGCTCGATGGTCCGGATACGGAACGGCCCTGCGGTGGCCGGCATCGTGCTCACAGATCCGGTGTTGAATGCGTCGACACTGGCCATGGACTCAGCCGGCATCAGAGGCTCGTACAACGACCGCCAGTCACCGAACTTCTCGGCAAAGGTCAGGATGACCTGCTGGTCGTTCTCGCCGCGGACGACGGACTCGACCTTGTCCCAGCCAGCGGTGCTGGACGCCTCGTAGGCCGGATCCTTACCGTTGTTGGCAGTCCACGTTGCCACGAGGTCTGTGTAGTCCAACGGACGCCCGGTGCTCCACTTGGCCTTCGGGTTGATGTTGTACGTGATGACCTGCTTGCCGTCGACCTCGGACTCGGTGATGTCGGTGAAGAAATCCGTCGCGACCGTCAGGCTTGCATCGGCTGCAGCATTGAATGCTCTCGGCATCAATGCCAGGTAGTACCGTGCCGCATCGACCGTCGTGCCATCGATTTGGTAGTAGTTGTAGTTGGTCGGCACCTGCGAGAGCGGAAAGTTCATATTTCCGCCCTGCTGGAGATCGCTGATGGGATGCGGGTTGATCTGCGCTCCGCTCTCGAAGGACGCGGGCGCATCGGCGTTCGGCCCGGTGTCACCCGAGCTGCACCCCGCCACCAGTCCCACAGTGGTCACGGCCACCGCGATCGGGACCAGTGCCCGAAATAGCTTGGCTCTCATCAATTCACCTTTCTCAGTGTGCACGTAACCTGCAGGGTCAGATGGCGTCGGCCAGTGCTGCGGCCTCGGCGATTCGGGCTCGTTGGAGCACGGGATCGGGGATGGGGATGGCTTTGAGCAGCGCCCGCGTGTACGGGTCCTTCGGTGCGTCGAAGATCAGCTCCGTCGGGCCCTTCTCGACGAACACACCGTTGCGCATCACCGCTACTTCGTCGGCGAGGTGACGCACCACCGAAAGATCGTGCGAGACGAACAGATACGCCAGACCGAGCTCCTCCTGCAGATCCTGCAGCAGGTTGAGCACACCCGCCTGGATCGACACGTCGAGAGCAGACACGGGCTCGTCGAGCACCAGGATCGACGGCTTCAGCGCCAAAGCCCGTGCAATGCCGATTCGTTGGCGCTGCCCGCCGGAGAACTGGGTGGGATACCGATCCGCGAGCTCGGGACGCATCCCGACGGTGTCCATCAGTTCTCGAACTCGGCGGGTTCGCTCGTCGACCGGGACGCCGTTGATCTTCAGCGGCTCGGCGATGATCTCCCCCACCGGCATGCGCGGGTCGAGCGAGCCCATCGGATCCTGGAACACGATTTGGATGTGGGCGCGCAACTTTCGTTGCTCGGCGCGGCTCAGGCTGTAGGGCTCGACGCCGTTGATCTTGATCGAACCCTGCTGCGGCTTCACGAATTCCATGATCTCGAGGAGAGTCGTGGACTTTCCGCACCCGGACTCACCGACGATCGCCAACGTGGACCCCGCATGCAAATCGAAGCTGATGCCCTGCACGGCAGGCACTTCCCCGGCCCGACGACGCAGCACGGAACCCTTGAACATGGGGTAGCTCTTGTGCAGATCGGTCACCGACAGCACCGGAGCGTCCTTGGACACCGTCACCACGAGCTCTGCCGGGGCCTCCGACCGTGGGGCACTCTCGAACTCGGCCTCCACCGACTCGGCCGTCGCCGCGTCGATGCGGATGCACGCCGCGCTGTGATTCGGGGCAACCTGAACCAACGGCGGTTCGCCTTCGTCGCAGGCCTCCGTGTGCAACGGACACCGAGGCCCGAAGGGGCATCCCGTCGGGAGATTCACCAGAGCGGGCGGCGTGCCCTCGATAGGCACCAGCCGCTCCTGCGCAGGACGATCCGGGCGAGGGACGGAGCCGAGCAAGCCGACGGTGTAGGGCATCGACGGGTGCGCGTACAACTCGTCGACCGGAGCTGTCTCGACAGCGCGACCTGCATACATGACCATGGCCCGGTCGGCAACGCCGGCAACGACTCCCAGGTCGTGGGTGATGAACACGACGCCTGCGCCGGTGACGTCGCGGGCCGTGCGCAGCAGATCCAGGATCTGGGCTTGGATCGTCACGTCGAGGGCCGTGGTCGGCTCGTCGGCGATGATGAGATCGGGATCGTTCGCGATAGCCATCGCGATGACGACGCGTTGGCGCATTCCCCCGGAGAACTCGTGCGGGTAGGACTTTGCCCGTGTTCTCGGATCGGCGATGCCGACCAGATCGAGCAGTTCCAGGGTGCGGTCGTGGACCTTCGCCTTGCTCAGCGACGGGTTGTGCACAGAGATCGCTTCGGCAATCTGGTCGCCGATGCGGTAGATGGGCGTCAACGCCGTCAGCGGATCCTGCGAGATCATCGCCACCGAACGTCCACGCTCACGCGACATTTCGCGGTCGGACAAGCCGAGCAACTGTCGCCCGTTCAGCTCGATGGATCCGGTGACACGTGCGGACTCCGGGAGCAAACCCATGACCGCGAGGGACGACACCGACTTGCCCGAGCCGGACTCGCCGACGATGGCCATGACCTCGCCCTTGTCGACCTGGTAGTCCAAGCCTCGCACCGCGGTGACGCGCCCCTCCTCGCTGGGAAAGCTGACCTCGAGTCCGCTGACCTTCAACACCGGCACTGTCTCAGCCACGTGCCTGTCCCCTCGTCGAGTTCGGATCGAATGCGTCGCGCAGACCGTCGCCGACGAAATTCGTCGCCAGCACGATCAATACCAGTGCGCCACAGCAGAATGCGAACAGCCACGGATACGTCAACGCGGACGACGTACCGTCTGCGATCAGCGTGCCGAGCGAGACGTCGGGTCGCTGGACACCGAAGCCGAAGTAGCTCAGCGATGCCTCCCCGATGATGGCGATACCCACATTGAGCGTGACGTCGACGATGAGGATGGAGGCCATCGACGGCAGCACGTGCTTGCCGATCACGCTGCTCGGTGTTGCGCCCATGTACTTTGCGGCGCGGATGAATTCGCGTTCACGTAGGGACCGCGTCATCGCGCGAATGATGCGTGAGGTGATCATCCACGCGAAGGCCGCGAGCAGCAGCACCAGGATGAAGAAGCTCTTGTCGCGGAACAACGGAGAGCAAATAGCGATCACCAGGAAGCTGGGTACGACGAGCAATACATCGGCGACCCACATCAGCGCGCGGTCGGTCCAACCGCCGAAGTACCCCGCCACCGCGCCGACGACGCCGGCAAGCACCGTGGAAATGAGCGCGACGAGCATGCCGATGATCAGCGACTTCTGCAGACCGCGCAGCGTCTGAGCCAGAACATCCTGGCCGATCTGATTGGTGCCGAACCAGTGTCGTGTGGTCGGCGGCGAGTTGAGCGCGTACGCGTCGAGTTCCTCGTAGGTGAACGGGATGAAATGCGGGAGCACGAACGCGCCGACGAACATCGCGAGAAGGACCACGATGCCCGCCAGCGCCGGCCGGTTACGCAGGAACCGGCGCAGCACCAACCGCCGACGCGTGATCGGGGCAGACGAGTCGATCGGGCCCTCGACCGCAGCGATCTCGGGAACCACAGGTGTCGCCATCGCCGGTCCTTTCCTCTACTCGAAGTGGTGGGTCAGTCCGCGTAGCGAACGCGCGGATCCAAAGCAGCAGTGAAGATATCGGTCAACATTCCGGAAACCAGGACCGACAGCGCAGTGAAGAGCGAGACCGCGAGCGTGATGTTGATGTCCTGACTGGTGATGCCGTAGATCAGCCAGTCACCCATGCCGTACCAGCCGAACACGCGCTCGGTGAACGTCGCGCCGGTGATCACCGCACCCATACCGAATGCGAACAGTGTGGCCATCGGGATCAACGCAGTACGGAAGCCGTGCTTGAAGATTGCGCGCCCGCGCGTGAGTCCTTTGCCGCGGGCAGTACGGATGTAGTCCATGTTCAGCTCGTCGAGCATCGAACTGCGCATGTACCGGCTGTACCCACCGATGGTGAACAGCATCAAGACGACGGTCGGCAGCAGCAGATGCTGCGCGCGGTCGACAATTTCGTTCATCAGACCGGGGGCGAGCGTCGTCGACGTTTCACCGGTGTACTGGAAGAACTGACTGCCGGTGCTCTGATTGACCTGCACAGCAAGGTACTTGAGCACCGGGGCCAAAACCAGGATCGGGGTGCTGATGAGAATGAACGTCACCACCGTTGCGACGTGGTCGAAGATCTTGTACTGCCGGACGGCACCGTACGCACCGACGAGGGTTCCCAGTACCGCACCGAGGACGGTGCCGAGCACGACCAACCGCAGCGAGACCAGGATGCGTCGCCACAGTTCGTCGTTGACCGAGCCTGCAGCGATGGTCTGCCCGAAGTCTCCGTGCAGGACCGCCCACAGCCATTTCAGATACCGCAATACCGGATTGTCGTCGAGGTGCAGTGCCGCACGCTTGGCGTCGAGTACAGCATCCGACGGCGGCGGGTTGCGGCTGAGCAGATTCGACAATGGATCGAACGTGAGCGAGGCCAGCAAGTACGTGAGAAACGTCGCGATGATCAGCAGGACGACGTAGTTCAGCAACCTGCGTGCGAGATAACCGCCCACGCGCAACCACCTTCCATCGAGCACCACGGCCGTGCCCGACGGCACTGCTCTCGGCATTGTTCACACCGCTTGTTTCCTGCGTGTTTCGTTAGCGGTGGAAACGGACAATCCTCAAGATAGCACCAGGAATTCGTATTTCGACGACGGTTGAGAAACTCTTACCGACACTTCGGACAATGCGGAATCATCGGTCGCAGAACGAGTCTGACGACCTCGCACTCGTAGGGTCGCCTAATTCATCGGCTCGGCGGACGCATTCGCGACAATGCGGACAGGAGACGAATAGGCGGTGCTCGCACGCGTCGGTAGATTCACTGCCATGCCGACAGACTCCACACCCGACGGATTCGCCCTCGAACGCTTCGACGTCACCGATTCCGGGGCCATTGCCACGATCTTCGCCGCCAAGGACTACAGAAACGGACTCTACGTTCTGCATTTCGCAGACAACGCGGCCTTCGTGGGCTACTCCGAATCACTCGCGGCCCGAGTGCAAGCCGACCGCGAGATATGGCCAGACATCGAGGCCCTCGATGTTGCACCCGGTGCCGCAGATCGTCTGGAGCAGCTCACCGATCTCGTGTCCCAGCTCCACCCCCTGCGACAACGCCCGTCGGAGCCCACCGCAATCGGCGAAACTCCGGGAGTGAAGACGGCACTGCCCAAAGAACGAGCCAAGCGCACGACGCTCCTCGACGCGGCCGTAGGACGCAGTCGTCGCCAATTCTGGGAACTGTCCGACCACATCGCGTACCCCGCCATCCGCAGCATCGTGGCCGACTACATCAACTCGTCGATCCCCGACCCAGCCAATACCGCGAAATACCTCTGGCAGACAGCCGCTCTGTCCGACGTACAGGACGACACCGGTCCGCGACGATTGCTGACGCTGACGTGCGGCGGCTTCGAGACCCTGCGAGTCGACGAAATCGTGCACGACGACGACACGATCGAACTCGACCTGCGCATCAACACCAACGTTCCGCGCGACCGGACCGACGAGCAACTCGAGGTCTCCAACGAAACCGTCAGCGCCGGACGGGGACCGTACCGAGAGGAGCGGGTCTGGTCGTGGTCGATCGACCTCGGCGCGTTGCTGGAAGAAGACGTGGACGTCGACCTCGGTATCGACGACGACACGTTCGACGATCTCGCGTACGGCCTCAACGCGCGGCTGATGCGGTCCGGAAACTCAACGGGCGCAGCGGCACACAACAACGACCTCGCGGCCGACCTACTCGCCGAGGCGTATCGGCAGCTGTTCGAGGCCGAGTGACCGACCGCCTCTGGTACGTCGCATACGGCTCGAACCTGTTGCGAGAGAGGTTCTCCGTCTATCTGACGGGCTCCGAGGACGGATCGGAGTTCGGGGCGCATCCACCGGCACCCTCGTCGGCAGCGGTCGAGGCGGAACGCTGGTTGTGGATCGATCACGCCCTGTACTTCGCTGGCGTGTCCCGACGGTGGACCGGGGCGTCGGCCTTCGTGTCACTGACGACCGATCCCGCCGAACCGTCACTGGCGCACGGATACCTGATCGACGGCGCGCGGTTGGCGCATGTTGCCGCAGTGGAGAACGTGGTCGATTCCGTCGATATCTCGGTTGTGGAATCACTGAGCATCGGCGAGTGGGCCGCACTCGACATCGACCGCCTCGGTGAAGCCTATCGCGGGAAATACGATGCGTTGCTCCGGCTTCCGAACATCGAGCACCAGCCCGCCTTCACGCTGACTAGTTCGATCGTGCGAGAGCACGGCGAACCGTCGAGCAAGTATCTCTCGACGATCCGGCGTGGACTGCTGTCCGCAGGAGTCGACATGGACGTCGACGCCTACCTCGACGCTGCCACCGGACGCGTCACTTCAACGCGTCGAGGTTCGTCTTCAGAAGCATGACGTTGTAATCGGACCAACGAGAAGCCGTGAAGTACAGGTCTTTTCCGCTCGACATCGGGTGAATGAACGGCGCGTAGATGCCGCCTGCCGTCTGGTTGGCGTCGAGAATCGTCCTCGGTTCGCTCCACGGCCCCTCCGGGTTTTCCGCCGTGCGCGCCACCAGCGTCCGGTTGTTCTCGTTGCCGTACATCATGACGTACCGGCCGAGGTAGTCGTTCCACGCCACCGACATCTCGCTGACCGGGCCCTTCACCACGGCCACGGTGTCGCCGACGTTCTTGGACCATTGCTTGGCCGGATCGGGATCTTGCGTCGAATACTCGTACGCGTCGAGATTCTCGATTTCGGCCGACGCGACTCGGGAAACGAACGCGTCACCGAATCGTCCGTTGGGAGTACCGAACTGGTACAGGTACCGACCGTCTTGTCCCAGAACGTAGGCGCTCTGCTGAAACTTGCCCTGGCTTTCGTGGACGTTGGTGAAGCCCGGGATCGTGACACCCTTGTTGACGCGGATCGTCTTGGGATCCGTCGTCCAATTCTGGCCGTTGTCGATCGATTTGGCCGTCGCCGAGTAGTTCGTGATCCAGCGACCGGGTGTGCCCCAGCTCTGCACCGACATGTAGTTGATGTACTGGGTGCTGCCGATCGCGATAGCCGCCGTGGGGATGGTCGTGTCCTCGACGCTCGGTAGCTTCGCGCTCGAGATGATCTCGGCGGCGTAACGCGGATTGTTCGCTCTGACAACCGCACCCGAGGTGGTATTCGCGGGGTCGGCCGGACCGATCGTGATGCCCTGCGACAGGTTCGTCGACGCCTTGTCCGAGCGGAAGAGTGCATTGCTGCGCCACTGGGCATTGCCGGAGGAGCAATCACCGAACGTGTCACCGAACGCCATCAAGATCTGGCCCGCACCGTTGTCCCAGGTGATACCGAGGTCGGTTCCGGACATCGCCAGGTTGTCGTAGGTGTCGTTCACGCTCTGCGGACCGGTGACCCAGGCGATGCTCTGGCTGTTCCCGGTGATGCGCGGCAGAGGACCCTGCGGTCCCTGCGGGTTCTTGCCCGACATTCCCGCGCTGCCCGACGAACCGAACAGCGGTGAGGAGCCCGGCCCACCCAGGCCGCCGCACGGTTCTGCAGAGACGGTCGGCGCAGTCAATGCGCTCAGCCCGCTCACTGCCAGTGCCAGGACAGCCCCAACAGCGATCTGCCGACTACGTAAGCGCATGGACGAACCCACCGTTTCCCGCGTGACCCACGATACTGATGTGACTGATGGGACGAGTGTTACGCAAATCTACTGATCGCGCAACAAATTGGGCGTGTCGGTACTTGACAAAACGCCTACGGCGAGAATGACACTCGTGTGATTAGCCGGCAATCATGCGCGCGTGAGTCGTATCCAGTGCGAACAGGGCAGCGCCCTGCACGACGACCGCCGTTCCGTGACCGATTGCCTGGTCAGCGGTGATTCGACGGCCGAAGCTGGGCTTCCGGACGGCGATGTGCGCACCGGCCGCGACATAGAGAACATCGAGCCCCGCATTGATCCACAGCAACTTGCTCAGACTCTTCGACGTCGGGACCGAGGAATTGAGCGCTCCCGCCCCTGCGATCGCCACATCGATCGCACCCCAACCCGCGGTCTGCTGACCGAATGCACGACGGGCAGGCGACGAGCCGCGCACCGCCAACACCGTTCCGGCAAGCACACTCACACCGCCCCACACGGCGAGACGCCGACCGAGTAGTTGGGCGACGGCGGGAGCTTCCATACGAGTCATCGCTCCAGTGTGCCGGGCTCGACGCCGAGGGCGACCCGTAACGCGCGGTCCGTTGCTGCCGATCACCGAGCACCGGGTATTCGTGCTCGAAACGAACGGAGTCACCATGCTGAAGAAGATCCTCGCAGGCGCTGCACTGACGATCGGCGTAGCAGTGCTCGCCGCGCCGACGGCATCCGCTGCACCCGACGACAACCCGTTCGGCCCCAAGGACTCCACCGCGAATTTCGTCAGCGCATTCGACCCCGCAGCTTACGGCAGCGCGAGCGAGAAGTCGCTGATCATCAGCCCCTTCGGTACCGGCCGGCAAATCGACTGCTGGTCGTTCCACGCCCGCGGATCATGCTCCCAGAACGGCCACGTGCTCGCCGAGATCCGAATCCCCTCCGGATCGTCGGAATGGGATTACCGGACGCTCTATGTTTACAACCCGTTCTGACAGTCGGATAGGGCACAGCCGCAATCACAGTCCGAGCGGATGCGCGTCGGCCCCAGGCAACCAACTGTTGCCCGGCCCGACCCACCCCCTCTCCTTGATCATCTTCTTCGCCGCACGTCGATGGCGGCCGAGCAGGCGGTCGAGGTAGAGGAGCCCGGCCAGATGGTCGGACTCGTGCTGCAAACACCGCGCCAGATAACCCGTGCCTTCCACCGTCACCGGGTTGTTCTCCACATCGACACCTGTGACACGGGCCCACTGAGCACGCCCGGTCGGAAACAGCTCCCCCGGCACGGACAGGCATCCCTCGGTGTCGTCCGGGTCGGGCATTGTCTCCGGAATCCCTGAGGTCTCGAGCACCGGGTTGATCACGTGTCCGCGGTGACGGACCCCACCGTCCCGCAGGTCGTAAACGAAGACCGAACGTGGGTCGCCTATTTGGTTGGCCGCCAGGCCCGCACCGGGTGCAGCCGTATTGGTCTCGAACATCTCCTCGACCAGCGCTGCGAGCTCGTCGTCGAACACCGTCACGCGAGTTGCCGGAGTTGTCAGCCGGGGATCACCGGCAACCAGGATCGGTCGAATCGCCATGCAAACAGGATAGTTTCGCTCCGAGGACGGCGGAGCCCTGGGCAACGAGGTTACTGTCGATCTGTGGCCCACTCCCGTCGTACCTCCACCGCGCACCCCGCAGACAAGGTCTGCGCGTCGTGCGGTCGGCGGATCGAGTGGCGCAAGAAATGGGAGAAGAACTGGGATGACGTCAAGTACTGCAGCGACACCTGCCGGCGGCGCAAAGTGAGTGCAACCGACAAGGAACTCGAAGACAAAATCCGATCCTTGCTCGACGCCCGATCACGCGACGCGACGATCTGCCCCTCGGACGTCGCACGAGCCCTGTCCGACGACGACTGGCGCGACTTGATGGAGCCCGTTCGCCGCGCGGCCCGACGTATGGTCGACGCCGGCGAAGTCGAGATCACCCAGAAGGGGTCGGTCATAGATCCCTCGACCGCAAAAGGACCGATCCGGATCCGCTGGAAGCGTTGACGGAAACCTGTCGGTGGGTGGGTATAGCTTTCGTGGTGTGAAGACATGGGGGGATGTGTTCGGGCTCGGGGACCAGGAGTTGGTCTCCGAGCTTGCTGACGTGAACTCCCTCGAAAACGCCCTCGCAGCACAGAGATTGATGTTGCTCGCCGAGATAGACCGCCGCGGTTTAGCGATGAAACTCGGGCACTCGTCCGTCACCCGCTGGTACGCGAAGTCGGTGCGGATCACCGACGGGTCAGCCGCCCGCCAGAACGCACTGGGGTACTGGCTGTTCGATCACCCCACGGTGCTCGACGCCCTCGCCGATGGCCGGATCCATGCCTCTCACGCCGCCGCCATCGCTGAGGGATACGACGTCGTGCTGGTGGCCGACCCGACGTTGGATCAGGACCGCCGCGACGGAATTGTCGACGAATTGCTCGACACCGCGATGCGCAACACCGCGGGGCAGGTGACCTCCCGCGCGCAGGCTTTGGCGCATGCGGCCGCGGACGACGCCCGAGCGCGACACGCGAAAGCCGAGAAACAACGCCGAGAGCAAGAACAGCAGGAACAGGAGCGTCGCGCCGCCGACACCGCCACGTCCTCCGACCGACACGGCGACCCGACACCGGATCCGGAACCGCCTGCGCCCGAGCCTGTTCCGCCGCCGCCCGCACCGCGACCGGTGTCGGAAAACCCGGCACTGAACCGGTTCGACGTGCACCCTCTGGCCAACGGCCGCTTCCAGTTCGGTGGCGACATCGACCGGTTGCTCGCCGAGAAGCTGCTCACCGCTCTGTCGCCGTTGACGGCACCGCGACCAGGTCCCGGCGGGGAGCGCGACCCACGCAGCCCGTCGAAGCGCCGGGCCGATGCACTCGATCAGATCCTCGACCGACACCTCCGCGGCAGCACTCGTGGGTCGGCGGTTGGGTCGCGGGCGTCGGTGCACCTGATCGTCCCCCTGCGGGACTTGCTCGCCCACGGCGGAAACACGCAAACGGGCAGCACCGCAACGGATTCGGTCGACACGGGTTCGGTCGCGAAGAGCTCCTCGAACGGCGGCGACAGCAACGGCTCGCATCCGGATGGAGTGGCTCGAGGGGATATCGCTGCTCGCGGCGATGCGACATCCGGATGTGGTGGTGCCGGGCAAGAATCTGTGTCCGAGCCGGGCGACGCTGGTCCTCGCGGCGATGCCGCGGCCCGTCGTGGCGGCGACAGTAACGGCGGGCAGAAGTCTGTCCCCAAGCCGGGCGACGCGGAATGGCCGTTCCACCTCGACTGGACCGGCCCCATCAGCCGCTTCCTCGCCGAACTCGTCACCTGCGACGCCGACCTGACCCCCGTCATCGTCGACCACCACGGCGTACCACTCGCGCTCGGACGAACCACCAGACTCGCCAGCGACGACCAACGCATCGCCCTGACCATCCGCGACACCTGCTGCGTCATGTGCGGCCGCCCAGCCCAGTGGTGCCAAGCCCACCACATCAGATTCTGGGAACACGGCGGCCGCACCGACCTCGACAACCTCGCGCTGGTCTGCGGAGAATGCCACCGCCTCGTCCACCACGGCGACTGGCAGCTCATCATGGGCGACGACGGACACCCCTACGCCATCCCACCCGAATCCGTCGACCCCAGACAGCAGCCCCTCCCCAGCTACCACCGACGAAAACAGCGAGCAGCCTGAACAACTCAGGCGCGCAACGCGCGCTTGAGCAACTTTCCGCTCTGGTTGCGGGGCAACTCGTCCAGGAAAGTGACGGTCTTCGGCACCTTGAACGGCGCGATCCTGCCCTTCACGTGGTCGATCAACTCCTGCGCCGACACCTCACTTCCGTCCTTGAGCACGACGACAGCAGTCACCGCTTCGATCCACTTGTCGTCCGGAGTCCCGATGACCGCCACCTCGGCAACGGCGGGGTGGGTGTAGATCACGTCCTCGACCTCACGAGAAGCAACCAGAATTCCGCCCGTGTTGATGACGTCCTTGATCCGGTCGACGACCGTGATGAACCCCTCGGCGTCCCGAGTCACCAGATCACCCGAATGGAACCACCCACCCGAGAACGCATCCGCCGTCGCCTCCGGCTTGTCCCAGTAACCGTCGCACAATTGAGGCGAGCGGTAGAGAATCTCACCGGGCTCACCGTCCGGCACATCGTTACCGTCCGCGTCGACGACGCGGGTCTCGACGAAGAACACCGCACGACCGCACGACGCCGGTCTGGCCTCGTGCTCGGACGGCTGCAGAACCGTTGCCAGCGGACCGATTTCGGATTGCCCGAAGCAGTTGTAGAACTCGATGTCCGGGTATCGCTCACGCAGCCGGGTCAACACGGTGACGGGCATGATCGACGACCCGTACTGCGCCTTCTTCAACGACGACAGATCACGAGAATCTAGGTCGGGGTGATTGGCGAGCGGAACCCACACCGTCGGGGCCAGGAACAACGACTTGATCTTCTCGTCCTCGATCCGCCGCAGAATCTCCGCGACGTCGGGCTTGCGCATCAGTCGCACGGTCGCCCCGACCGACAGATACGGCAGCATGAACACGTGCATCCCCGCCGAGTGGTACATCGGCATCACCAACAGCGGGTCGTCGTCTTCAGTGAACCCCAGAGCGATCACACACGAGACGTACTCGGCAACGAGCGCGCCGTGAGACATCATCGCGCCCTTCGGTTTCGACGTCGTGCCGGAGGTGTAGAGCAACTGCGCCAGGTCCGCGGAGTCCGCGGCCGGCTCGAGGACCGAACCATCCCCGGCAGGGTCGAGCAGATCCGGAAGCGACACCACGAACTCGACGGCGGTACCGCTCCGAACGGAATCGAGCGTGTTCGACAATTCCGGGTCGACGAGCACTACCCGTGCGCCCGACTGATCGAGCAGATACAGCAGCTCGTCGCCCACGAGTGCGTAGTTGATGGGCACGTGCACCAATCCTGCTCGCGCACAGGCAAGAAATGCCACCACGTACGCGTCGGAGTTGACGCCGTACGCCGCCACCCGGTCACCCTTGTCCAAGCCCATCGCGATCAACCGACGGGCGACCCGCGTCACGGCAGTGTCGAGCTCGCGGTAGCTATGGCTGCGGCCTTCGAACGTCACAGCCGGACGGTCGGGAAATTTCGCCGCCGACCTGCGCAGAACGCCGTCGACGGTGCTGACTCGGGTGCCGTTCGTCATGACAACGACGTTATAGGGCGTCCAAGCTTTTTGCCTCGACTTCGACGTCGATGGTTCGCTCGCCGATCACGGGGCATTCGGTGTTGCATGACAATCAAACAAGCACTCGACAGTCTCGAGACTGCCTCGTTTCTCGACGGACCCAGCGACGCGATCCATGGCGTACTTGCACCTGCGGTAGCGGACAGTGCCGTGGGATCAGCGCTGCACGGCCGGTGGATCGGGCACCCCATCCACCCTGCGCTGGTGACGGTGACCATCGGCAGCTGGACCAGCGCAGTCGCGCTCGATCTCGTCAAGAACCAGTCCAGGGCAGCCAAAATTGTCGTCGCGCTGGGTCTCGCGTCCGCGCCTCCGGCGATAGCGACCGGATGGGCCGACTGGTCGACGATGAACACTGTGCAGCGGCGGGTCGGCATCATCCACGCGGCCTCGAACGCGACCGGCGTGTTCCTCTTTCTGGGCTCCTACCTCCGTCGCCGGAAGCAGACCGACGGAGTCGCCAAAGCTCTGGCGGCGGCGGGCCTCGCAGCCGCAGGACTCGGCGGACTCGTCGGCGGGCACCTCGCCTACAGCACCCCCGGCAGCGAGGCCGAGTCCGAAGCTCGACACCGCCTGCCGAGCTGACCCGTCAACAGTTGTTCGGTTCTCCGATCTTGACCACCGACAACACGGCTTCGCCCTCGCCGATGAGGACACCGGGAGTCGGATCTTGTTCGACGACAATCCAGTTCGAATCGTTGACCTGCATCCGGCCCTCCCCCGACGCGTCAGCGCTGCGGGAGTAGAAGACACCGGCCGCCTGGATCGCGTTCTGCGCAGACTGCAGATTCATACACACAACCGGAGGCATTGCGACGAGGGCCGGCGCCGGCGCGGTCGATTCGGATACGACGGGCTCGGACGCGGCGGCATTCGGGTCGTCGGTTCTGACGGCCGAGGTCGGCGCGGCTGCGGTCGCCTCGACCGTGACCGTACGGACCTCGGTTCGGACATCGGACTCACTCGGGCTATCCGATCCGCAGCCCGCAAGGGCCACAGCGGACATCGCAAGCACGATGGCCGATCGCACGGTGAACCGGGTATTGCTCGACATGAAAACCTCTCGGTAGGACCGACGCTCACCGTCGGTCGATGCGCATATGACATCGCCAGACCAAGGAGTCTGTTACTCCGAAAGCGTCTCACACCTTTTCCGTACGCTGTACGGTAGACTGCGTCGGCCCAGGACGAACCATCGTCGGGGCAGCGAAAGGTGGCCAAAGCGATGAACGCAGTCCAGCCGATGATTGCCGACGAACGAACGACACCCGAACGAGAACTGTCCACGATCGTGGTGCGCGGAGCCCGAGAGAACAATCTGCGCGACGTCGACCTGGATCTGCCGAAACGCTCGCTGGTCGTGTTCGCCGGCGTCTCCGGGTCGGGCAAATCGTCACTGGTGTTCGACACCATCGCCGCCGAGGCCCAGCGGCAGATCAACTCCACGTTCACCGCGTTCGCGCAGACGTTCCTACCGTCCTACGGCCGACCGGATGCAGATCTGATCGCGAACCTGTCGGCCGTCGTCATCGTCGATCAGAAGCGACTGTTCGGTGGCCCGAGGTCGACGGTCGGCACCATCACCGACATCGGAGACTGGCTGCGCATGCTGTGGTCCCGCGCCGTCACGCCGAGCATCGGCTACGCCAACGCCTTCTCGTTCAACGACCCCGCCGGAATGTGTCTCGAATGCGAGGGGCTCGGCGAGGCAAAGGTCGTCGACCTCGGCGAACTGGTGGACGAGTCGAAGTCGTTGCGCGAGGGCCCGTTCAAGCATCCCGACTTCGAGGTCGGCAAATGGCCGTACCGGGTGTTCGCCGACTCGGGCCTGTTCGATCTCGACGTCCCGATCGAGCAGTACTCGGCGCGCGAGCGTCACCTCTTCTTCGACGCCAAGCCCGGCGAGGTCGAGGTGACCAATCCCGACACCGTCATGAAGAGCTACGAGGGCATCGTGTCGAGGTTCCGCCGAAGCTACCTCGCCAAGGACGCAGATGCGCTCAAGGGCAAGGCGAAAGCCGCGTTCGAGCGCATCGTCACGCGCGGCGTCTGCGAGGCCTGCGGCGGTTCCCGCTACAACGACACCATCCGCGGTGCCACTCTCGAAGGACTGTCCCTGCCCGACGCGTTCGCCATGCAGGTTTCCGAACTAGCCGACCGTATCGAACAATGGGACATCAAGGGCCTGCACTCCGTCACCGCCGAAATCGTCACGCAGTTGACCAGGCTCGTCGATCTCGGCCTGGGCTACCTGAGCCTGGACCGTGCGACGTCCTCGCTCTCGGGTGGTGAATCCCAGCGCATCAAGATGGTCCGACACCTCGGAGCCACGCTGAACGACATGCTCTACGTCTTCGACGAACCGACGACCGGTTTGCATCCTCGCGACGTCCACCGCCTGAACGACATGCTGCTCGCGCTGCGCGACAAGGGCAACACCGTCCTCGTCGTCGAGCACGACCCCGAGGTGATGGCCATCGCCGACCGTATCGTCGAGATCGGACCCGGTGCCGGAAAGTCCGGTGGCACAGTGGTGTTCGAGGGAACCTTCGACGAACTCCGCCGAGCCGACACCAGGACCGGCTCCGCGCTCCGGCGTGATGACGCCGAGATACGCACTCCCCGTGCGCCTTCGGGCTGGCTGAGCATCTCCGGTGCCACAACCCACAACCTGCGCGACGTCAGCGTCGACATCCCGCTCGGCGTACTGACAGCCGTCACCGGTGTCGCCGGTTCCGGAAAGTCGAGCCTCATCCACGGTCATCTGCGCGAGGCCGCGCCCGACGCCGTTGTCATCGACCAGGCACCGATCCGGGGCTCACGCCGTTCGTCCCCTGCGACCTACACCGGTCTGCTCGATCCGATCCGCGCGTACTTCGCCAAGAAGACCGGGCAACCGCCGTCGCTGTTCTCCCCCAACTCGGACGGCGCGTGCCCCGATTGCCAGGGCAGCGGTGTCATCTTCATCGAACTCGGATTCACCGATCCCGTGACGAGTACCTGCGAGACGTGCCAGGGCAGGCGCTTTCGCTCCGGGGCCATCCGACACACCGTCGACGGCGTCAGCATCGCCGACATCTTCGAGATGTCCGTCGAGGACGCGCAGGACTTCCTCGAGGTCAAGAAGATTCGAGACATTCTGCGCCGCTGCCGGGACGTCGGACTCGGCTATCTCTCGCTCGGCCAGAACTTGTCGTCCCTGTCCGGCGGCGAACGGCAACGTCTCAAACTCGCCACCGAGCTGATCGGGTCGTCTTCGGTGCTGGTGCTCGACGAACCGACGACGGGACTGCACCCGTCGGATGTGTCGAACTTGGTTGCGTTGCTGTCCGGGATGGTCGACGAGGGCAGGTCGGTGATCGTCATCGAACACAACCTCGACGTCGTCGCCGCGGCGGATCACATCATCGATCTCGGTCCCGACGGCGGCCACAACGGCGGGCTGATCACCTTCACCGGCACGGTCGACGAGCTGGTGGCCTCGGACACCCACACCGGTAGGTACTTGGCACGGAGCCTGGGGCGTTGACCGCTCCCCGATAGTGTTGGCGTTCGAAGAGACACCGGACAACACAGGAGTGGCAGTGCAGCGTCGATCGGCACGAATGATCTCAGCCGGGTTCGCGGTCGTCGCGCTCGTAGCGGCGGGATGCAGCACCACGGAAACGGACGCGCCACCCGCCGCCGATCCGGCACCCGCGGCGAGTGGCGAGTTTCCGAGGACGATCACATCCGGCTCGGACGGCGGCTCGGTCACCATCGACGCTGCTCCGCAGAAGATCGTGTCGCTGAGCCCGACGGCGACGGAGACGCTGTACGCCGTCGGGGCGGGCGACCAGGTGGTGGCCGTGGACGATCAATCGGACTTCCCCGCCGATGCTCCGAAGACAGGGTTGTCGGCGTTCACCCCGAGCCTCGAAGCGATCGTGGCGTACGACCCCGATCTGGTGATCGCCTCCACCGACCTGGGCCTCGTGACGTCGACACTGGCCGAGGCAGGCGTTCCGACGCTGGTGCTGCCTGCCGCGACGAGCCTCGATGATGCCTACTCGCAGATCGAGCGCGTCGCGGACGCCACCGGCCACGACGCCGACGGCGATGCCGTCGTATCCCGGACTCGTGACCGGATCGATGCAGCCGTCGCGAGCGTCCCGACCCGCGAGGCGCCGCTGACGTACTTCCATGAACTCGACGACACGTTGTACACGGTGACGAGTGCGAGCTTCGTCGGGCAGATCTACGGTCTGTTCGGACTCACCAGCATCGCCGACGGTTCCGACGCCGGCGACTACCCGCAGCTCGCCGCCGAGGCCGTCATCACGTCGAACCCGGATGTGGTGTTTCTTGCCGACGCCCAATGCTGTGGCGTCACATCCGCTTCCGTCTCGTCGCGACCGGGTTGGGGATCGATGACCGCCGTCCGCGACGGCCGGATCTTCCCGATGGACGAGGACCTGTCGAGTCGATGGGGCCCTCGTATCGCAGACCAGGCAGAGGCCGTCGCTTCGGTGATTCGACAGCTCCCCGCCTGACCCGCCGCAGCGTTCCGACACCCGCTACCGCGGGATCGATCTACACCACGCTGTCGCGTCGCATGGCCTCGATCTCGTCCGCCGTACAGCCGAGTTCGGACAGTACGACGTCGGTATCGGCCCCGTGCCGTCGACCGGTGTGCCGAATTCGGCCGGGGCTACCGCCCATCCGCCACATGACATTCTGCATACGGACCGGCCCCAGATCGTCGTCTTCCACGGTCGTCACCATCTCGATGGCATTGACCTGCGGATCCGACAGCAGTTCGCTGGGTTTGTACACGGGAGCGACTGCAGCACCTGCCTTCTCGAACTCGTCGATGACGACGTCCCGCGTCCGCTCGGCGATCCAGCCCCCGACGTAATCGTCCAACAAATCCGCGTGCGCGGCGCGCTGCCGGCCGGTCGCGAACCAGGGTTCGTCGAGCACCTCGGGGTGACCCACCAGCACCAGGACGCGTTCGGCTATCGAATTGGCGCTCGTGGAGATCGCCAGCCAATGGCCGTCCGCCGTCTTGTACAGGTTGCGTGGTGCGTTGTTGCTGGACCTGTTTCCGGTGCGCTCCTGGTCGATACCCAACTGGTCGGCGTAGATGACGCCCGGGCCCACCGCGGCCATGATCGGGCTCAACAGGTCGAGGTCGATGACCTGCCCCTTGCCGCCGTTGTTGGTGCGATGCAGCAATGCCATGGACACCGCCGACGAGCCCGCTATTCCGGCGAGGGAATCGGCGAGCCCGAATGCGGGGAGCGTCGGCGGGCCGTCGGCTTCACCGGTCAGGTGGGCGAAGCCGCTCATCGACTCGACGAGTGTTCCGAATGCGGGCCTGGTGGAATACGGCCCGGTCTGCCCGAAACCGGTGACACGCAACAGAATCAGGCCGGGGTTCACTTCGGACAGGACGTCGTATCCCAGCCCCCAGCGCTCGAGTGTGCCCGGCCGGAAGTTTTCGACCACCACATCGGCCTCTGCCGCGAGACGCCGAAAGATCTCCGCTCCGCGCTCGTTGCCGAGATTCAACGTCATCGTCCGCTTGTTGCGGCTGATCATCGTCCACCACAGCGGGTGTCCGTCCTTGTCCAGACCGTGTCCCCGCATCCCGTCGGGCTTCGTCGGGTGCTCGATCTTGATGACCTCGGCACCGAAATCACCCAGGATCTGCGCGACGAGCGGCCCGGCGAGGATCGTCGAGATATCGAGTACCTTGACGCCCTCGAGCGGCCCCGTCACAGGTACGGGCGGTGCAGGTAGCGACCGGCGGGCGCGCCGGAGACGGCACCGTCAGCAAGCACACGCTGTCCGCGGACGAACGTGTCGGTCACCTTGGCACCGAGTTCGAAGCCCTGGAACGGCGTGTATTCCTGGGCCGACTCGGAGTCTTCGGGGCTCACGGTCCAGGTGTGATCGGGGTCGACCAGCGCGAGGTCTGCATCCATCCCGACGGCGATGTCGCCCTTGCCCGGCAGGCCGTAGCGCAACGCCGGGTTGAGGGACGTGAGCTCGGCGATCCGGCGCCAGCTCAGCCCGCGTTTGCGGCCTTCGCTGACCAAACCGGGGAGCAGGTACTCGGCCCCGCCGAAGCCGGACTTGGCGGCGAAGATGTCGCCGCGGTCCTCGGCGAACTTCTTCTCGTCCTTGCAGCACGCATGATCGCTGACGACCCAGTCGATATCGCCGGCCAGCAGGTGCTCCCACAACGCTTCGACGTCGTCTCGAGGACGCAACGGCGGGTTGACCTTGCCGCCGAGCCCGTAGGCAGTGTCGATATCTGCCAAGAGGTGCCCGATGGTCACCTCACGACGGAAGTTCACGTGCGGGAAGGCCTTCGCCATCCGCATTGCCGCCGTCAGCGCCTTGCGCGAGGACAGGTGCAGCAGGTTGATGTTTGGCAGCTGCGTCTCGTCGGCCAGGAACGACGCGATCGTGACGGCGAGGCCCTCGGAGTGCGGTGGCCGTGACGCGCTGTAGGCGGCCAGTCCCTGCAGTGTGCCTTCTTCTTCGACGATCTTGGTGTACGCACTCATGATTTCGGCGGTCTCGCAGTGCAGCGACAGCGAGATGTGATCGGCCTTGTCCGGGAACTGTTCTCGCGCAGCCTGAATTCCGCGCATGACGAACTCGAAGTGCGCCAGATCGTAACGCTCGCCCTTGGGCGTCATCAGGAACTCGCTCTGGTCGGTCGAGCGCCCGTGCAGGCCGTGGCTGCCGTAGAACATGAAGATCTTGAACGAGGTGACGCCGTGCTCGGCGATAAGTGCCGGGATTTCGTCGATGTGACCCTTGGACATCGGTGCCAGGTGGTAGGCGTAGTCCACGTACGGTCGGCCCTCGGTGGCCTCGAGCACGGTCGGAAAGACGTCGGCGTAGGAGCCGCCGGTGTTCATGTAGTACTGCCCGGTACGCATGTAGGACAGCGAGGTGGTGACGCCGCCCTGCACGCAGGCCCGCGACTCGATCTCGGCGTCCTCACCGAGTGAGTTGTAGATACCCCAGTGCTGATGCGCGTCGACCACTCCGGGGAACGCAACCTTGCCTGCGGCGTCGATGACCGTGTCGATTCCGGCAGCATCGATTCCCGCTTCGATGCGGGTGAACTTGCCGTCTTCGATGAGAAGGTCGAGGAACTCCCCCTCGTCGGGAGCGGCCGATCCCGGTCGCACGACGCGGGCATTGGTGATCAACAACGTTGACATGATTGTCCTTTCGAGATTTTTCACTAGTTAGGAAGTTGTGAGAGAACTGGCCGCGAGGTACGCAAGCCCGAGCGCGGGCAACAACCCGTTGCCCGCCAGATAACCGGCGGCCCCGTGGCCCGAAATGCCCATTGCCGCACCGCCGGAGGCGAACAGTCCGTCGATTGCAGACCCGTCGGGCCGCAGTACTCGCGCGTTCTCGTCGACGACGAGGCCGCCCTGCGTGTGAAACAACGCGGGGACGATTTTGATGGCCGCGTACGGTTCGGTCAGGGTGTGCTCGAAAGAGCTGCGGCCGAACGGATCCGGCACGTCGCCCTGTGCATACCCTGCCACAGCCGCGAGTTCTTCTGCCACCGCCTCGGCCGGCAGGCCGGTCGCGTCGGCCAGAGTTGCAGCGTCATCGGCCCACACTGCCGCACCGGAGGCCACCGTCTGCTCGAAGTCCTTGAACGACAGGCACTTGTCGTAGACCTCCCTGTCGATGACGACCCAGCCCTCGGATCCGGGCCGAGCCGCGAGAGCGGCGGCATATTCGGAGTAGCCGGTAGTTTCGTCACCGAATCGGCGGCCCGTTGCGTCGAGCACGATTCCGCCGTGCATCACAGTGGCCCAGCCGACGAGCGTCGTCGCCTTCTTCGACAGTGCCGCGTGCCCCTGATAGGCGTCGAGGTACGCCGCATCCGCTCCCAGCTTGCGCCCGATGGCGAGAGCATCTCCGGTGGAGTGCTCGCTGCCGTGGTACCGCGCCGACGATATTTCCGGAGCGTGCTGCTCCACGAGAGCCTCGTTCGCGCCGTATCCGTTGGTGGCCAACAGTACTGCGCGAGTAGGGATGACCTCGGTGTTGCCGTCGGGCAGCGTGACAGTCACCGCGTCCACTCCACCGCCGAGGTCGACCGACACATCGGTGAGGCGCGCCGGAACCAGCATGTCGATCCGAGGCTCGGCCGCCACAGCACGGGCGAGGTGATCGAGCATCGCGCTACCGTGTCGGCCTTCGACTGTGTGACAACGTAATCGGGAGTGCCCCGGGTACGCGAAGTCGGTCACCAACGCCAGCGGAAGATCCAGATGATCTGCCAACCATTCCACCAAGGGAGCGCTGACGTCGGCGAGCGCCGTGGCCAACCGAGCGTCGGCTGTGCCCTTGGTCTTGCGCATCACGTCGTCGACGAACTGCTGCGGTGAGTCGTCGATTCCCGCGTCGCGTTGCCACCGCGAGCCCGCGCCCGGGATCATCGCGGTGGACATCGCCGTGTTGTTGCCGCGCCGGAAGTGTTCGCTCGCCTCGACCACCAATACGTCGAGACCGAGCTGGGCAGCCCTGAGCGCCGCGACGAGTCCGCCGCCCGCACCTGCAACGACGAGATCGGGGCCCTCCGCGCTCATGCGAGGACCTTCAATTCGCTGCGAAGTCCCAGCAGTCGTAGCGCCGTTGCTGTGGGGTCCACTACCCACGGAGACACCGGAGGATCCGTCAGGTCGACTGCCGAACAGGCGTTGATGGCGACGTCGCAGTGCAACTCGCGCGCGTGCTCGGACACTGCTCGTCCCCACGCCCGAGTATCGGCGATGTCGTGAACACCCAGTCCCAGAACAACAGTGGCCTCGGCGACGAGACCGTAGAAGCCGAGCCTGCGGTCCAGTTCGGCGGCGATGGCCTCGTTTCGGGCCAGAGCGCCGATGCGGCTTCCTTGGGACGCGTGGAACGACGCGGTCAGTCGAGTCAATCCGTACAGGGGTACAGCAAACGAGTCCGCTTCCTCTGCGCACGGATCCAGCACGCAGTCGGGCAGGAAGCCGTCTGCTTCGGTGTCGCGTAGAGCATGAAAGGCCGCAGACAGGACATCCTCGGAACGTCTGATGTCCAATTCTGTGTCGAGCGCATCGGGCGCGTCGGGTCCGATGTCGCGGAGTTCGACGGTGACGCCGGACGGGGCCAACTGGTCGTACCGACGCTGCCGACGAGCCAGTTCGGCCGAGTCGACGTCGATCGGGGTGTAAGCCAAGAGGTGCATGTGCGTGGGGCTCCTAAATGCCGAGGTACGCCGCTTTGACGCGTTCGTCGTGTGCCAGTTCGGAACCGCTGCCGGTCAACACGATCGAGCCGCTCTCGATTACGTAGGCGCGATCGGAGATGGCCAGTGCCTGCGCGGCGTTCTGTTCGACGATCAGCACCGTCACGCCGGAGTCGCGGATGCGCACGATAGCGTCGAGAACCTCCGCGGCGAGTTTCGGTGCTAGTCCGACGGACGGTTCGTCCAGCGTCAGCACCCGTGGACGGGCCATCATGGCTCGTCCGATGGCCAACATCTGTTGTTGCCCACCGGACATGGTGTCGGCGCGTTGTTCCCGGCGTTCGGCGAGGATAGGGAACAACTCGAAGACCGAATCCAACGACGAGCGTACGGTTCCGTGCTTCTGCGAGTAGGCACCCATCTCGAGGTTCTCGGCTACGGAGAGGCTACCGAACAGCGCGCGGTCCTGCGCCACGTGGACCAGACCCGCCTTGACTATTCGATCGGCACGCATGCCGTGAATGGGGTTTCCGTCCAACATGATTCGGCCACCGGACGTGGTGACGAGGCCGGACAACGCACGTAGCGTCGTCGTCTTACCCGCACCGTTGGCACCGATGAGCGAGACGATCTCGTTCTTGTCGACCCCCAACGTCAGTCCGTGCAGAATCTCCAGCCTGCGGTAGCCGGCGTGGAGGTCGTCGATTTCGAGCATCATGCGGTCTTCTCCTCACCGAGGTAGGCCTCGACGACTCGTTCGTCGGCGACGACAGTGCGCGGGTCGCCCGAGGTCAACACAGCGCCCTCGTGCATGACGACCAAACGCTCGGACAACGCCATCACCGCTGCCATGATGTGCTCCACGAACATCACCGTCTGGCCTTGCTGATGCACGCTGCGCAACAGCTCGATCATGGGTGCGCGCTCGGCGGGGACGAGCCCGGCCAGTACTTCGTCGAGCAGAACGACCCGAGGCTCCATCGCGAGAGCCCGCGCGAGTTCGAGTCGCTTCAACCCCGCAGTGGACATGGTCGAGACCTTGCCGCCGACCTGATCCGACAGTTGGACCCGGTCGAGCACCTCGAGCGCGTGGCGTCGAGCATCTTTGCGTGACTTGCGCTTCGACAGTGCGGCAATGGTGACGTTCTCGAGTACCGACATCGACTCGAAGGGGCGCATCAACTGGAACGTACGAACCAGACCGGCCCGCGCGATCTTGCTCGCCGGCCATCCGGTGATATCCGTTCCGTCGAAGATCACTCGGCCTGCTGTCGGGGGCTGCTCACCCGACAGCAGGGAGAACAGGGTCGTCTTACCTGCCCCGTTGGGGCCGATGATGCCGAGAAATTCGTGCTCGGGCACGTCGAGGCTGACCTCGCGTACCGCGTGGATTCCCGAGAAGGACTTGCTCAGGTTCTCAATGCTCAACAGGCTCATCGGTTCCACCTCTCACGGATCGTCCCGAAGATTCCCTTGGGCAGGAAGATCACGATCAGAATGAGGATCACCGAATAGGCGGCGACGTCCAAACCGATTGTTCCTTGCAGGAATTCGAGGAATTGCGGCGGATTTCTGAGCAACTGGTTGATCAACTCGGACAGCGGCCCGATGACGGCTGCACCGATCACCGGGCCCCAGATCGTTCCGATTCCGCCGATGACGGCCGGCACGATGGCTTCGACGGATACCGCCGAGCCGAAGGCCTGCTCGGGTCCGACGAAGAAGTAGTACTGCGTGTAATAGACGCCGGCGACGGCGGTCAGCGCACAACTCGCCGCGACGGCGATCAGCCGATACTTCATCGTGTCGATACCGAGCGATGCTGCGGCTGTCTCGTCGTCGCGGGTGGCCTGGACGAACTGGCCTGCACGAGAACGCGTGTAGAAGATGGTGCCGAGAACCGCGAGAGCAAGTATCACCAACGGGATCCAGAGGTAGTTGGCGCTGCCCTTCTCGAATTGCAACATCCACCACGAATCACGCGGCAGAATCGGCACATTGAAGCCCTCGGTCTTGTTGAAGACCTCGAGATTCTGGACCAACAGCAGGAACATCTGGGCGAAGGCGAACGTGGCCAACGCGAAGTACGAACCGGCAAGCCGGTAACGCAGACACAGATAGGCGATCAGTGTGCCCACCACAGCGGCGATACACGCCGCCACGATCATCGAGATCCACGGCGACACATCGTGTTCGACGAGCAGGAACGCACCCGTGTAAGCGCCGATGCCGAAGAACGCGGCGTGACCGAAGCTGAACATGCCGCCGAAGCCGCTCATGATGTTCCAGGCCACCGCCATGATCGCGAAGATCAACGTGCGGACGGCCACGGTCTGCGCCTGCTCGCCCAGCATCAACGGCAATGCCGCGACGACGACGAATCCTATTGCCAGCGTGATCAGTTGGCGACGAAGCCACGTGTCCTTCAGTCGTGAATCGTCCTGCACCGGGGTGGGTGCGGTACCGGTCGTTGTCATCGGCGAGCTCCGTACAATCCTTCGGGCTTGAGAAACAGGACGAGGACGAACACTGCGAACACGAGGATCAGCGAGCCCGTTCCGGGTAGGTAGAGCGCGCCGACCGTCTGCACGAGCCCGATGACGAGCCCGCCGACCACGGCACCGACCACGCTGCCGAGTCCGCCGAGAACGACGATGACGAACGCCAGAATCGTGAACTGCTCGCCGACCGACGGCGTGAGGCTGGTGAACGGCGTCATCAATCCGCCGGCCACAGCCACACAGGCCGCGCCGATTCCGAAGGTGAGAGCGTAGACCCGGCCGATGTCGACGCCGACGAGCTTGGCCCCCTCCGAGTTCGACGCAACTGCCCTGATCGACAAGCCGAGCGGCGTCCGCTTCAACACGGCGGTCAACGCAACGGCGACGAGCGCAGCACCGATGAACGCCACCACACGTGGCCATGATGCGACGGCCCCGAGCACGTTCAGCGAACCGTCGATCGGTGCCTGCACCGACTGTGGACGTCCGCCGAAGATCATCAACAGCACGTTGATGATCAACAGCGACAGACCGAGAGTGACCAGCAGCGGGCCGTCGTGGCTCCCGCTGATCGTCAGCTTGGTCAGCAACGTCGCCTGCACGATCATGCCGAAGACGAACATCAGCGGAACCGCCACGAGTGTCGCAACGTAGACCGGAAGGCCTGCCGTGGACAAGGCGTAGACGATGTACATGGCCATCGTCAGCATCGCTCCCTGGGCGAAGTTGACGATGCCGAGAACGCCGAAGATGAGCGTCAACCCGACCGAGATCAGTGCGTAGACGCCGCCGAGCAGCAGACCGGAGACGACCGCCTGGGTGACCAGTCCCTGGTCCTTACCACCGACGAAATAGATGACCGCCATGACAACGACGATTGCGGCCAGCACGGGAGCACCGGGGCCGAGACCCGAGAGTCCGCGCTTTCCCGCCTTGTCGACGGTTGGGGCCGTGGACGTCATTGTCCCGCCCCTACCGGGAACTCGATTGCGTCCGTTGCGAATTCTTCGGGGAAGACCTGGGCGATCGCACCGTCGCGTACCTGGGTGACGATGACGGTCGCGTTCTTGTTCTCACCGGTTTCGTCGAACTCGATCGGCCCACTGAAGGCGAGCAACGGATCCTCGATCGAGACGCCCGCAATCGCGTCCCGCAGATCCTCGGGGTCGGTCGAAGCGCCGCCTTCCAGGCCTGCCGCGATGACCTCGACTGCCTGGTAGGACAACATCGCTGCCGTTTCCATGGGTCGCCCGTACTGAGCCTCGAAGCGTGCACGGATGTCGGTGACGCGGTCGCTGGTGGCATCGAAGTGGTAATTGGCACTGAGAACGCCTGCGCCGGCAGCACCGGCATCGCTCGGGAAGGAGCTGTCGTCGAACGCGCCGTTGGCAATTCCGTACACGCCCTTGACGTTCAGGTTCAACTGCTCGACCGCGCGAGCGATCAACAAACCGTCCGGGTAGTAACCGGTGGCGACGATGACATCGGGATTGGACACGGCTGCCTCCCGAACCTGGGTGGTCGCGTCCGAGAAGTTCGTTGCCGGATAGGTGATTTCCTGCACGGAGGAGATTCCCTGATTTGCGGCTTCGGCCTCGAAGGCGTCGAAGACGCTGTCACCGAACGAGCCTTCGATGTGCAGATACGACACTCTGTCGATAGCCTGCCCCGTCTGCTCCTCGATCGCGGCGAGCGCCTTGGCACCGTCGGTGCCCATGCTCGAGGCATTCGGCTGCATACGGAACGAATACTGGTAACCCTGTTCGAGAATCTTGTCGTCCACCGCGACGTCGATGACCAGGGGCACACGAGACCGTTCGGCGACCGACGCGACGTTCTGCGTCACGTCGCTCTGGTACGTACCGACGAGGGACACGGCACCGTCGTCGATCAAGCGTTGCGCCTCGCTCTGGCCGACTTCGGCCTTGCCCTGGCTGTCACCGGACACCAGTTCGAGTGACCGCCCGTCGAGGGCTGCGATGCCGCCTGCCGCATTGATGTCGGAAACTGCCAGCGCTGCACCGTCGTTCATCAGACCACCCACACCGGCGAGCGCACCGGTGGTGGGGTGCACCGAGCCGATCTTGATCGGCCCCGAATCGTCCGAACCCGATGAGGATCCACACGCTGCCGCACCCACGACCGCAACCGCTGTCAGCACACCTACGAGCTTCTTCATTGTTGTGTCTGCCTTCCGCACCCACCGGCGCCGAGTCGAACAAGAGGGCGGAACTCGATCGTTCCGCTGAGCGCACCATCAGATTGATGACTTTTCTCGCTGGAACCGAGTATGTCATGCATCACGCGCTCAGAACAGGACCTTTCGTCAAATTCTTGTTACGGGTATGGTTCGCCCAGCGGAACGCAGGCACATCCGAAAGGTGACACATATGGTCAGCAAGCCGGTACTGGAAACATCGACGGGCACGGAGTCGGCAGATCGCGTCGCCGATGTGCTCATTGCTTTCGCACAATCCGATCGGGCCCTGGGGGTTTCGGAGATCGCGCGCAGACTCGAACTGAGCAAAGCTGTCGTTCACCGAATCCTGCAATCGCTGGCGTCACGCTCGATCGTGCAGCCGGTCGTGGGAGAGTCGACATACGCCCTCGGTCCTGCGGCTATCGGCCTCGGAACCAAGGCGTGGAGCCAGCTGGACGTCAGGTCCGTCGCTGCCCCGGTCCTGCGTTCCCTGCGCGCTCAAACCCGTGAGACCGCAACTCTGTCGGTCCTCGTCGGACATCGACGCGTGTACCTCGACCAATACGAGAGCCCGCAAGAGGTGAAGATGGTGGTCGAGATCGGGCCCCAGTACGCCTTGCACTCAGGAGCATCGAGCCGCGCGATATTGGCCTTCCTGCCCGAACGCTTTGCGGTGGAAGCCTTCCAAGAGCTGCGGGCACACTCCCCCGATGCCGACGAAAGTCACTTCCACGAAGGACTTCAGGACATCCGAACCAATGGGTACGCTACCTCCACGAACGAGCGGAACACCGGAGCTGCCTCCATTGCGGCACCGTTCTTCGACGGGGCCGCACATGTACTCGGCTCTGTCAGTTCGTCCGGTCCGGCCTTCCGCTACTCGTCCTCGGCGGACGACGAACACATGATTCATGCCCGCCAGGTGGTCGCCGCCGCGACATCGATCACCCAGATCCTGGAAGCTCGTACAAGCCGATGACACTGTCCTCCGCCCGGTCGTTTCTCTATGTTCCTGCGGTCAAGCCCAAGCTGTTCGACAAGGCAGTACGGGGCGCGGCCGACGCCGTCATCATCGACCTCGAAGACGCAGTTCCGTTGCCGTACAAGGAACGAGCTCGCCACGACGTCGCGCAGTGGCTCGACATCACAGAGCCGACCGCCACCGAAGTGTGGGTTCGCGTCACCCCTGAATTCCTCGAGGAGGATCTCGACGCGGTAGGCAGGGTGGGAATCACCGGCATCATGGTTGCAAAATGTTCGGTGGATTCGCTCACCCATGCCGACCGAATTATCTCCGAGAGAGGGCTCCCCGATGTCGAATTGATCGGTCTCGTCGAAACCGCCCACGCACTGCGTGCCTTGCCGGAGATGGCCCGCTGCAACCGAATTCGCACGTTCGGGATAGGCGAGGTCGACCTCTTGGCAGACCTGCGCATCACCCGCTCCGAGGACACGGCGACGGTGATCGACGGAATCCGCACGAGCATCGTGATCGACTGCGCTGCAGCTGGTATCGCAGCCCCGATCGCACCCACCTCGACGGACTTCCGAGACCTCGCCGGCTTCGAGACCACCACCGCACGGTTTGTCGAGATGGGCTTTCGAGCCCGAACAGCACTGCACCCCAGCCAGGTGCCCATCATCAACGCCGCACTCACACCCACCGACGAAGATGTGAACGCCGCTCGGAGGTTGCTCGAGCTGTACGACGCAGCTCACGGAGGACCGACGGTCGACGACTCCGGCCGATTCGTCGACGAAGCCGTGGTTCGTGGAGCTCGGGAAGTCCTGGCTCGCGCGTAATCAGCCGAACTACTGCACCGCCCAGCCGAGAACTGGGCGGTGCAGCGCCTCTACTGGTTCTTCGATACCGTCAGGGGCGCAAGCAGTTCGGTGATGTTCGACAATTCGCCGAGTGCATGGCAACGACCGGCCAACGCACCGAGCTCGGTCTCGCTCAGGAACTGTTGCGCGTTGCTGGTGAACTTGGCCGACACCTCCTCGAACGACAGTGGTCTTTCCGGACCACCGCGAGTCGTCAGGACTTCTTCGACGAGTACGGAACCGTCGGTCATCGTGGCCGTCAGGACCGCCGGGAACTGATGGGGGAAAATGGCGTCGCACCGCGAATCCGGCACGACCGAGACCTTTGCCATCAACTCCCGCCGCTGCGGATCGTTGGCCAACTCGTCGGAGTAGTCCTCGAGAGCGGCACCGAGTCCCCCACCGCCCAGCAGTCCGACGACCACGGCGTACGGGCCGCTGAACTGAGCCATGTAACCGGTCGCAGGAGTGCGCTTGACCTCGATCGGTTCACCGATCGTGCGCAGGTTTGCGGCCGGGACACCCAGCTCCAATGTGCCGATGTCCTCCAACACGATTCCGCGCTTGCGTAGCGCAGCCCCTGCGTCGATGGCGGCATGGGTGAAGTGGTTGGCGGGATACGGTTTGAAGAATATGCCCGGAACCGCCCACTCGGTACCGAGTCCGGCGACTATTTCGTTTGCCCGGCCCGGTTCGTGCAACCAGGCTTGGAAGAACCCGAACCGGCCTTCGAGGACCGTCGGCGGGCCGGTGATCCCGTGCCTGGACAGTCCCGCGGCCGACAGTGCGGAATGCGCGGCCCACCCGCAGTGCATGCGCTTGACGGTTCCGCCGGTGCGGTTGGCTTCGATGATGCCCGATGCCATCGACGCCGCAATGCCCATGGTGTCGACGATCCCGGTCTCGGAAGCACCCCCGATGACGGCAGCCGCTACGGCACCACCCATCGCGCCGCAAATGGAGGTTGCGTGTTGGCCGTGCTCGAAGAACACCGAGTTCTTGGCGTCCGGGTCGAAGCCTGCCATGCCGAGCCGAACGCAGACCTCGAGGCCGATTGCGATGCCGCGCACCAGGGCGCGGCCGTCGGCACCGTGTTCCTGGGCAGCAGCCAAGGCAGCGGGAACCACGCTGGCGCTCGGATGCAGGATAGAGGGCAGATGTGTGTCGTCGAAGTCCAAGGAGTGCGCGAGCACCCCGTTGACGAATGCGGCGAGCATGGGCGGTAGCGCGACGTCGACTCCGATGGCTGTCGCCGTCGCAGTGCCACCCTGTTCGCACGCCCATGCGATGGCGGCGCGGCTGGTATCGAGGTCCGTGGCCGCGACCGCGATTCCGAGGGTATCGAGAACGCGCATACCGACCGAGGCCACCACATCTTCCGGCAGATCCTCGTATCGCGTGTTCACAGCGAACCGCGCCACCTGCTGCGCGAGGGTGAGTTCACTCATGCGGACGTCACCGCCAGAGGGCGAACCGGCGAGCCGGTTGCACCGAAGATGTTCAGCGGCACCAGCAGGAACGTGAACTCGAAGATCTCCTGACGCGACAATTCTTCGAGGTCCAACGCTTCGATGATGTAGATTCCGCTCTCCACCAACAGCACTCGGTGTGCGGGCAGGAGAGCGTGACCTCCGCCGGGGGCGAGTCGTTCGAACGCGATGGTGTCGGCACCAGCCGCGTGCACCTGCAGGGCAGCGAGCCACTGAGCCCCGGCTTCGCTGACCCCCGGCACGCCGGAAGGGCCTCCGACGTAGGGCAGGCCTTCGTCGAAGAGCTGGCCCCAGCCGCTGCGAATCAGCACCACGTCGCCGGTACGGATCTCGACCGACTGTGCAGCGCAAGCAGATTCGAGATCGTCGACCGTGATCTCGTAACCTCCATCGCAGCGACCGACACCGAGAAGCCTGGGGATGTCCAGCAGTACACCGCGCCGGATCATCGGTGCGATGGTGTGCACGCCGTGCTCCACGTACTTTCCACCGAGGCAGGACTGGCCCGCGTCGGCACCGCCGTGCAGTTTCCCGTTGTGACTCACGTGCGCAAGCGCGTCGATGTGGGTTCCGACGTGGGTACCCGTGGTGATCATGTCGTTGGCTGCGCTACCGCCGTCCGACCGTGTCATGTCCCCGTGTCTGCGCGGCAGCGTGTGCCAGAACTGCGGGTGATTGGGCGACTGCGGCATTCCCACCCGCAGCTGCCTCCCGAGATCCACCGTGTGCACGCCCTGCTGGACGGCATCGAGGAGTTGATCGGACATTGATTGTCTCCTTCTACTCGCTGAGCGCGCCGATCACGTCAGCAATGCGTTCGTTTCGCCAAGCGGAACATTGTGGAGCGACCCAGTTCACAGCAAAGCGATGCCGTCAGAGTAACAGACCAGGCATTATCGGTTGCTTCATTGACGATCAGATCTTGTTACTTCTAACATTCAACAATGGACGGTTCACTATCGTTTCGCTCAACGGAACATGAGAACTCCGTCGCGCGGCTCGCCCAGGAAGTCGACACACTTCGGGGCCGGCCCTTGCCGGACGACCTCGCCGAGCGCGCCAAGCTCGTTCTGTTGGACCTACTGGGCGTGACACTGGCCGGGGCGCGCACCACAGAGATGACACGATTACGCGCCCACTGGAACGCCGAACCCGGCTCGACGCACCCGCTCGGCGGACCCCGCGGCACCACGGTCGAATCGGCTGCCGAACTCGACGCGATTGCCTCGTGCTGCCTGGAACTCGACGAAGGAAACAAGTACGCCGCTGGACACCCCGCCGCGCACGTGGTGCCTGCAGCGATCGCCGCAGCGCGACTTGCACCCCAGCAGGTCTCCGGCAACACCTTCCTCACCGCCGTTGTTGCCGGATACGAAGTGGCGGCCAGGTTCGGCTATGCGCTGACGCGGAACAGCGCATGGCACACCCACGGGCATTGGGGTGCGACCGGTGCGGCGACTGCGGCCGCCGTCGTTCACGGATGCGAACGCGATGCCATTGCTGCAGCGATCGATTCGTCCGCGGCGTTGGTACAGGTCGCGCCGTGGGCTGTGGTGCTCGACGGTAACTTTGCACGCAACCTCTGGATCGGCGGTGCGGCGCGGGCCGGTACGAACGCCGCACGACTGGCCAGTGCGGGTGTGGTGGGCAATACCGGTGCGATCGAGCATTCACTGGGCTCGATCATCGGCACGCTGGATCTGGCGAAGCTCACCGAGAATCTCGGTGAGCGATGGCTGACTCTCGAAGGTTATTCCAAGCAGCATGCGAGTTGCTCCTACACACATGCCGCCATCGACACCGTGCAGAGTCTGCGCAGCCATGCCGACTGGTCAGCCGACGACATCGCAAGGGTCGTCGTGCGTACACATTCACTGGCGGAGCCGCTGTTCCAACGCAATCCGAGCACTCGCCTCGGCGCGATGTTCTCGCTACCGTTCGTCGTCGCTGCTGCGTTCTTGTCCGACGCGATCGACGTCGACGCGCTCGATCCGGATGGTCCCACTTTCTCTCGCGCGCAACAATTCAGCGCCCAGGTCGATGTCTCCTCGGCCGGCGAGTTCGATGAACTTCTACCCGAGCGCCGGGCTGCCGAGGTGACGATCGAATTCCGAGATGGAACTGCCATGTCTGCCTCGACCCCGAATCCCGTCGGAGATGTCGACCACTTCCCGATGAGTTACGGCGGGATCAGAGCCAAAATTGCCCGCCTGGTGGGAAAAGAGGATGCAGCAGAGCTCGAAGGCATCGTCGAATCCATCTGCACGACGGATGACGTTGCTGAGGAACTGCGCAGGCTACCTACGACCTAATTTCTCCCGATACGAACTTCGTCCACGAATTCGTCTGCTGCCCATGCCAACCGAGACCTGATCCGGTCTGGCAAGGTGACCGTCAACTGGACGAGGTACTGATCGACGATGTGGTGGACCACGACATACCTAGTCCGAGCGAACAGCGTCCGACCGTCCCAGTCGTACCGACCCGCAATCGAAACGGACGGTAGACCGCAGAACGGGTCACGGTCGTAGCTGACGTCGATCCATTCCGGAAGTGCCCGGGAGTCGCCGAACCCACAAGCCAGCAGGGTCTGCGGATCGAGTGACCGCGTCAACTTTCCGGTCAAGACTGCCGCGTTGGGAACGAACCCGTCGACCGCATCTGCCGGAGAACACAGCACCGCGGTGGCGTGCGGAAACAGATGCGCAGGAACGAGATCCCACCCCGGCAGCGCAGGGAGCTCCAGACCGAACCTTGCGCATTCGTCGAGATGTACGGGCACGAGCTCGACACCACGCTGTTGCAGAACGCCCTGCATCGATTGTTCCCGAGTTGTCACTGGACGTCCCGTCGTCCCGACATCGACGCCGCTCGGTCTGCTTCGATGCGATCGAGGAATCGAGGCGGGCGCAGTAGCTCTCGCGCGTCGTCATGGGCAAGCTGCGCACGGACCCAGGGATTGTCCCGACACCACTGCAGTACGGACAGCAGCGCGTTGGGCTCGACCTTCTTCTCGCACGCCATCAGGACCAGCACCTGATCCGTTCCACCGGCAGGGTCGCGATACACGACTCGGATGGTGGGGTACCAATGTGAATGCGACACCGCAGGATTCGGATGCGTCTGCGGCTGCAGCTCGACGATCCCGTCCCACGGGACAACCGTGATTGCAGTGGTGGCCTTCCATCCGCGGCGCCGATAGATCTCCTCCACGAGGCCATCGGGATGCAGTGAAATTCGGGTCCGGTTGACGACGAGCACACTCAGTGCGAAGAACAGCAGACATATCGGAGCGCCGAAGTGCGACATGACTACGACGCTCAGGTCGTGACGCGTTGTACTTACCCGTGCGTCTCCTCCCCAGTGGATGTAGGACAGGCCGGACACCAACGCGAATGCGAGTATTCCGCTGCGATACAACACAGTCCCCCGCCCTGGCACTGCCACGCCTCGGCCGACTCCGGCGACAGTCACCGGTCGCACGAACAGCGACAGCCGCGCAGACCCGATGCCGGACAACACCACGGCCGCTGTGAGCGGTATCAGCACCGCGAGCACCAGCGGCGACACGAGGAGAGCGGTCTCCCCAGAAAGCGTCCCGAACAGGAGAACCGGAGCCACGATCGTCGCGGCAAGGACTGCAGACGAAACCCCGAGAGCTACCAGCCAACCCAGGTGAACACTGCGCCACGTCCGCACCCACAATGGATACTTCTGCGCTACCAGGCTCTTACGCAGCACGTCCTCGGTCTGGGGCGTGCGATCGTCTCTGATCTCGCTCATTTTCCTGCCGCCTCGAACAACTTCTCCACGCCGTAGCTGACGACTTGGCCCAGTGCGATCCCGGCAGCAGCGCCTGCCACCGTGCCGGGCCCCGGAAAAATGGAACCCGCCATGCCACCCACGGCTCCGAACGCCCAGGTCGTAATTGCTCCCGCGACTATCGGCGTCGCCTCGACGATCACGGCCTCGGCCGGGTTCACCCCCTCGTCGATTTTTCCCGCAATTCCGGGAATCGCACCGGCAACGACTCCGAAGACCCCGAGCCCTCGTCCGATGTTCTTGGCAACGTCGTCGACGGATTCGACACCGGGTATTTCCAGCGCCCGCCTCGTCACGGCGGCCATGCCTCCGACGACCGACGCCGCAATGGTCGACGGCCAGTCCGGCATCCAGGAGAACGACCCGTCCGGGTTCTCGACGAACTTTCCGGTGGGATTGTCGAGGGCGAGCGCCGTCAGCACCTCGGTGGGCTCGGCCAGCTGCTGCGCAGCGTCGAGAGCGACACTCTCGGCCTGGCGCAGAGCACTCTGGATGTCCTCGGTCAATTGATATGCTGCAGAACGCAGTTCGTCGGCTCGACGCGTCTTCTCTTCACCCAGGCTGTCGGGAATCAGCGCGATCATCCCTTCGGGATTCACCACACCGTCGGCCCGTACCGCGAACCCGCTCGTCGTCGCCGCGGACACCTGAGCCCGCACGTGCGCTTGGGCGGCCTCGACGATGTCGGCCGCACCTTCGAATGCGGCTCCGAGCGAGTCGATTTCACTGCAGACGGAGCTCATCCGGGAGCATTCGGCCACCACGCGATCGGCTGCGGCGCGTGCCGCCTCGCCGGTCCACGTCTCGGCCAGTGTGTCCTGCTCTTCCAACACCCCGGTTCGTTGGCCGTTGACGCGCTCGACTATCTCGGCCAGTTCGATCATCGTCTTGCGCATCGACTGCGGCTCCCAGCCGGCGACGTGCGGCACGGTCGGCGTCATTTCGGCTGGTCCATCGCAGCGAGGCGGCGGGCAAGGTCGTCGTCGGTGATCTCGTAGTTCTGCGCGACACCACGGGCGATGTCCGCAACGCATTCGGCTCGGCCTGCCAGAGCGGCAACAGCTCCCGCAGCCGCTGCGGACGCTGCCGCACACGCTGCGCGAAAGTCGGTACCCTGCAGCGCATTCTCGGATGCTCGGAACGGGGCGAGGGTGTCCACCTCGGCGATCGCCTCCCCCGTTCCCGACAGCACATTCGAGAACTGCCGCAGGATCACTGGATCCACATTCACTGTCATGACGCTCCCCCGAGTCGCACCGTATCGACGCCCGGTGAATCGGCGTCATCGGGTTTGACGCAGCGAGCCCGGTATCGGTTCCGTGCCGAAGCTAGGACCGCGACAGTTCCAGTCGCTCACGAAGCGGTGGTGGCACCAGCAGGTCGGGTGAGTCGTAGCCGGTCATGCGGATCCGGTTGACCGGGCCGTCGGTGCACCACTTCATCAATGCCAGAACGGCATTCGGCTCGGCTGCGAGCAAATGGATGCGAATCGCCATCCGGTCCGGTTGATCCAGCCGGTCGCGGGGACGCTCGATATCGAGCCCAGTCGCTCGGACATACAGTACGGGCTCGGTGAACCCACTCCCCCGCTTCTCTGACGTTCGGTACGTCGAGGCCTCGTACTGCTCCACATCGTCCCAGCGCACGAGGATGTCGTGGGTGCGCGGAAAGAAGAACATGCACGACCGTCTGCGTCTGACAAATCCGTCCGCGAACAAGCGCAGTTCGACGCGGCTGCGGAAGCCGAGCGTCGCCACCAGTACAACGATGGCAATTCCAGCAATCGGCATACCGGCCGCGCCGAACACGTCACTCTTCGACAGGGCGACCCCCATTCCTGACACCAAGATGGACGCGACCGTGATCAACCAGAACTTGGCGGTCCGAGGCGGAATGCAGACGCCGCTACCGAGCGCGTGGTCCTCGACGCGCCGAACGAATCGGACGGGGATTCCCCATCGAATCACGTTGTCGTTGATGCCGATCCAAACGCAAGCCATGAGGGCAAGTAGAGCGATCGATCCGATCGTGTGCCCATTGTCGCTTCCCTGCACCTCGAGCCGTCCGCGATAGATCGCAATGGCTACCACCGCGACAATCGCGATGACGGCCTGCCACAGGCGGCCCAACGTGTTCGGCCAGTACGGGACCCAGATAGGTCGTTCTGCGTCGGTGTACTTCGTCTCACTCATGCGTCCCCCACAGTCGGTATCAGGTATTGGACGCACCGGTGGTGCGATCGGTTCCCTGCTGCTCGGTTCGATGAGACGGGGATCCAACGCGTACCGTTGGCGCGGCTAACGACTTAGGAGGGCGATCGCAATGAACGGCCGTCGATTATCGTTCGCTGCCGCGGCCGGACTCGCGGCCGCGATGGGCGTCGGGCGGTTCGTGTTCACGCCGCTGCTACCGATCATGGTCGACGCGGCGGAGGTGACCCCGAGCAGCGGTGCCGTCATCGCAACCGCGAACTATGCCGGCTACCTCGTCGGCGCGATCGTCTTGTCGGTGCGCCCGTCGATCAATACGACGACGTCGTTCAGGCTGTGGACGCTCGTGCTCATCGCAAGCGAATTGGCGATGGCTGCAGTGCATTCCACCGCAACGTTTTCGGCGCTGCGGTTCCTGGCCGGCCTGGCGAGTGCCGCGGTGTTCATCTCCTGCGCGAGCACCGTCACCAAGCACAGAGCCGACGGTGCGTCACCAGGAATCGCGTTCGGCGGCGTCGGTGCAGGTATTGCAGCGTCGGGCATTCTGACGTTGCTCGCCGGACCACATCTGTCGTGGGAGGCGCTGTGGTTGTGCTCGGCGATACTGACTGCGGTGCTCGTCGCCCCGGCGTGGACGCTTCGGGTACACCCCGAGCCTGCAGGGCGGTCCGAGGCGGGCGAGGTGCACGCCGGAACCCGCGCGGTGTGGCGGACATTGCTCGTCGCGTACTTCCTCGAGGGCCTCGGTTACATCGTCGTCGGCACGTTTCTCGTGGCAGCGGTCGGTGGCCACGGCAGCACGTCGGTGGGTCCAGCGGTGTGGATCGTCGTGGGATTGGCTGCGGTGCCGGCGACGGTGCTGTGGCAAGGGGTGGCACGCCGAACCAGCCTGCGCAAAGCTCTGGTAGCAGCGTTCGCATTGCAGACCGTGGCCGCAGTGCTTCCCGCACTGACCGGGAACACCGTTGCCGCCGTATGTTCAGCGTTGTTGTTCGGGGGAACGTTCATGGGCATCACGATGCTGACGATGAGCACAGCGCAAATACTTCCCATCGGCCGTACCGCGGCGACGCTGACGGCGGTCTACGGCGTCGGGCAAGTGGTGGGGCCATTGGTGGTTGCGCCCGCAATCGGCGATTCGTACGCGATCGCCTTCGCCATCGCGACCGGAGTGCTGGTGCTCGGAACCGTGGCTTCTGTGCGGATCCTGCGGATGTCGGCGTAAGGCCACCCCCACATTCGGTTGGGTGCTGACGGGAAAAAGCCCACGTGACGAAGATCGCGTCCGCTGTGACCAGGGCCTTCGCTCTTGACGGTTCACGCGTACCTACCCAGGATGTTTCGTACACCCTCGACGCCGGGAAGGCGTCGAGAATGCGCACAGGGCACATCGACCCCGAGGCGCGCTACTACATCCGAGGAGAAAAACTATGTCCACCACAGTGGCCGATCAACTCGTTCGCGGACTCGTCGACGCCGGAGTCCGGCGCATCTACGGAATCGTCGGCGACAGTCTCAACCCGGTGGTCGACGCGGTGCGTCGGACCGGAGGGTCGGCCAAGGGCGGCATCGACTGGATCCATGTTCGCCACGAGGAAGCTGCGGCGTTCGCGGCATCGGCGGACGCGCAGACCACCGGCACCCTCGCCGTCTGCGCCGGTTCCTGCGGGCCGGGTAACCTGCACCTGATCAACGGGCTGTTCGACGCACACCGTTCCGGCGCACCGGTTCTCGCGATCGCGTCCCACATTCCCAGCAGCGAGATCGGGTCGGGGTACTTCCAGGAGACGCATCCCGATCGACTGTTCGTCGAATGTTCGCTCTACAACGAGTTCGTCTCCACCGCCGAGCAAGCACCGCGCGTCTTCCGCGCTGCGATCAACGCAGCGATCACCGGCGGAGGAGTATCGGTGGTGACGCTCCCCGGTGACATCGCCGAGTTGTCCGCTGCCGGCGCAATGGATCCCATCGCCATTCCGTCGACTCCCGTCGTCACTCCGCCCGCCGCCGACATCCAACAGCTGGCCGACGCCATCAACAATGCCGAGAAGGTCGCGATCTTCGCCGGCTACGGCGTCAAGGGTGCCCATGACGAGGTCGTCGCATTCGCCGACACCATCGGCGCTCCCGTCGGACATTCGTTGCGCGGCAAGGAGTTCATCCAGTACGACAACCCGTACGACGTCGGCATGACCGGCCTGCTCGGCTACGGAGCTGCGCACGCCGGTATCCATGACGCGGATCTGTTGATCCTGCTCGGCACCGACTTTCCGTACCAACAGTTTCTTCCCGAGGATGTCGCGACCGCGCAGATCGACATCGATCCGACCAAGTTGGGCCGCCGTACTTCAGTGAAGTACCCCATCCACGGAGACGTGCGTGCAACTCTGAACGCGTTGGCTCCGTTGGTCACTCGCAAGACCGATCGCCGCTACGCAGAGAAGTGGTTGGACAAGCACAACGATCTGATGGGCAAGACAGTCGGCGCGTACACCCGCAATGCCGAGAAGCTCGTGCCGATCCATCCCGAGTTCGCCGCGTCCGTGCTCGACGATCTGGCCGATGACGATGCCGTGTTCACCACCGACACCGGTATGTGCAACGTGTGGACCGCCCGATACATCAACCCCACCGGCAGAAGAGCTTTCGTCGCGTCGATGCTGCACGGCTCGATGGCCAACGCGCTACCGCACGCCATCGGCGCGCAGTTCGCGCACCCGGGCCGTCAGGTCGTCTCCATCTCGGGTGACGGTGGATTCTCGATGATGCTCTCCGAACTCCTCACCGTGGCGATGTACAAGTTGCCGGTGAAGATCGTCATGTTCGACAACTCGACCCTGGGCATGGTCAAGGCCGAGATGCTCGTCGACGGACTCCCCGACTTCGGCGTAGACGTGCCACAGGTCGACTACACCGGAATCGCCAAGGCTGCGGGCATTCACGCGCAGCGCGTAGACCAGCCGGGTGATATTCGCGGCGCACTCGAAACCGCGTTCGCCACGGACGGGCCTGCCCTGGTGCAACTGATCACCGATCCGCTGGCACTGTCGGTGCCGCCGACCCTCACCGGCGAGCAGCTCAAGGGCTTCGCGCTCGCGATGAGCAAGGTGGTTCTCAACGGCGGTGTAGGAGAAGCAGTTCGGATGGCGAAGTCGAACCTGCGTAACGTTCCGCGTCCCTGATCGAGACCCAGCACCGGTGGTACGGCATGTACCACCGGTGCTGTCGTCTACCGGATCTCGTCCCACAGCTCCCGCTGCGCCGCACGAGGATCCTGCACCGAAGCCGACTCCTCGTCGAATGTCATGACCGTTCGCTCCGACCCGTACGGGGCCCAGCCCGGGTCGCCTGCCGTGACGAAGTCCACCCAGGCGCGGTGAGTCCGGTCGGCGAGTTTCTGCGGAGGGTTCGGCCCGAGGAGCAACCCTCCGGTGCCCTCGGCGAGGTTGTCGAAGACGAACGGGATCTCGATTGCGTGGCAGGCACCCAGCTTGCCCTCGTACGACGGTGACGGCCAGGCGAATTCGTACATATACGTCGCGGAACCCGAACGAGCCTCGGCAATACGGATGACAGGAATTCGGAAGAACCAGTCGGTCATCGCGGCCATCATGACCTCACCTGCGGTGGCGTCGGGTGTGTCGGCGCGGTAGAGCTCGAGCACCCGGTCTGCGTCGGCACCCATGCCCGCCATGGCCATGCGCAGCAGATTCTCGTCGATGTGCCGGAACACGCCGCTGGGTACGAAGAACAGCGCGTGTTCGTCGGAGTTGGATCCGACCATGATCTCGACGTCTGCGGTCGAGCCGGCGGCGATCGCATCGATCGGCCGGGCCGGCACCACGTCCCCGTCGATGTGCGGTTCGTACGCCATGACATTGAGGACCAGCTCGCCCCACAGACGCGGATCGGGTTGCTTGGCAATACGATTCGACAGCGCGGTCTGCGCGGCCGTCAAGTCCACCACCGGCACCGAACCGAAACCGTCGACGGTGGGTTCCACACCGAGGTCCGACGCCAACGCCGCGGTGACCTTCTTCGCGGTCTCCTCCGTCAGCACATGGTGCCCGCCGCCGCTCTGCAGGATGGCGCGGCGGAACAGCCCCTTCGCGCGAGGCATCGACAGCAGCGTGCCCACACTCATCGCGCCCGCCGACTCCCCCGCAACCGTCACCTGGGCGGGGTCGCCGCCGAACGCCGCAATGTTGGCGGCCACCCATTCGAGCGCCGCAACCTGATCCAGCAGACCGCGGTTGGCGGGCGCTCCGTCGATCGCCAGGAATCCGTCGACGCCCAATCGGTAGTTGATGGTGACGCACACGATTCCGTCGCGGGCGAAGGCGGTGCCGTCGTACGTGGGTACCGCGCCGCTGCCGTTGGTGAACGACCCACCGTGAATCCATACCAGTACCGGCAACCCCGCAGCCTCGACGTCGGGCGTCCAGACATTCAAGTTCAGGCAATCGTCTCCGTCGATCGCCACCTCGGACAGAATCTGGTCGATCGGGCTGGGAAATCCGGGTTTGGGAGCCGTCGGGCCGAATTCGGTGGCCTGCCGGACGCCCTCCCACGACTCGGGTTGCTGTGGTGCCTGGAAGCGGTGTGCACCGAAGGGCGGTGCCGCGTACGGGATTCCCTTGAAGGCGCTCACCCCCGCAACTGTGCGACCACTGAGTTTCCCTTGCGCGACCTCTACGACCGGGTTCATCGGTTCCTTTCAATTTCGAACGTGAGAACTCCATAGTGCACTCCCGGCCCACGTCGTCGACCCCGGTTGCGGTTATTCTCGACGGACCGCCCAAACCGGACATCGCGATCCGGAACTCGACCGTTTCGGAAGGCTCCACGATGGCCATCGACTACACCCGCAAGCCCTCTCAGCCCGCCCAGCCCGCCGCGTCGGTGAATCTGAGCAAGGTGACGCTGTCCAAGGCGTCGCCCACCATCAGCTTGACCAAGTCCGGTGAGAAGCAGGGGTCGATGCGGGTGAATCTCAACTGGTCGAGCGGGGCACCTGCCGCGCAACCGAAGAAGAAAGGCTTTCTGGCGAAGCTGGCCGCCGCGTCGTACGGCACCGGAGGGGTGGACCTCGACCTCGGCTGCCTCTACGAGCTGCGCGACGGTTCCAAGGGCGTCGTTCAGGCACTGGGAAACAGCTTCGGTTCGTTGCAGCAGGCGCCGTTCATCGCGCTCGACGGCGACGACCGGTCGGGTTCGGTCAGCGGCGGCGAGAACATGCATATCAATCTCGCCGACCCCGACAAATTCACGCGCATTCTGATCTTCGCGATGATCTACGACGGCGCGCCCAACTGGGCTGCGGTCGACGGCGTGGTGACCCTGTACCCCACCAGCGGTCCACAGGTGGAGGTTCGCCTGGACTCGGCCGAGAACTCGGCACGGATCTGCTCGATCGCGTTGCTGCAGAACACGTCCGCCGGGATCACCGTGACGCGCGAGGTGGAGTACATCCAGGGCAGCCAAGCCGATCTCGACAAGAAGTACGGCTGGGGAATGAAGTGGGCTGCCGGCCGAAAGTGAACTAGGACGCTGGTTTCGGTTGCGGCGGAACCATTTCCAGTCGCACACCGATCAAGCGAACCTCTCGGCTGTGGTCGAGCCGATCCACCAGGGCCACCGCGGCCGACGTGAGAGTCGCTGCATCGAAGGTTGGCGGGCCCGCGATCGGGGCGCTGACGGTATGCGTCTCGAACGGGGCATACCGGATCTTCAATGCCGCGCGGACCGCAGGCCGATTCTCGCTTTCGATGTCTGCGAGCACCTTCGACGTCAAATTCGCGACCTCGTCCCTGATCACGGTCCAGTCGGCGACGTTGGTCTGGAACGTGACTTCCCGACTGTGTGATCGCGCGACCCACGGTTCGGACGTCACCGGAGACAGCTCGATCCCCCGCCCCTTCGTACCGAGCCACGGCCCGATCTTCGGCCCGAACGCCGCGGCAAGGTCTGCGTCGTCCGCATCGGCCAATTCACGGACGGTGGTGATACCGAGTGCAGCAAGCCGGGTGGAGATCTTCTTGCCGATTCCCCACAGCGCATCGGTGCCGCGCTCTCCCATCACCTCGTACCAATTGTCCTGGGTGAGTTGGTAGATACCCTGAGGCTTGTCGAAATCGGTGGCGATCTTCGCTCGAAGCTTGTTGTCCCCGATCCCGACCGAGCAATGCAGCCCGGTCGCATCGAACACCGCGTCGTGCACGGTCCTGGCGAATGTCTTCGGATCGTCGGTCTCGACGCCCAGAAAGGCCTCGTCCCAGCCGATCACCTCCACCACCACCCCGAGGGAACGCAACGTGTCCATCACCGTCGCCGACGCCTCGTCGTATGCCGGCTTGTCGACGGGGAGAAAGACGGCGTCGGGAATCTTCTTCGCTGCGATCCGCAGCGGCAGTCCGGATCCGACGCCCTTCGCCCGCGCCTCGTAGGACGCCGTCGACACCACCCCACGCTCGGTCGGATCTCCCCTGCCGCCGACCACGACGGCTTTGCCCACGAGGTCGGGGTTCCTCAGCACCTCGACCGCTGCGATGAATTGGTCGAGATCGACGTGCAGTACCCAGCGCCGCCGAGTGGCATCGGTCGACGCATGCTCGGTCGTGGTGGTCCCGGTCATGGTCACCAGTGTGCCCGTGGTGTCTCATGGCGCAATGACGAAATCGATATCTCGGACCATCGGCCGGATCGTGCTGGGAGCATTTCTCGTCTTCGCCGGTCTGAGCCATCTGTTCTGGGCACGCAGTACCTTCGCGGCCCAGGTACCGACATGGATGCCCGTCGACACCGACTTCGTCGTCCTGGCTTCGGGCGTCGTCGAGATCGTTCTCGGTCTTGCGCTCCTGTTCTGGACTGCTCGCTCAGCGCTCGTGGGATGGGTGGTGGCCGCCTTCTTCGTCGCCGTCTTCCCAGGAAACATCTCTCAATTCGTCACGCACACCGACGCGTTCGGTCTCGACTCCGATGCCGCACGCGGCATCCGACTGCTGTTCCAACCCCTTCTGATCGTGTGGGCGCTGTGGTGCACCGGTGCCTGGGCGCAGTGGCGCGCCTCGAATAAGGGTCGCAGCCAGCCTCACTGAGCGGAGCTGTGCCCGGCGGGAACGATGCCGTGGTGTAACAGAGCCACGTCGGGATGTGCGCGCGTACGGGATTTCCAGGCATTCGCCCCGTAGGTGTCGTAGATGGGGTTGTCGGGATCGTCCTCGACGCCACGTGAGTGCCGTGCCAGTTCCGGTGGCAGCGTGATGATCGGTACGACGGCATCGAGTGCGGGACTGAGGAAGTACGGCACCGATACCCGGTCGGTACCCGGCCCGGGGGCGATCACCCGATGCCGCGTCGCCCGGAGGTAGCCGCCCGTCGCCACTTCCAACAGCTCACCGATGTTGACGATGAATGCGCCCTCCAGCGGCGGCACATCGACCCAGCTATCCGCGGTCGTCTCCACCTGCAAACCGGCCGAGTCGGGTTCGACCAGGAGCAGCGTCAACACCCCAGAATCCTTGTGCGCACCCACACCCTGTGAGTGATCCGGCGTCCCCGGGTAGCGCACGACTTTCATCAACGTTGCCGGCGCCGTGCCGAACGCGTCGTCGAACACGTGGTCGTCCGCGCCGAGAGAGGCCGCCCAATGTCTGAGCAGCGCGAGTCCGATCTGCGACACCGACTGCTCCCACTGCTCGAACGTCTCGCGGAAGCCCTCGGGTTCGGACGGCCACAGGTTCGGTCCTTGCAGATTCCAGTAGCCCTGCGCATGCTCGATCGCCGGCCGCTCGGGACCGATGTCGATCTGCTCGCGCCAATCGACCCGACCGTTGGTCAGCTCGCCGCCCACTCGCGAATAGCCGCGAAAGTGTGGGCTCTTCAGTTGACTGATCTCGTCCTTGACGGCGTCGGGCACCGCGAAGAATGCCCGCGCCGAACGCAACACGTCGGCCATCCGGTCGGTGCCGATGCCGTGTCCGACGAGGTAGAAGAACCCCGAGTCGTGGGCTGCCTCGCGCAGAGCCCGTCGGAAGGTCTGTGGGTCGTGTTCGGACGACTCGAGATCGAGCACAGGGAGCATGACCCGATTGTCCTCCGCACCTGACGCGTCGGCCAGCACTGTTGAGATTCGATGAATCCCCGTGCCTGGATGCCAGACTGGACGCCATGAGCCCGGAAGCACTCGACATCACCGTCGTCGGTCACGGCGAGGTGACATACCCACCCGAACAATGCACGTTGTCCCTGACGGTGCGTACCGACGGCCGCAGCGCCGAGTCCGCGTCGGAGCCCGCGGGGCAACTCGTACGTGAGCTCACTCGCCTCATCGAACCCCTTTACAACAGTGAACACGGGCCGATCGATCGATGGACCATCGATCAGGTTCGGCGTTCCCGTCACCGTCCGTTCAATCAGGACGGCGAACAACTTCCGTACGTCTATCAGGCCGAGGCGTCCGTCGAAGTGAAGTTCAGCCAACTCGACCTGGTGGATGCCTTCGTGTACGCGGCATCCGCTCTCGACGGGGTCTCGATCGACCACTTCGATTGGGACCTCACCGAACCGAGCAGGAAAGCCCACACCCATGAGGTCCGCGAACGTGCAGTGCAGGATGCTGTGTCCAAGGCAGAGGCCTACGCGTCGAGCCTGGGAAGGGTGAATGTGACGGCCGTGGCCGTTGCCGATCCCGGACTGCTGACGGGGTCTGCCGAACGCGGCGTCACCGAGCCGTCCCACCGCATGCTTGCCGCACAATCCGGGCCCGCCGCGTTCGCCCTGAAGCCCGAGAACATCACGATCTCCGCCAGCGTGCACGCCAGATTCACCGCCTCCTGACGTGGCGCGCCTACCCTCGAGTACATGAACCGCGACGATGCCCGACGCCTCTGGCCCCGGCCACCGCTGTTGCCTCGTCCGATTCTGATGGACCAGCGGTGGGAACGACTCGTTTTCCTGCACTGGCGAGTACCGAGTTCGGTCGTCGCGCCGCTGTTACCGGACGGGTGCGTACCGGACGAGTTCGACGGTTCGTCGTGGGTCGGTCTCATCGGGTTCCACATGGTCGGTGCCGGTCTCGGATATCGGCACCCGGTGCCGTACTTCGGGACCTTCGGCGAGATCAATGTGCGGCTGTACTCGAGCGACGCAGAAGGTCGACGCGGTGTCGTCTTTCGCTCCCTCGAGGCGACCCGACTCGCAGTCGTCGTGGGCACCAATGCCGCACGTATCCCCTACCGGTGGGCATCGATCGATATCGACGACGACCAGCGGACAATTTCCTACCGAAGCCGACGGCTGGCACCGCCGAAGCGCGGTGCGACGACGGACTTCGGCATCGTGCGGGGCACACGCGACATGTCCGACGACCCGCTGGCGGTCTTCCTCACCGCGCGGTGGGGACTGCACACCGCGCTGGGCGGACGCCTGCTGTACGTGCCGAACGTGCATCGACATTGGGCCCTGGTCGACGCGGAACTGACCCACTGCTCGGATCAATTGGTTGCCGCTGCGGGTCTTCCGGGGGTCAGTACTCGACCACCCGACTCGGTGCTGTACTCGGACGGTGTCGCAACTCAGTTCGGCAAGCCCTATGTGGTGCGTGGTCGGTAGAAGATGACGTGCCCCGACGACAACTCGACGACCCAGTCTCCGCCCGCGTCGGAACTGGCAGTAACGCTCTCCCGAAGCACCAAGTAACCCGCGTCGAGCGGTAGATCGAAATTCAGGCAGGTTCCGTCGGAGAATTCTACGGAGGCATCGTCGCCGATAGATATACGAACGACGGTCGCACCGATCGAGGGCAGACCCTCCCGAGTGGATACTTCGTCGCTTCGGTGCGGCGGTGCCGGCCACGATTCGACGCTGCCCTCGGCACCACACAGCACGGTCGACCCGTCGGCCGCACAGAATTCCCACGACTCGACCTCCGGTCGTGGATGGGCCACAACTCGCGTCCGTCCGTCGAATGTCAGACGGAGAACACCGGATTCGTCGAACTCGGCGTCATCGCAGACTAGACCGAGTAACACGGCGAACGCCCTGAGTCCCTCGAATTGATTGTCTTCGTCGACCACAAGATCATCGACGACGACTTCACTGAACGCGACAGTGGCACCGCTGTCGAATTCGATGGTCAGGTCGAAATCGAGCAGAACCTTGTGGACGCGCTGGCCGTCGACGGGAAGTTTCATCGAACACGACTGTGCCACACGAATCCAGCGCGGTACACAGTGCGGACGCGTTCTTTCGATTGTGTTGTGTGGGTAGTGGGTTCGAATGCAAAATGCCCCTGACCACGGGTGGTCAGGGGCATTTTGGGATGTTGTGTTCGGCGGTGTCCTACTCTCCCACACCCTGTCGAGTGCAGTACCATCGGCGCTGGAGGGCTTAGCTTCCGGGTTCGGAATGGGACCGGGCGTTTCC
>NZ_NOZE01000028.1:0-250362 GCF_002259025.1 Rhodococcus sp. 05-2255-1e | reverse complement strand
CCTGGTGTCGTCCAACTGACGCTCGAGTCGAGTGAGATGTTCGGTGATCAGTCGAGCGCGGGCATCGGGATCGGGTGTCTGCACGATTGCCCGCACCTCCCGCTCCGGCATCTGCATCTTCCGGAATCGACCGATGATCTGCGCGACCCCGACCTGATCGGTGGCGTAGTACCGATAGCCCGAGTAGTCGTCGACCGTCGCGGGTTCGAGCAGACCCGACTCGTGATAGCGACGCAGGGTCTTCACCGACAGATGGGTGATTCGCGAGAACTCGCCGATCGTCAGCAATCCGTTCATGCCCACATTCTCACCCCTCCCTGTGGGGGAGAGTCGACTCTCCCCCACAGGGAGGGGTGAGAATGTGGGCATGAACGGATTGCTGACGATCGGCGAGTTCTCGCGAATCACCCATCTGTCGGTGAAGACCCTGCGTCGCTATCACGAGTCGGGTCTGCTCGAACCCGCGACGGTCGACGACTACTCGGGCTATCGGTACTACGCCACCGATCAGGTCGGGGTCGCGCAGATCATCGGTCGATTCCGGAAGATGCAGATGCCGGAGCGGGAGGTGCGGGCAATCGTGCAGACACCCGATCCCGATGCCCGCGCTCGACTGATCACCGAACATCTCACTCGACTCGAGCGTCAGTTGGACGACACCAGAACCAACTCAGTCGAGTCGAGCCAACACGATTCGCAGGCCGATGACACTGGCGATGGGGAACAGCGCAGCGACCAACCATGGGATTGCTGCTCCCCAGCCGGTGTCGGGCGAGGCGTCGATCACCGCTCCCACGGCGATCGAGCCGAGGAGTACCCCGATGCCGCCGAGCGAGGCCATGAATCCGTAGTACGAGCCGAGTCGCCGTTCGGCAGCCATCTTGGGGACGAGGTCGCGCGCCTGCGGCATCGCGATCATCTGCCCCAGTGCCAGCAGCAACACGAACAGGGCGGCCGGAATGAGGCCGACGAGACCCGTCAGCTCCAGAGGACTGAGGATCGCCACCAGCGCGAAAGAGAATGCCATGACGGCGAATCCGATCGGCAGCGTGATGCGCGGCGAGACCGCGGCGACGCGTCGGGTGATGGGCAACTGCGTCGTGACGACGAGTACTGCGGAGATTGCGAAGAACCAGCCGAGTACCGTCTGGGATCCCCAGGCCCGTTCGACCTCGAGGGGGAGCAGCAGATACAGCTGGTTGTAGGCCACCAACTGCGCGCTCATGGCGACGGCGAACAGCACGAAGGTGCGGTTTCGGATCACGTCGGTCCAGCCCGAGAGCCACGGATCGTCGCGGTGTTCGCCGGGCTCGCGCGGTAGCCATGTGATGTGTGCGGCGATGACGAGGACGAAAATGACTGCGGCCGTCAGACATGCGATCCGAAAGTCGGCCAACAACAGCAGAGATCCGATGAGCGGGCCGGTGAACGATCCGATCTGATTGCACACCGACAACAGCGCGAAGGTCTGAACTCGGGTGGCACCGCCGCTGCGTTCGCTCTTGCCTGCTTCGATGGCGATCGCGGATTCCACTGCGGGAGAGAACAATGCGGCCGCGAACCCGACCAGCACCGTCGCGGCGACGACACCGGCGAGAGAATCGAACGCGGCCAGGCCCAGGAACCCCAGTACCCGCAGGACACAGCCGACGAGGACCACCGGCTTGATGCCCCACCGATCGGCGAGGGTGCCGCCCACGAAGAACAGGCCCTGCTGCGAGAACGTTCGGATACCGAGGACGACACCGACGAGTGCCGCTCCGAGTCCCAGATCGGACGTCAGATGCACCGACAGATACGGCAACACCATGAAAAAGCCGATGTTGAAGGTCATCTGGGTGAGAACCAGCAATCGCACCGTGGGCGTGGCGCGCCCGAGGTCGACGAGAAACGACCACCGCCACCGCGTCGGCGACTTGTCGGTCCTCGAACTCATGTAACGCGCCCTCCTGCATCGACTTTCCCGACAACGCTACCGGTCGTTCTCACCCGCCCCGACGTCGCGCTGGCCACGGAGACGGCGAGGACGGCCAGTGCGATCAACGACGCCAGCGGTGCTGCCGCGACCCACGGTGCTCGCTCGACGGCGGCTACCCCGTCGGACAGGATCAGTCCCCAATCCGCGGTCGGAGGTTGCGGACCGAGTCCCAGAAATCCGAGGGCGGCGAGTGCCAGAGCGACACCGGGAAGGCGGATCATGGCGTGCCGGAACACGGCCGGCAGCACGCCGGGAACGATGGAGCCGAACAGGATTCGACCGTTCCCGGCACCGAGTGTCGGCAAGATGGAGATGTAGGGCTGTGCTCGCGCCTCGTCGACGAGTGCGGCGGTGTGCGCGGCGAGTGGAGCCCACGTCACGATCAGGACCGCGACAGCCGCCCCGCCGGCGCTCGGACCCCAGATCGCGGCGATGAGGATGCCGGTCACGACGGGCGGTGCGGCATTGGTGACCTCCACCAGGCCGCGGGTCGCTCGGGGAATCAGCCCCAGCAGTACCCCGACGCACAACGCCGCCAGCGTGACTGCCAGCGACAGGCCGATCGACCGCACGGCCCCGTCCGCCACTCGGGCGAGCAGGTCGCGGCCGGACGCGTCGGTTCCGAACGGGAACGTCGACGATGGTCGGGCGAACTTCTCACGGGTGGTGATCTGGCCGTCTCGTGGCAGCCCCACCAGAACCATGACCGCGAGCATCGATGCGGCTGCTATCGGGACGATCCACCGACGCGATGAGGGGTGGAACACCCCGGCTGGAATTGGCATCGCCTTCTCGTGCAGTGCGCTGCCGAGCAGTAGACGGCGTAACAGTTCCGCCGCGATACCGAGGGCGGCACTGACGGCCAGCAGCAGCAAGATGTCGATCTGTAGGGCGGGCAGGTCTTGCGACTGCGCGTCACCGAGAGTCGAGCGCCCCAATCCCGGTATGGCGAAGACCTTTTCGACGGCCACTGCACCGCCCGTCATGGCGACCATGATCAAGCCGACCTGTGACGCGAGTCCGGGGACGGCGCGGCGCAACACAGCGAGGGCGATCTGCCGCCGGGAGAACCCGGCCACCGTCCACGTGGTCACCCATCCCTCGGTGAAGGTGACGGCTACTGCGTCGGCGAGGAGACGACCGATCAATCCACCCGCTGGAAGGCCCAGTGCCAGTGCGGGTAGCACCGCATATTCCGGCCCGTTCCACCCGTACGCCGGAAACGACAACCACACTGCTCCGACGACCACCAGTACCGAGGCGAGCAGGAACTCGGGCAGGGACGTCAGGGCAGCGGCGACGCTTCCGCCGGTACGTTTCGGCGTGCCGCGCAGCCCGGCCCGCATGCTCGGCAGGACGACGAGAGCGGCCGTCACGAGCGCGACGACCATCGCGAAACCCATCAGGGTCAGCGAGACGGACAGTGCCTCGAGCGCCCCGGGCAGTACGGGTTTGCCGGTGTTCCAGGATGTTCCGGGATTGCCCGACGCGAGGCCGGTGAGCCAGTTCCAGAATGTCCGTAGCGGCCCCTCGTCGAGACCGAGGTCGTTGCGGATGGCCGCGAGGGCCTCGGGCGTCGCTTCTTGCTCGGCGGAGCGTGCCCGCAGAATGCTCAGTGCGGGATCTCGGTCGGACAACCACGGCAGCATCCCGACGAGCAGTACGACGCCCGCTACCGAGAGCAGCCGTGAGACAGTCGTTCTCACTGCCTACTCGAAGGCGGTCTGGTTGGTGATCAACGTGCGCTCGCGTGGATCGCGGGCCACGCCGGTCACGTTCTCGGATTCTCCCTGGATGACGCGTTCGTGCAGCAGCGGTACCGCAGCATCTTTTTCGAGGATCAGTTTTTCGGCGTCGAGGATCGCGGTGCGGCGAGCGTCGCCGGGTTCGGTGGCTGCGGCGTCGGCCAGCGCGGTGTCGACCTGCGGGTCGCAGAACTGCGAGATGTTGAACGATCCCTCGCAGGCGAAGTCGGAGTACATGTACGCCGCCGGGTCTCCAGAGTCGAGCACGGTGGCGCGGGAAAGGATGAACGCATCGAATGCACCAGCGAGAGCATCGGTTTCGATGAACTGATACTCGCGCACGACCTGTTCGACGACGAAGCCCTTGGCTTCGAGCTCCTGCTGCAGCAGCACCGCGACCTCGGGGAGTTCGGCTCGGTCCGTGAACGTGGCGAGGGTGATCTTCTTGCCCGCGGCGTCGCCGGCCGGGGTCTGCGTACGCGACGGCCGGTCTGCGGCCCACGGCAGAGCGGGGCCGAGCAGTCCGTTCGCGGCGTCGGCGCGGCCCTCGTACACCTGGTCGACCAGACGGTCGCGGTCGATCGACTCCCGGGCGGCTGCGCGCATGGCCGGGTCTGCGAAGACCCCGGACGCGGTGTTCAGGTACAGCGTGTTGGTGCGCGGCATCGGCACCTCGTGCACGAGTGCCTGATCGACGTTGGCGGCCTGCGACACCGGAATCGCCTCCACCACATCGGCTGTGCCGTTACGCAGCGCGGCGGCGCGGGCCGTGCCGTCGGGTACGAAGTCGACGTCGATGCCGGAGACCTTCGCCGGCTCTCCCCAGTAATTCTCGTTGCGGTCGAGAGTTGCTGTCGACGTGCCGTTCACGGCCTTCAACACGAAGGGTCCGGTGCCGGTGCCGATCGGGTTGCTGCTGCCCGTCGAGTACGCGTCGGGTGCCAGGATGGCCAGCTGTGGGCTCGACAGTCGTTGCGGTACCAGTGGATCGACGTCGGCAGTGGTCACGGCGACGCTGTCGGCGTCGGTGGCGGTCACCGTCATCTCGACGCCGTCGAGGATGCGCGGCTTGGGTGCTGACTGCGTGGCTGCGGTGAGCGCGGTGACGACGGCCGCTGCGTCGAGCGGGGCACCGTTGTGGAACGTGACGTCCGGCCGGATGTCGAAGCTCCAGGTCCGATCGTCCACCCGGTTCCAGGCGGTGGCCAGACCCGGCTCGGCCTCACCGAGATCGTCGAGAACGATCAACGTCTCGGCGGTGGACCAGCGCGACAGCTTGAAGGCGTCGTCACTGAACTGGGACAACCCCGAACGAGGTGGCTGCAGCATTGCCACGCGCACGCGGTTCTCGCCGTCGTCGGAGGAGGCAGAACTGGACGAAAAGCACCCGGTGAGCGTCAGTGTGCCCACTGCTGCGAGCGCGCCGATGCGAAACATGTTGCTGGTCAATGTAGCTCCTGATTGTGTTACGTGAGCCGAGGAACGGCGTCGATCAGATCTCGGGTGTGCTCGTGCTGGGGCCGAGTGAGAACGCTGCGGACAGAACCGGATTCGACGATGTGACCCTCCTGCATCACCGACACGTCGCTGCAGAGTCTGGCCACGGCCGACAGGTCGTGGCTGACGATCAGCAGCGCACCCGGTAGGCCGGCAAGAACATCGAGCACCTGCTCTCGGAGGTCGGGATCGAGTCCACTGACCGGCTCGTCCGCCAACAGATAGTGCGGCGCGCAGGCCACGGCTCGGGCGATGGCGACTCGTTGTTTCTGTCCGCCGGACAGCTCGGCCGAACGGCGAGCCAAGAAGTGCGCATCGAGTCCGACGGCAGACAATGCGCCGGTGGCCGTGGCTCGGTGATCACCCTCGATACCGAGTAGGCGTAGCGGAGTAGCGACGAGGTCGAGGACGCTGCGGCGCGGGTCGAGGCTGGTTGCCGGGTCCTGCGGAATGTACTGCACGCGGCGGCGGAACCACCGTAGCGATCCGGCCGATCCGGGTCGGACGACTCGCCCGTCGAGCGAGATCTTTCCGCCGCTCGGGGCATCGACGGCCAGCAGCAGGCGCAGCAATGTCGTTTTGCCGGAACCGGATTCACCGACGACGGCAATCCGCCCGGTCGGCGGCACCGCGAACGTGACGGCATCCAACGCGGTGTGCGACGTGCCGTGCCGGTCGTACTGCCGCGTGAGTGCCGTACCCACCAAACCGGCAGACTCGTCCAGGCTCACGATGCAACCAGCTGCCGGAACGGGTCAGCCGCCCGAGCGACGTCGATCATCTGTCGCGTTCGATCCGAGCATGGGTTCTTGAGTACCGTTGCAGTGGAACCGGATTCGATGATTCTGCCGGAATCGAGTACCAGCAGGTGGTCGCACAACTGCGCGGCGACGGCGATGTCGTGGGTGATCAGTAGCAACGACGGCACCTGCCGCAGAGCGTCGAGAACGCGCGCCTGACTCAGGACGTCCAGTGCCGTCGTCGGTTCGTCGGCGATCACCAGCGAGCTCTCGCGCGCCAATGCCAGTGCGATGCAGACTCGTTGACGCTGACCACCCGAAAGTTCGAGTGGGTGCGAGGCCAGGACGCGCGCGGTGTCGTGCAGCCCCACTCGCGCGAGCAGCGTGGCGGCGTCGGGCGTGCGTAGTTGCCCGCCGACGGTGACCATCGGGTTCAGCGCCGTCGCGGAATCCTGGAAGACCATCGCCGGGCGTGCGGTGCGCGGCCGCTGCGGGGTCGGAACACCGGCGACATCATGGCCGTCGACGACGACGCGACCGGAACACGTGATTCCCGGCGGGAGGTATCCGACCAGAGCCGAGGCAATGGAGGACTTGCCCGAACCCGAGGCGCCCAGCAGGCCGACGCGTCGACCCGTGGGTATCTCGAACGAGACGCCGTCGACGATGCGTGTGCGTCCGGCGTCGATGCGGAGATTCTCGACGACGAGCACGACGAACTCCTGAGCCTGGAAGTGGGAATGACTTCGACAATCGTTGTCACTTGAACCATAGGCGAGCGCCGGTACGGAAACAACTCGACCTGCTTAAGCTGGACGAGTGAGCAGACCGAGGGATGCGCAGCGGTCGGCGGTGTACGACGCCGAACAGATGGTGCGGGTCATGTTCGATCGAGCCGAGGAGCGCGACAACCGCGTCGTGACGGTGTTGGGCTCACAGATCACGCTGCCGATCGAGCGGAAGTTCGCCTCGTTGAAATCCGTGCAGACCTATGTCGATGCGGTGCTGGCGCTGGACTGGATTGCGACTACCTGGCCCGATGCCGGCCGGACGGTGACCGTTCGGGCCAGATCCGGATCGGGTGCCGCCCACTACGAACGCGACGCCGCGACCATCGCGGTACCCCTGCATCAAGGCAATCGGGCCTGGGCGCTGCGCGAGCTGGTGGTGCTCCACGAACTGGCTCACCACTTCGGTGACGAGGACGAGCAACAGCACGGCGGAGAGTTCGTCGATCGCTACATCACGTTGGTCGGCGACATCGTCGGCTCCGAGGCCGGGTTCGTCCTCCGAGCGATGATGGCCGAGAGCGGAGTACGAGTCGGCTGATCTCGGTCGACGTGCATCGGGCGAAACGAGGTGCATCATGGGTGAGACAGCCCACACGACGAGGAGACGTACATGACCGTCAAGATCGGTGTTCAGCTTCAGCCCCAGCACGCGCCCGACTATCAGCTGATCCGCGACGCGGTGCTGCGGTCCGAAGACGCGGGGGTCGACATCGTCTTCAATTGGGACCACTTCTATCCGCTGTACGGCGACCTCGACGGCGCGCATTACGAGTGCTGGACGATGCTCGGTGCCTGGGCCGAGCAGACGTCGAACGTGGAGATCGGCGCGCTCGTCACCGGAGGTGGCTACCGCAACCCCGACCTGCTGGCAGACATGGCGCGCACCGTCGACCACATCAGCGGCGGCCGACTGATTCTCGGTATCGGTGCCGGATGGAACGAGAAAGACTACGACAACTTCGGCTACGAATTCGGTACGGCCGGTTCACGTCTGGCGCTGCTCAAGGAGAGCCTCGGCAGGATCCGGCACCGCCTCGACGTCGGTAACCCAGCTCCGACTCGCGACATCCCGATCCTCATCGGCGGCGGCGGTGAGAAGAAGACCCTCAAGCTCGTGGCCGAGTACGCCCACATCTGGCACAGCTTCGCCGACCTCGATGCACTGAAGCGTAAATCCGAGATCCTCGCCGAGCACGGCACCACCGTCGGGCGGGACACCTCGGGCATCACCCGCTCGGTCTCGTGGCCGGGCGCGGACACCGCACAGGACTTCGTCGACGCCGGAGCCACGCTGTTCACCGTCGGTACCGGGGGACCGGATTACGACCTCACGGAACTGGGCGAGGCCATCGCGTGGCGGGACGCACACCGCTAAACGCGATTGAGGTGAGGGAATTTCGGGAACAAGCGGGTTGCTTCATACAACTGCAATGTGATTGTCGTGTGCCTCCATCGGCACGATAGCCTCGTTCGTCCCTCCCGATTGCACCTAGGAGCTTCATCTTGAACACACGTCGTTTACGAGGCCGTGCCATCGCAGCAGTTGCTGCGACGCTCGCACTCACGCTCGGAGCCGTCGCGTGTTCCGACGGAAGCTCGGGTGGCACCGGCGAGAACGCTCTGGCCGGTTCCGACCAGGCCTCGCTCGACAAGTACACGACCGACAGCGTCACCGCGCTCGATCAGATCGACACCGCGAACCTCGGTCTGATCAAGCCGGGGACGTTGTACGTCGGCACCCTGTCCGACGCGCCGCCGAACATCTTCATCGACGATGCAGGCAACTTCACCGGCTTCGACAACGAGCTGCTCAAAGCCGTCGCGGCCAAGCTGAACCTCACCGTCGAGTTCTCGGCGACCGAGTTCTCGGGCCTGCTCGCAGCGGTCAACAACAAGGTCTACGACGCCGGTTCGTCGTCCATCTCGACCACGGACGCCCGTCGTCAGACCGTCGGCTTCACCAACGGGTACGACTTCGGCGAGATGGCCTTGGTCGCGAAGAACGACTACTCGATCAAGACGATCGCCGAGTTGAACGCCGATCAGCGCATCGCCGTGGTGCAGGGCACCGTGCAGGACGACTACGTCACCAACACCCTCGGCATCGAGCCGGTGCGGTTCCCGGATTACAACACCGCGTACGCGAACGTGAAGTCCGGTCAGGTCGACGCCTGGGTCGCACCGTCGCAGCAGGCAACCGGTCAGGTCAAGACCGAGGACGGTGTCTCCATCCTGGAGAAGACCATCAACACCACCAACTTCACCGCGTACGCCGTCGCCAAGGACAATCAGCCGTTGATCGACGCGCTGAACGCCGGCCTCGACGCCGTGGTCGACGACGGCACCTGGAGCACGCTCGAGAAGCAGTGGTACCCGGACCGCGAGGTCCCCGCCGACTGGAAGCCGGGCAGCAAGGCGTCCGTTCTGCCGGCGTCGTAAGGGCACTCGTACCTCATGAGCACTCTGTCGAATCTGTACGACACGTTCTTCGATTGGGAACTGATCGGCGAGACCATTCCCAAACTGGTCACGGTCGGATTGCCGAACACCCTCATTCTGGCGGCCTCGTCGGGAGTGATCGGTACCGTGATCGGACTCGGGCTGGCGGTGGCGGGTATTTCCCGCACCCGCTGGCTCCGGTGGCCGGCGCGGGTGTACACGGACATCTTTCGTGGACTACCCGCCGCCGTGGTCATCCTGCTCATCGGCCTCGGGTTCGGCCCGACGCTGACCCAATTCACCGGCAGTAGAAGCCCGTTCCCGTTGGGCATCCTGGCGCTGTCGTTGATGGCAGCGGCCTACTTCGGTGAGATCTTCCGCTCCGGCATCCAGAGCGTCGACTCCGGGCAGCTCGAAGCCTCCCGCGCACTGGGTTTCAGCTATCGACGGTCCATGAACCTGGTGGTCGTGCCACAGGGCATTCGGCGCGTGCTGCCTGCGATCGTCAACCAGTTCATCTCGTTGATCAAGGACAGCTCGCTGATCTACTTCCTGGGTCTGCTTGCCTCGCAACGAGAATTGTTCCGCGTCGGCCAGGACACCGCCGCCCAGACCGGCAATCTCTCGCCGCTGCTGGCCGCCGGATTGTTCTATCTCATCCTGACCATCCCGCTGACGCACCTGGTCAATTACATCGACCGACGCCTGCGATCCGGTAAGGCCGACACCTCGGGCACCCTCGGTCCCGTCGAAACATCCATCGTGGTGGAGAGGTAGCCGACGTGACTTCAGTTTCTCTGACCGGCAAGGACATTCACCTGTCGTTCGGCACCAACAAGGTTCTGCGTGGGGTGAGCCTGCATGTCGACGCAGGTAAGACCACCACTGTCATCGGGCCTTCGGGCTCCGGTAAGTCCACGCTGTTGCGGGCCCTCAATCGCCTGCACGAGCCCGAGCAGGGAGACATACTGCTCGACGGCAAGTCGGTGCTGAAGGACAATCCCGACGAACTTCGTCAACGCATCGGCATGGTGTTCCAGCACTTCAACCTGTTCCCGCACAAGACCGTCGCCGACAACATCGCGCTCGGGCCGCAGAAGCTGCTGGGGCTCAAGAAGGATGCGGCGCGCGCGGCCGCGATGGAGCAGCTCGAACTGGTGGGCCTGGCCAACAAGGCGGATTCGCGTCCGGGCAATCTCTCCGGCGGCCAGCAGCAGCGCGTCGCCATCGCGCGAGCACTGGCCATGAAGCCCGAGGTGATGTTCTTCGACGAGGCCACCTCTGCGCTTGACCCGGAACTGGTCAAGGGAGTGCTGGCATTGATGGCCGACCTCGCCAAGGGCGGCATGACGATGGTCGTGGTGACCCACGAAATGGGCTTCGCTCGGTCGGTGTCGAACAAGGTCCTGTTCATGGATCACGGCAGCGCCGTCGAAACCGGTACACCGGAGCAACTCTTCGATGACCCGCACACCGATCGACTGAAGACATTCCTCTCGCAGGTGCTGTAGCAGCGACCGGTCAGCCTGGCACCTGATACAGGCGCCAGTTCGGTTGATCGGCACCATCGTTCGGTACTTCGAGAACGAGTGGATACAGTTCTGCGCCGTTGTCGTAAATGGTGGGGTACCGCCGGTTGATCGCATCGGATACCCCGCGGCCCTCGTTCGGCACGGTCAACAGATATCGCACGCCTCCGGTTGCCGGGTCGTTGAGAATCTTGGTGAAGTCGAGGTCGGACGGAATCACGAACCGGGTCGGGTGCTCCGACGCCGCCACGACGGCAAACCCGTAGACGGTGTCGACCAGGATCGAGCCCTCGGGTAGATCCTGACTGTCGAGATAAGAGGCGAGTCGGCGTTCGGTGGAGAACGAGTCGATGATTCGCCGGGCTGCCACAGCCCGAGGGTCGTCGGCCGAGGGATTTCGGTCGAAGAGCGCCCCGAGTGCGTACTGCTGACTCGACAACGACGGCTGCACCATCGCCCACCCGGTGATCGGAAGACCGAGTGCACAGAGAAGGACGACCCCGGCCGCGGCCACGGAACGCAGGGCAGGCAAGGCGGGGCGGTTCCTTCGGTACGCACCCGCGCGTCGGGTGGCCAGGTCTGGACCGGCCGGAAACAGCTGCACCGCAACCACAGCGGCCAGAGGTACGGCGCACACGAAGAATCTCAGGAAGCCGAACGTGGAGCCGGTGATGTAGCTCGCAGCCTGAAATGCGAGCACCCCGCCCAGAAGCACGGGGGCAACCAAGAACTCGAGATCCCGGCGACGTATCGCCAGTACCGTCGCGAGCGGTAGAGACACCGCCAACGTCGGCCCCAAGGCAATCATTGCAGCGAGGGAGAACAGGCCGGTGCTCAACAAGTCGCCACTGGACCCACCGGACTGCGCCAGAATCGCGGCGTTTCCGTAGCTGGAGGACAGCTGCGCGAGCGCTTCGCCGGTGATCAACCAGCTCGTGGTAATCCAGACCAGGAAGGCTGCCGCACCGGGGCCGGCAACGAGTACAGCGTCGAGAATTGCTCTGCGCCGCATCTCTTTCCAATGCACTCGACCCCGGCGGAGTGCCGTGACGGCCGCCACGAGCACCGCGGTGAGCGCTATCGGGACGACACCCTCGTAGCGGGTGAGGAAGGCGAGCGCCAGAGCGATGCCGACCAGAACGAGATCGTGCACATCGTCGGTGCCGACCCATCGAATCAACCGCCGCACCGCCCAGCACATACAGAACAGGAACCCGGCCTCGCTCATGCCGTTGGCTCCGTAGAAGACGATCATCGGGTTGACCGCGAACAACACCGTGACCAGTAGGCAGTAACGACCGGGAAGTCCACGATCTCGGCAGATTCCGTGGATCATCACCACTGCACCGGCCATGAACACAGCCGACACGGCAATACCCGAGATGTTCCACCGGGTGATACCCGGCCACCTGGATGCGAAGGCGACAATCGGCAATTGTGCCAGCGCGGTCAACGGCGTGAAGATGAACCCGATGGCAGAGACGTGCGGATCCCGGCTGAGCAACACCGCCTGCGCAGCCGAGGTTCGCGACAGCGCATCCCCCAGCATGTAGCCGAACCGCATGCTCAGAGTCAGTCCCACCGCCAGGTAGCCCGCCAGAGCGGTACCGAACACGACCGCTGGGGTCCGCGACGTCATGGGGTCTGCTCCTCGCTGGGGCCGGTCTCCGGCGCGGGTCCGGACAGGCCGTGAAAAGTTTTCTCCCAGTAGGACGGATTACGTACCAACTGCCAACAGCCCTTGATGGACGCCACGCTCATCATCACCCAGTACAGGGGCATCGTGAGGCTCGGAACCAACAGGTAGGCGTTGTCGCTCTCCCTGCTTGCGATCAAGTACATGTAGATCGTGGCGATGTTGCCCACCACCAGAGACAACAACGAGAAGTAGTAGATGTACGGCGGAAAGAGTTGCGCGATCAGCGTCGGCTGGCCGAGAATCCACGCTGCCGTGGTGAACCAGAAAACCATGTTGATGCACGCGGTGATGGGCGTTCCCGCGAGTAGCAGGGTGAATCTGTAGGTGCCCACCGGTCCGAGCACGCGAACGGTCGCGAGCGGCCTGCGCATGTGCACCAGCCAGGTCTGCAAATAGCCTTTGTACCAACGGGACCGCTGGCGTACCCAGTTGATCGGATCGCTGTTCGCCTCTTCGAGGGTGGTCGAGTCCAGAACCGCCGTGGAATAGCCCGAGGCCGCGATTCGGACACCGAGGTCGGCATCCTCGGTGACGTTGAACCCGTCCCAGGCACCGACCTCGTCGATGACATCGCGCCGAAGATGATTGGAGGTTCCGCCGAGGGGGATCGGCGACGTGCTGGCCATCAGACCCGGTAGCAGGTATCCGAACCACAGTGCATAGTCCGCGGTGAACCATCCGGTCAGCAAATTCTGAGAACCGTTGTGGAACGCCAGCTTTGCCTGAACACAGGCCACGGTGTCGGGCAGCCGCTCGAATGCCGCCACGACACGACGCAGCTGCAATTGCTCGGGCAGATCCTCGGCATCGAAAATCGTCACGATCGACCCGGTCGCGAAATGCAGGCCGTAGTTGCAGGCTTTCGGCTTGGTGCGGGGATCGCCGGCAGGCACCAGCACGACGTCGACGAGATCGCTGACGCCGCTGCGCGCAGCGGCCTCGATGGTGACGTCGTCGTCCTCTTCGAGCAGCAACAGGACCTGCAGCTTTTCGGCTGGATAGTCCAGACCCGTCATCGCCGCAATGAGGTCACCCACCACCTCGGGCTCGTCGTACGCCGGAACCAGAATCGTGTACAGCGGCAACCGATCGTCGGGAATCGCTCGAGCCTGCTCGTCGGTCACGGTGACGATTGCGGCAGCGTCGAGACCGCGGGAGAACAGCAGGAGGCGGTCGATCATTGCCAGGAGATATCCGATGGTGCATAGAACCGTGACCGCGAGCAGAGTCCCGATCGGGGCGAACACCACACAGGCAACGAGGAGCACCGCAGCCACGATCGCCGTGTACTTCTGCCATGGCACGAAAGCAATCGCAGCCGAAGCCAACGGATTTCGGACGGCCAGTCCGTTGATGGCATCGTCGAGCGCCGCCGCTTTGAACTCTGCCGTTTCGGTGCCGACGCGGGGCGGCGACGGCCGCGAACTCCGAGAATCGTTCATCTCGCCGAACCGTCCCCGGAGCGCCACTGCTGGCGGAGCAACCCGGTCCCGAAGGTGGTCAGCAGTTCAAGATCCTTGTACTCCGGATCGTCGTCGACGGACACCGCATTCCCACGCAGAAACGTCCCGATTGCAGTTCCGAGATTCGACGCCATCGACGGCATCGGTTGTGGGAACTCGGCATCGGCATCGTGGTTGTCGACGCTGATGATGGTCACGCGCTGCGTCACATCGCCTCGTTCCCAATCGAATACGAGCTTCGTCCAGGTGAGCAACAGAGCGTCACTGACGGAGGTGTACAAGGAACCCGTCACTCCGCGACCGAGATCGATGCGCAGCGGATGGCTCGTACGGGTGTTGGAGAGCCGATAGAGCGTGCTCTCCGGGTACACAGCAAGACTGGCCCGATTCGCAGTGGACAACACGTCGACCACCACCGTCCGTGGCCGCCCACGAACATCCCATGCGGGATTTCCGACGTCTGCACGCATGGTTTGCCGAACCAACGACGACGATTGCCCGAAAAATGCCCGCACCCAGTCGAATTCCTGCAGGTCCGTTCGGGTGAAGCCAACGGGTGGCATGAGAGGCTCGGATACGGGTCCCGGTGGTCCCGCAACCGTCGACAACTCCATTCGACCGGGCAGAGGAACGAAGAACAGAACTACCGCAGCAACGATCGCAACGGCCTTCGAGCTCGGCGACCACTTCGCCGTGAGCGACCCGACCCGGCGCGGCTGCCGGGCGTCGAACCGACCACGACGGGCCACGACATAGAAGACACCTCCCGTGACCGCGGCTGCGCCGACGGTCGGGACGAGCTGCAACCAGACGATGTCGACCTGCGGCCACATGGCCAACATGACTGCGGCAACGACGAATCCGGTCGACACCGTGCACCCGAAGCCCAGCCAACCCCGACGTGCGGTTCGGCCGACGGCAATGGCACCTGCGATGCCGGCCAGCAGCACCATCACCGCCGCATACGCAAACCTGCTGCCACCGAATCCGATGGCGGCCAACCGGTAGCCCAGCGGACTCAACGCCAACAGCAACAGCCACACAGACCAGAATCGTCCGACCGGCCGCAGCCCGAACATCAGAATCGCCCCGCCGAAGAAGAAGGCAAGTGCCGCCAAGACATCCAGGTGGGCGAGTTCGTACTGGTCTGCGTACCGGGGTAGCCACAGCGCCTTGATCGCGATGGAAACCAGCAACGCGATGCCGCCGACTATGTTGTCGGTCTGGCGGTCGTGGATGGGCAATTCGTCGGCTCGTCGCCGCGCCACGCCCTGAGCCGCAACCACTGCCAGCAGCGGCAGCACGAAAACATATGCGGTGATGGCTCCGTCGGCTGCCTCCTGGGCAAGCCGCACCCAGGTGGAGAAGAAAGCCACCACCACGCAGCCGACCAGAACGGACCACCGAAATATAAGAACGGCGATTGGGCCGCGAGACAACCTGAACCGCGTGAAAGACCGCGGCAGCTGCCCATCCTCGCTCATTGCGAGCCGCTGTCTCGACCCGGATCGCGCGCCGAACGACGTGATCGGACGGCGAACACCAATGCAGCGACGCCGCCGACTGCAAGTACCGCCAGGCCGACTCCGACGACGACCACCACCATCCGATCGGAGGTCCCGTCGTCTGTGGCCGCCGCCGCGCCGTCTACTCCGGATAATGCACTGCTGGACAACGACATCGGCTCCGTGTTCTGCGCGGCGAACAGAATATCGCCGTCCAGTGCGAACCACCGCGCCGGATCGGCATCGAGCCAGGACAACATGCCGTCGAGCTCGTCCGGTGCCGAATTCCACGACGCCACGAGGACGGCGTTGCTGCGCACCGACGTGACCTGCATCGTCGCCAAGGGCTCGGCGATATCCACCCTGAGCTCGGTGGCACCGCCCGCGGCCTCGGGGTCCGTGATTCGGAAGGTCGTCTCGTCGACCGAGGACAGCGGCAGCGTCACCGAGTCCGGAAGCTCTGCGACGGGCGAAATCACGACGGCTGGTGCGCTACCGTCGAGCGCCTGCTCCATCGATACGACCTCGGGATCGAGCGGCAGGCTCGACAGCCGCTGCAAGCCGATCGCGAGGGTGACAGCCCGGACAACTCCGGCGTAGGACTCGTCGGCGAGAGCTATGTCGAACTGCGGCATCAAGGCCTGCGGCATCGACCGCCATCCCAGTGGCACCGGTGACGACGAATCGGTGGATCGCACGAGGGTCGAACCGGCTACGGTGACAGTCGTTTCGGCGGCGGCAGCGCAGGAGCTGCCGGAAGAGGCCGACGGATGGTCGACGGAAACATCGAGAGTCTCCACGCGAGAGAGTGCGGTATCCGGGATGTCGATCCATCGATCGAGACGGCCGGTGTCGTCGGCCTCCCAGACTTCGAGTGGCGATCCGTCGACCGAGGCTCGCACAGATCCGGCACCCGGGGTGTAGCTGCCGATCAGGTGCACGGACACGCTCCCGGCCGATCGTCCGAGTCGCGTCTGATCGATGTCGACAGATGCGGTTGCCGTGGAACCTCCTCTGCCGGAAACGGTTCCGATTCCGAGGTCGTCGAGGGTGATCGAATCGGGTGCGAGTCGAGCCTGGGGTGCCCCCGGTCCGGCCAACGCCGAGGTGCCGATTGCGATCTGGGAGAGATCACTGGTGATCAACCGGGCTTGATCGGTGAGATCCGATCCCGTACCGGCGAGGTACAACCGTGGTGGAGCCTGCTCGACGGGGTAGATCAACTCGGCACCGGCATCGGAGTTCTTCGTCAGCACGATCGATCTCTCGAACGAGCCGTCGGGTACCGCCCCTTGAAGCTCGCTGTCCGGGCGCACTACTACCTGGACCGGCTGCGCGCCGTAGTGGTGTACTACGGATGTGGCCACAGTTGTTGCTGCGGTAATCGTTTCGCGGTCAGGCGCGGCGGGCACGAACAGCGTCAACTTGCGCAGCAGTACCGGTAGGAAATCCGCGATGGTCCCCGGGACGGCCGGCACTCCCGCGTAGTCGACGGTCGCATCGATCAATCGGACCGCGTCCGAATCGGGATCGGGGCAATAACGATCGTCGGGAATGACGGAAGGGATCAGATCGAGTGGAATCACTCCGTCGACCGTTCGCGTAGCGGCCAGCGCAATCGACACCGGAGTGGTCGGGGCAGCGCCGTCGAGGGCGATACGAGTGATCGGACGCCCGTCCGATTCGACGTCGACCCACCCGCGATCGAGCCACGCGGGCGTGGTCAGCACCACGTTCAGGGTCGACGGAACGGCCCCCGCAGGAGATGGCACCGTCACCCTCGTACGCGGTCCTGTCAGGTCGACCGTGGTGGACTGCCCCAAGCCCAACTCGGGAAAGGTGAAACGAGAGAGCTCGTCTGCGCTTGCAGCAGTGGGTCGGTCCTGATCGCCGGGTTGCGCCGACGCTGTGGTCACCGGAAGCAATATCGGGACCACGGCGAGAGCTGTCACAGACGCAGCGCGCACGATTCGCATGAGAAATGTCCAGTCTTCGAAATGAACGGAAAGTCAAGACAATAGCGCTACTCGTTGGCGCGCAGAACTTTCGGAGTGCCGATCACGATACTCACAGCATGTAAACAGCGCCGAAATCCGCCGTCGAATTCGGTTTCTCCGATTGTAACGGCGATTCAGTTCGCTCTTTGTCGATTCGGTCGATCAACAGCCGACAATTTCCTTTGGCACGAAGTCGAATTCGGTGAAGCCGTTCGTCATCGACGGCTTCGGAATCTCCGCATCCGCGTCTACCATTACGGCGATGCGCATCGCGTCGAAAGTCCTTCAGTGCGTTCTCGGTGCTGTCCTGATGTCGACGGTCGTACCGGGCATGGCCGAGACCGCCACGGCGGCACCTGTTGCCGGCGCTCGTGTCTCCGCGAGCACCGATGGTCTCGCACTCGACGGTCGACCGTGGTGGCCGACCGGGTTCAACGCCTACCAACTCGCCACCGATTGGTCGGTCAATGCCGGATGCGGGGCGATGGTGGACCTGGACAGTTACTTCGAGGCGCTCCCTCCACATTCGCTGACCCGGTTCGACGCCTTTCAGGCACTGGCGATCAACCGATTCACCGGTGCCCTCGACTTCGGGCCGATGGATGCGGTCTTCGCCGCCGCCGAGGCTCACGATCAACTCCTCGTACCGGTGCTGTCACCCCAGGACGGGGCGTGCGAGGGAAACGTCTTCAAAGACAGGCAGTGGTACGTCGACGGCTGGACGACGGCCCCCGGCACGCCCAGCTCGACCGCGAAGATCAGCTTCCAGCAATGGATGCTCACCGCTGCGAATCGGTGGAAGGACTCGTCGGCGTTGGCTGCGTGGGAGCTCGTCGGTGAACCGGAGACGAGTTCGTGCACGGATACCTCGTGCTCCTGGTCCAGCCGAACCTGTACGGCCGGTGCTGCAGAGGTGCTTCGCTCGTTCTTCGACACTGCAGGACAACAGCTCCGCTCCGTCGATCCTCGCACTGTGATCACAGCGGGCCTCACCGGCGGAGGCCAGTGCGGAAGCCAGGGTGACGAGTACGAGTACCTCGCCCAGTCGCCCTTCGTCGATGTGTTGCAGTACCACGATTACGGTGCCGACGGCGTGCCGTTGCCCGGAGATCAGTGGAACGGGTTGCAGCGGCGGATCACTCAGAGCGCCGCGGTGGGCAAACCTCTGCTGGTCGGCGAGATCGGCCAACTCGCCGGTTCATGTGGCAATGTCGATTCTCGAGCAGCCGGTATTGCCGCGAAGATCGACGGCCAGCGTGCCGCTGGTACCGCAGGGGCGCTGTTGTGGGCTTTCGTACCGGATCCGCGGCCCACGGACTGCACTTACGACATCGGACCGGCCGATCCGCTGTGGCAGACGATCGGACGTTAGGGCAACCTCGTTCTCCCCAACTTCACCTGAACGTTCCTTTACTTTCGCTTTTGGGTGACAGCGTGCCGTGACATGAAGCCACTGCCCCTGTTCGCCGTTCACGACGGAAGCTCCAAACGATCATCGTTGACCTGCAAGTACAAGTGCGGCGATGCCTGTTTCCACGAGATTCCCAATACGTCGAAGGGCCAGTACTTCGGCGACATCGTCAAGACTGCGATGTCACGGCGCGGCGTCATCAAGGGCGGGGCGATGGCAGTGCTCGCCGTCGGCGCGGGTAGCGCGCTGGCCGCATGCTCGACCGACGAGCCGGCAGCCACGGGAACCTCGACCACCTCGGGCTCCGATACCCCGCCCGTCGACGGCGTGGATTTCGTTGCAGTGGAACCGAACACCGAGGACGCGGTCGTCGTTCCCGACGGTTACGAGCAGGGCATCGTCATTCGCTGGGGCGACGCCGTCGTCGCGGGCGCACCGGCCTTCGACTTCGACAAGCAGACCGGCGCGGCGCAGGAGAAGCAGTTCGGTTTCAACAACGACTTCGCCGGCCTGCTGCCGATCGAGGGCACGCCCAACGCCCACCTGCTGGTGGTCAACCACGAGTACAGCACCGAGCCGGCAATGTTCAAGAGCTACGACGCGGAGAACCCCACCCGCGAGCAGTTCGACGTAGCCCTTGCGGCACACGGCCTTTCCGTCGTACAGGTGCAGGGCGAATCGGGCACCGGCAAGCTCACCCCCGCTATGGGCCAGTACAACCGGCGCATCACCGGCACCACCGAGTTCCTGATCACCGGGCCCGCCGCAGGCAGCGACTTACTCAAGACCAGCGTGGACCCCACCGGCACCAAGGTGTTCGGCACGTTCAACAACTGCTCGGGCGGTCTGACCCCGTGGGGAACGGTGCTCTCCGGCGAGGAGAACTTCAACCAGTATTTCGCCAACGCCGAGACCGTCACGGATGCGACTGTGGCCAAGCGCCTGTCGCGCTACGGCGTCGAAGGCGGTGCCAGCGAACGTAAGTGGGAGCGCTTCGACAAGCGATTCGATCTGGCGCAGGAACCCAACGAGGTCAACCGATTCGGCTACATCGTCGAGGTGAATCCGTGGGATCCGCAGTCGGCCCCGATCAAGCACACCGCTCTGGGCCGGTTCAAGCACGAGGCCGCGACCATCCACGTCACCGACGACGGCACCGTCGTGGCGTACAGCGGCGACGACGAACGTTTCGACTACATGTACAAGTTCGTGTCGAGCCGAAAGATGATGCCCGGCACCGGCCAGGCCGCGATGCGCAACAACCTGACCTTGCTCGACGCCGGCACGCTGTACGTCGCCAGCCTCACCGGCGATACGCCCGACGAGATCGACGGCACTGGCACGCTGCCCTCCAACGGTGAATTCCGTGGCAGCGGAACGTGGATCCCCTTGCTCGAAACCGGCGAGGACGGCCGCGGCAAGTCGCTAGTCGACGGTATGTCGGCCGAGGAGGTCGCCGTGTTCACCCGTCAGGCGGGTGACGCAGTGGGCGCGACCAAGATGGACCGCCCCGAAGACTTCGAGCCGAACCCGGTGACCGGCAAGGTGTATGTCGCACTGACCAACAACTCCAACCGCGGCACCGAGGGCAAGGCGGCCGCCGACGAGGCCAATCCCCGCAACAAGAACAAGAACGGGCAGGTACTCGAACTCGACGACGACCACGCCGGGACGTCGTTCACGTGGAACCTGTTGCTGGTCTGCGGTGATCCGAACGAGGCCGACACGTACTTCGGCGGATTCGACAAGAGTCAGGTCAGCCCCATCTCGTGCCCCGACAACCTCGCCTTCGACTCGAAGGGCAACCTGTGGGTCTCGACCGACGGTAATGCCCTCGACTCCAACGACGGCCTGTTCGCCGTGGTGCTCGACGGCCCCCGTCGCGGCGAGACACGTCAGTTCCTGACCGTCCCCGCCGGCGGCGAGACCTGCGGCCCCATCGTCACCGACGAGCGCGTCATGGTCTGCGTCCAGCACCCGGGTGAAAGCGACGACGCCACCGCCGACGCTCCGATCTCGCACTGGCCCGACGGCGGCGACACGCAGCCGCGGCCGTCCATCGTCGCGGTGTGGAAGTCCGCCTAGCCCAGACTGTTCCGATAGAGCCCCGATGCCCGTAGTCGAATCCTCGACTACGGGCATCGGGCGGTGTTCACTTCGCCACCGACGACGCGATCAAATCCTCGACCACGGCGGCGATCACCGCATTCGCGTGCTCGGGGTTGGTCACCACCGACACCGTTCGGGTCGGTGCATCGATGACGTCGATCATGTGCAGTTCGGGGAGGATCGACGCCAAGGACGACGGCAGCAGTGTCACACCCAACCCTGCTGCGGTGAGTTTACCGATGAGGTCGGCCGAATCGGCCTCCAGAATGCGGCCACGGGGAACCGACGAGCGGGTGAATGCATGATCGGATTGCAGTCTGGCCTCGCTTCCCGCCGGCCGGTCGATCATCGTCATCTCGGACAGGTCGGCCAACCGTATCGAATTCCTTTGAGCCCAAGGATGATCGGGACCGACGAACAGTGACAGTGGCTCGGTCCACAGGGCGGTAACGGTCAACCCCGGATGTGGGCGTCCGGGCGCGAGCCCGATGATTCCGAGATCGAGGTCTCCGCGTGCGATGCCGTCGAGAACGTCGGCGCTCGGCCGCGGCAGCAACGTCACCGACGTGTTGGGAAATCGCTGGGAGATCCGGCCGACCACCGCGGCCAGATCGACACGGGCGAGAGGCGCAATCATGCCGATACGCAGCCGCCTGATGGCGGTCGTGGGATCGGGCGCGACGTCGGCCACCAATCGGGACACGGCACCGAGCACGCTGTGCGCGCGTTCGAGAAAGATCTGTCCGGCCGGGGTGATGGTGACGCTTCGGCTCGTGCGCGCGAACAGTTCTACGCCCAGCTCTTTTTCCAGGTCTCTGATCTGGCTGCTCAGCGCCGATTGAGCGACTCGCAGCCGAGCTGCTGCACGCCCGAAGTGCTGCTCTTCGGCGACCGCCACGGCGTACCGGATGTGTCTGAGTTCCACGCTTCGCAACTCTATCTGTTTAGACGATCGATCGTTCGTAACGTTCTATTGGACAGCTGGATGTGCAACGAGCACCCTTGTTCATGTGAAGACAGCAAGCACCTCGCGCACCGGCGTGAGCACCCCCGTCGTCGCCCTGATGGCGATCGCCACCGGACTCTCGGCCGGCGGCAACTATCTCAACCAGCCGCTGCTCGACCTCATTGCCACCGAATTCGACGTGTCCGAGACGGCCGCAGCCACCTCGGTGACCGTCGCACAGATTTCCTATGCCCTCGGCCTGCTGCTCATCGTGCCTCTCGGCGACGTCGTCGATCGCCGTAAGTTGAGCGTCGGGCTGATGATTCTCGCTGCGACGGGTCAGGCAATCACCGGATTCGCTCCCGGCCTCTCCTGGCTCCTCGTCGGCACGGCGATCGCTGGACTGTTCTCGGTGGCGGCGCAGGTGATCGTGCCGTTCGCCGCGTCGATGGCGCACCCGGAGCAAGCGGGACGCATCGTCGGAGTGGTCATGGGCGGGTTGCTGACGGGCATCCTGCTGGCCCGCAGCATCTCGGGGCTGCTGTCGTCGGTGACGGGGTGGCAGGGCGTCTACCGTGTGGCCACGGTGTTGATGCTGATCGCCGCGGTCGGCCTGTGGCGGGTGCTGCCACGCAACACCGTGACGGCGGACGTCACCTACGGCTCGGCGCTGGTGTCGATGATTCGGCTGGTGCGCACCCACCCCAGGCTTCGGACTCGCGCGGTGCTCGGCGGTCTCGGCTTCGCGTCGGTGAGCACGGTGTTCGCGACGATGACGCTGTTGCTGTCGTCGAGGTTCGGTTTCGGTGCCGTCCAGATCGGACTGATCGGATTGGCCGGTGTCGGCGGCGCGTTGATGGCCTCCGTCGCGGGCCGGCTCGCAGACCGCGGACTGGTGCAATGGGCCAGCGGTACCTGTGCGGTTCTGCTGATCGCGCTCTGGCCGATGTTCGCCGTCGGCGGCCACTACTGGGTGGTGTTCGTGGTCGCATTCGTACTTCTCGACCTGGCACTGCAGGGCGTGCACGTGAGCAACCAGCACATCGTCTACGCCCTGGAACCGGCTGCTCGCGCCCGAATCAACTCCGTCTACATGACGACGTACTTCGTGGGCGCCTCAGCAGGATCTGCCGTCGGGACGTTGGCGTGGAAGCATTTCGAGTGGGCAGGTGTGTGCGCTGCGGGGGCCGTGTTCGCGGTCGCCGCACTGCTGGTCTGGCTACTGGATCTGCAGGTGGACGCCCGTCGACGTCGGGAAAACACCTGCGGGACGCCCGGTGGGTCCGAGCCGACGATGGTGAACAGTCACTAATGCGTTCTGTTCCGAGACGTGGTTGAGTCGTTCTCGATGAGACGTGGGTAACACTCACGCTGCCGACGGCGACATACCCAGAGTCGGCACGAACAAACCATAGAAACACGAACTACTTCTCTTGGCTCGGAGGCGCACCCATGACTGTCGTGAACGATCGCATCCACGTGGCTCTCACGGAACTCGACCCGTCCGATTACGCGGTGCCGACCATCGCACCGATTCGTACGGGCGGCCACCTCGACCCGGTGTTCTGCATCCACCCCCTCGTCGGGCTGGTCGACTGCTACGCGGAACTCGCAGCACACGTCGACGACGCGCGTCCCATCTACGGCGTCCAGGTCCCGACGTCGGGAGAGCTCGCGGAGTCCCTCGTCGCCTTGGCCTCGCAGTACGCCGACGACATCGTTCGCATCCAGACCGACGGGGCCGTACACCTGCTGGGCACGTCCTTCGGTGGAGTACTCGCGCACGCCATCGCCGTCGAGCTGCAGAGTCGCGGCGTTACGGTCGGTGCACTGACGTTGCTCGACAGCGACCCCGTTCGGTCCAGCGCCGACAGCGCCGACCTGCTCGGATCCATGGGCGACGACATCGATCGCAGCCACGCCGAAGAGTTGCTCGCCGTTGCCTCGCACAACGACGAACTCGCCCAGCGGCACCTGCCGGGCATCTACTTCGGTGACATCCTCGCCGTCTCCTCGGTGGGAACCGACTCAGGGTCCGCGTGGCACCCCTTCGTCTGCGGCACGATCGCAAAGTACCTCGTGCCCGACGCCACCTCGTTCGACGTCGTCGGCCCGCTGGTCGACAGCTACCTCGGCTGACCCGGCCGGCTCATCCGAGCCAATCCAGCACGGCAGCGGCCGTCCAGGACTGCTGCATGCTGCCGAGCGGCTTGCCGGTGAACGGCTCGTAGTACTCGGCGAAGCTGCCGTCACTCGCCTGACGCAGACCCTCGTCTCGCAAAGACAGTGATCGCTCCGACCACCCGCGGCGTGCGAAAGCCCACGAGAACAGCCATGTCATCACCGGCCATACCGGTCCCCGCCAGTACTCGCGAGCACGGAAGTCCTTCGACACCGGGGACGTCGACGGCGGTACCGCGTACCGCAGATCCGGATGTCCGCAGAACCGGGTGCCCTCGAAGATCCGAATGAGATTGCGCTCCTGCTCGCGCGGCAGTCCTCCGCACAGCAGCGGCGCGAACATGGCAATGGTCTCCGTGCCGATCCACTGACCCGTCCGCAGATCGAAATCTCGTGCCCCACCCGAACGCGTGTCGGTGGTCGCGATGACTCCCGTGCGGAACTTGTCCGCCCACCCGCGCAATTCACGCACATCCGAGCGCGGCCGCGAGTGGTCCTCCCCGATGGTGGCGAGGACGTCGCACGCGACGGCGAAGATGGCACTGACGAACACGTCCTCGACGGCGAAGCTCATCTTCGTCTTCAACGCATCGTCGTCGTAGCCGACCTGTTTCATCTCCTCCACCAACCAGATGTAGCGGTCGTACTCGAGATTGCTGGGCCGCTGAGACGAGTCCGTGATGACCGCCTTGTCCTCTCGAAAATACGGATCCATCTCGCCGGCAACCACATTGGCGTAGGCCGAATCCCATCGCGGCGAATTGTCCATGCCGGACTCCCAGCCATGGAACAGCGCGATGCGTCCGTTGTCGTCGACGTCGCGGGCCTGGGCGAGCCAACGATGCCACCGCACCAGATCACCCCAGCGGCGATCCAGGAACTCCTCCGCCACCGCTCGCGTCGTGCGGCCGTGGCGTTTGGAGTGATCGAGGATGCGCTGCACGGCGATCGCGTGGACGGGCGGTTGGGTGATTCCGGAGGTCTGCGGACTCATCGGAGCGTGGGTCGCCAGCGTCCCGGTGGCCCACCGCGCAGGGCCGGGGAAGTAGCCGTCGACACCGTTGGCGAACACGATGTGTGGAATCATCCCGTTCTTCCACTGCGCCGACAGCAACGTGTCCATCTCCACGACGGCCCGCTCGACGCTCAACGGTGCCAAGCCGACGGAAACGAATGCGGCGTCCCAGCTCCACATGTGCGGGTACAACCTGGGTGCTGCGCTGGTCATGGTGCCCAGGTCGTTGCCTCGGAGCAGATACGCCGCACGTGCGGCCAGCTGCGTGGAAGTGAAACCGCGATCGCCCATGCAGATAGTTTGCGTCCGGCGGCCGATTTCTGCTCGGTTGGATTGCGGACCGAACGTGTCCGCGATCTCTCCTAGTGTGAGTTTCACCAGCTACCAGGAGGAAAACAATGGCCACCGAGAACACAGACATCCAGAAAATGCTCGCCGAACAGCGCGCGAACTTTCTCATCACCGTCCGCGGCATCAGCGAGGAACAGGCTCGTACCCGCACCACCGCGAGCGAGCTGACCCTCGGCGGACTGCTGCACCACGTGATCAGCAACGAGCGCCACTGGATGACAGTGATCGCAGAGCTGGACGAGACGGCCGAATTCGACATGGCCGCCGCCGGCAGCGAGTACGTGATGGCCGAGAACGAGACCGTCGCCGGACTCGTCGCCGAATGGGAACAGGTGGCCGGTGCCACCTCGGCAGCGCTGGAAACCTTGGACCTCGACCTGTCGGTACCTGTCCCGACGGCGCCGTGGGCACCCGAACGAATCTGGCAGAGTGCACGATTCACGGTTCTGCACATCCTTCGCGAAATCTCCCAGCACGCCGGCCACGCAGACATCATCCGCGAGGAACTCGACGGCGCGAACACCACCCAGGCATGGGCATCCGAGGCGGGGATGAGCTTCTAGCTAACCTGAGTTCATGACTCGTACTGCGTTGGTGACCGGAGCAAGCCGGGGTCTCGGGGCCCATATCGCTAGATTGCTCGCTCCGGACCATCACGTGTTGCTGGGTGGTCGGTCCACCGAGTCCCTCGCCCCCATTGCGTCGGAACTGTCCGGGTCCACCCCATGGCCGGTGGAACTGACCGATCAGGATGCGGTGGCCGCCGCCGCGTCGAACATCGATTCTCTGGATGTGTTGGTGCACAACGCCGGGGTGGCAGCACTCGGGACGGTCGAAGAGTCGACGGCGGACGATTGGCGTCGCCAATACGAGGTGAACGTCATCGCCGTCGTCGAACTCACTCGATTGCTACTCCCTGCACTGCGCTCCGCTAAAGGCCATGTGGTGCTGATCAATTCGGGTGCCGGCATACGCGCCAACCCGGGCTGGGGTGCCTACGCGGCGAGCAAGTTCGCGCTCCGCGCCTTCGCTGATGCACTGCGCCTCGAGGAGCCGTCGTTGCGCGTCACCTCGGTGCACCCAGGACGCATCGACACCGAGATGCAGCAAGAGATCGTCGCGCACGAAGGCGGGGAGTACGACGGCTCGAAGTTCTTGCAGCCCAGCACCGTTGCCCGTGCAGTGCGCAACGCAATCGATACTCCCGCCGATGCTCACCCCACGGAATTGGTGCTCCGCACCAGGTGAGCGAAACTTCGTAGCAGGGGTCGAGTTTCCACTCACAACATGAGCTTCGTCCCCGGCGTTGTTCACAGGACCGACTGCATCTCCCTCTTCACCCTTGCCAGTGGACGAATGGAGTCTTCTCATTCACTCGGATGATCTATCGCTTACGGTCCGGGGCGGCGACTGCCGACTACCTCGGGAACGCATCCACAGGTTTCAGCAACGCGGACAATCCAGCGTCAGAGCTCGTCCAGTTTCACGATGCCGTCTTGCAGGGCGCGCGCGACGAGTGCAGCTTTCGTTGGAGCGGCGCGTCCGACGCGGGAGTACTTGTCGCGGATTCTCGTGAGGTGCGTGTTGACGGTGCCCAATGCGATGTGGAGGCGTGCGCCCACGTCGACCTTGGAATCGCAGTCCAGCCACGCCTTGAGCACGGTGATCTCACGCGCGGTCAGGCCCGGTGAGGTGTACACCCGCACAGCCCGCGTAGGCGCAGGTGTGGGCCTTGCTCCGCCGGGCCTGGTAGCGAGTGGAGAGCGGACGCCGTTCGACGCCGAGACTCGCGAATAAAGTTGGGGTCGATGATTCGTCGCTACCATCTTGGCCTCCTCATGCAATCGGCCTACGGGCCGGTCTGAATCTGACCACGGTTGCCGAACTCCATGCAACACAAGCTTATTCGAGGCTTTACTCCAGAAAGCATATCCGGCTACACCATGCTTTAGTTCAAACTAAACGGCGGGATCCGGACCATCCAGTTGCTATAGTTCAAGATCCAAACAATGCGGCGCAGGTGGACGAGGGCGGTAGTCGGTGAACCAGAAATCACTCCCACGGGAGCAGTTCCTTCAGGCCGGATATCGCCTGCTCGGTGAGATGGACACGACCGATCTTGCGCGCTCGCTCTCGATCTCGGCCGTCGTCGAACGCGCGGGGCTGTCGCACCAAACTTTCCACAACACGTACCCCGGTAACTCTCGCGGCGGCGGGTCCGGCGGCAAGGAAGCTTTCGTCGAAGACCTCCTCGACCACCTCACACTCGATTACACCGGCACGGCTGCTCCTACCGGCACGCAGGACGTGAAAGCTCCGGTGTCGGCCCTGTTCGACGACCTCACGTCCGGTCTCATGCGACGTCGCCTCGTGGCAGTGCTGCTGGCTGCCGACCACAACGGTGCCCGTAAGGCCGTCATCCCCGAGTTCGAGCGCTTCGACACCGACCTGCGATCCATCATCGGCCGAGCGGTGCAGGTTCACGGCGGATCGTTGCGTCAACCACTGTCGCTGACAAACCTCTCGGCGGTCGTCGGGGCTCTGCTCGATGGGCTGGCGCTCCGGGAGGTGCTCACGCCGGGCTCGGTGTCCTCCGACGACGTTGCATCGGCCACCAACTCGATTCTCCAGTGGGCCATAGACCCACTGCATTCTGACCGCACCGTTGCCCAACCCGATCCGGGCGAAATCTCGGATGCTCTGCGGCCCGACCTCGAGGCCGACGTGATCGCGGCGACCGAAACTCTGTTCGTCGACAACGGCTACTTCCTGGTCACCCTGGCCGACATCGCGGCGGCGGCGAAGATCCGCGTAGAAGACCTTCGACGACTGTTTCCGAGCAAGGTCGACATCATCGTTGCGGCGCTGAAGCCCGAATTCGACCGTGTGCTCCGGCTCCGTCGCGCCGACGAACGCCTCGGAGTCGACCCCGCCACCGCACTGCAACGCACGTTGGTTTCGTTGGGCGAGTTCGTCATCGACAATCGAGCCATGAGCTCGGGCATGCTGCTCGCGTTGAGCTTCGAACAGTTCCATCAACCGAGCACCATCACGACGGTCATCGAAAACCTCTACCTCCCGTCCGCTGTGGTCCCCATCCTCGAACGCGGACGTGAAAGCGGCGTGTTCAGCGACGACGCGCCGGCACTCGAAGCCGCAATCATGTTGACCAACAACGTTCTCTTCCGCTGCTTGACGCGTCCTGCGGAGTCCGCAACCGAAGTGGCGCAGGGTGTCCTGCGAATACTGATGCCCGGTGTTGCAATACGGCCGCGGTGAGGACGCGGGACAAGCGTGGTCACGTGGGTGGCGTCGACAGGTGACCGTCACCGAATCGGTTTCGACACTGTGGGATCGATTGACCCGGCTGTCGGAGCACCTGCTCGACGACATAGGGAGTCGGCCTCACCACGATGACGACAGTTGGTATGTAGCGCGAGATATCGAAGCTGCCCTGGTTCAGCAGCTGTTGTCCCCGGGGGTCGAACCACACATCGTCGTCGGAGAAGCCGGACACGGGAAATCCACCCTTCTGTGGTCGTTACAGCGCACCCTGACAAGATTGGGACGGACTCCGTTGCTGCTGTCGGCAACGTGGCTACAACCCGGTACCGATGGAATCCGGAATGCGTCGCTCGACGACGTCGTCTCGGCTGTGGTGTCCCGACCGGACTCGATTCTGCTGCTCGACACCACCGACCTCATGTTGCACAGTCCCGCTGCTCGCCACAACGTCATCGATCTGATCGAGACACTGTCACGAGCACACGTTTCGGTGGTGATGACAACCAGACCACTGGAAGGCCAAAGCCTTCCGACAAATCTCGGCCGCAAGATCTCCCTCGGCCCTTACTCATCGAAATCCGAGCTTCCGGCCGCGATCACGGCGTTGACCGACGAGTTCGTCGACCTCGACTCCGTCCGGCCCGCCCACCCGGTCTCGGCAATCCAGTCAGCTCGCGCGCGTGGGGCTCTCGTCGAAGATGTCTGTACCAGCCCTCTCTTCCTACGGCTGCTGTTCTCGCTGTCCGCTCCCTATTTCCCACATTTGGAATTGGACGTGACCGGCCTCTACAACTTGTTCTGGTGCCGCCGGATCGTCAGCGATCACCGAGCTGGAGCCGACCTCCCTCCGGACGACGCCAATGACCTCTCCGCCACTACAGGCTTACTCGCAATAGCATTGTTGGCGTTGGGAACTCCCGAACCACCTGTCGACGTCCTGATTCGGTGGACTGCTCAGGTCGCGGATTCTGCCGATCGAACGCACGACGCCGCTGTTCTGCGTAGACATGTTCAGACGTTGACGCGGCGAGGAGTCCTGGTCACGACCCACAATCGCGTCCGATTTCTCCATCGGACGTTCTTCGAGTTCGCCGCCGCCCAGGGTCTCGCTGCGCGAGGTGCCGACGGTGAACTGCCGAGATTGGTCGAACGGGCGGCGCGGGTGCCCGACGACCTGCTCGTCGGGGCCGTGGTCGAACAGACCTTGATAGTTCTCGGGGCAGACGTGATGGCGCGAACGATTGTGCGCGCGAGCTGCCGCCGTCTCATCGGAACCGGTCACTCACAACATATTTCGTCTGTCATGACGGTCTGGGCGCATCACCCGGATCTGCTCGAACTCACCGACGACATGGTCGCTGTCCTGACCGACGAACAACTACGGCGATTCTTGCGGACCCTGCCGCGAGTACATGGGCACACGACGTCGGTGGCAGAGCACCTCTATCGTCTATGGGTTCGACGTCCCGAACTCCGTCCTGAGATCGCAACCACCGCGGCGTACCTCGCCGGGCGCGATACACACGCCATTGCGAACCTCGTGAGCCGGACCGCGATGTACGCGGATCTAGCGGCTGCCAGAACTCACCACCTGCGATCGAGCAGTGAACCCCTCACCCTCCTGCGTGACCTGACTTCGACTGCTCCGAATGTGGTTCGTAGTGCGGTCCTTTCAGTGATCGAGGGGCTCAGCCAACGCTCGATGCACGCGGACAAGGAATCGGGCCGCAAGAGCGTGAACACCATCGCTCGGTACGTGAATATGGTGGCAGAATCGTGGGAAGCGTTGGCCGACGACCCTTTTCTGCTCCAGCTCGAAGTCAGTGTCACGAAAATTCAGGCACACTCGAACCGTCGCGACGTCGAGGTCATCCGACGGGCGATGGGCGCTGTGATAGCCGCACACATTCTTCGCGATCGCCTGGAAAACGACTGGACGGACCGGTGGTTCCGTTGGGTCGGCGAAGTCTGCGCCGACCTCGAGCGTCGAGGTAGTGAGCGAGATCCGACCGCAGACGCCCACCTGGCGGCAGTCGGCATGGCACTGCGGCAGATCGACGAACCACACCACGTCGGCCTCGTAGAAGCCACGCTCGCCACATTGTTCTCGCTGCCCGGGCCCACGGCACCGCATCGACTCGCCGACGTGTTCGCACGCGAAGTTCTCGCAACACCATCGTTCGCGAGGACGTCGCTGATCGCCACGCTGTCCGTGCTGCTGCACGACCACCTGCCTGTCGACGATCGAAATCCAGCCCCCGGTCCAGCGGTATGGGCGGCGGTCACTCGACAGATGTTGACCGACCCCTCCGTCCCCGCGGAGGTGATTCGCGACATCGTGTCCACGACGATTCACAAGTACGCGAGTGACCGTCGATTGTTCACTCGCAGCGACTACCTGGTCGCGCTGGCTCCGGTAGCGATCGTGTGGGGTGAACCCACCGCAATTGCCGCTGCTGATCGCCTCTCGCGGGTCGACGCAGCCGCCGGCCTCGACCCTCGGGCGGCCGAGGTCTTCCTCGATCACTCGCTGGTTCGCGCACATCAAAGACCAGAGCTGCTCGTCCGCGCATCGCTGGCGATTGCACACCGGGTCGGTCGACCCCAGTCCGTCGCGGACCTGCTTCGTCACCAGAACAATCACACCGCCCTACGTGCACATGCACCATTGCTGGAGCGCTGGACGGAACAGCTCATGACCGGTGCCCACGACAGCCAGGCGTCAGGTGCCGGAATGCTCCGTATGCTACTGCGCCACAACATGATTCTGCCATCAGTGGACCTACTTGCTGCCTGGCTCGAACAAGCAACCAGCGCGGAGGGCACAGCGCTGCTGCTACGGACGATCGGTACCTGCTCTCGCCGCGCGAACTCGTCAACGGTAGCTGCAGACCTGCTGACACAGTTCATCACGACGAGCCTCGCCCCGAAACCTACCGTTTCGCCTCGAACAAAACAGGTTTGGCCACCGATGGTCATCGACGCCGCCCGAGACGCGCTGTTGGAGACCATAGCGCGCAGTCCCACATCGTTTTCCGACCAATGGCCCACTGTCTATGCCCTCACGTTCGCACCACGCTCGTCGGGCAAAACCGACGCAGAAGGTGTTCGACTTCTCGCACGGTTCCTGCGTGCAGAGGCCGAGACCGGAACTCTGGACGACGCGATAGCGCACCTCGGGATGACGTGGTCCGCGCTGTCACAGCTGAACAAGAAAACGCGCGCCAAAGCGTCCCACAAGCTGACGGGCCCTGTCACGGCAATTCTGCGCCGAGCGCACGATCGGCACTACGACCGACTGGCCAACCTGATCCGGACGACGCCGACAGAACTGACCGCTCAGCTGATACAGGGACTCCTCGAGTCGGCGTTGTTCGCCGAACGTGCCCAGGAATTCGGCGACCGCCTGGACCTCGCGCCGAGAGTGATCGCAAGCGGCACCTTCAAAGAGGTTCTCGTTCGACACGACAGCTCAGCCCAGGGTGCGCCGTGCTCGTCGATGTACGACGAGTCATCGAACTCGGCCGCATACGACGAGCGCCTGATCCATGCCCTCCGCCGACTCGAGCAGCGACGAAATGAGTTCGAGCAGGCGACCGACAGGGCTTACCGGACCATCCGTCGGATCCAGGACAGCAGGGACGACGCCCATCTCGGGCAGACCTTGTTCTCGATTTCCAGATCGGCCTTCTACAGGCTGAAGGCCGGCACTACCTGGTCAGCACCCGGACCGGCACTGTGCGCAGCCGTCGATGCCCATGGTGCGGCGGTCGGCCAGCAGTTCGGACTCGCAGCCGCTCAGAGGGCATACGCCGCAGCGAATCAGGAAGCGGACGACGCACGGCACGCCCGGGACAGGCACAGGTAGACCGGCACCGAATAATTCGCGTCGATGTTCGTCGACAGCTCTCGATTTCTCGAACAGTGGAGCAAGACCGATCTGCGATCGAATCGGACTGTTCCTCACAGTGATTCCCGTCTGCCGTAGAACGGAGACGGGCACGATCGAAAGGTCATGCCAATGAACCCGGCCGAGATCCACGACCCCGCTCACACGGCGCTCCAACTCGTCCAATCCATTGCCCAGTCGGTGCCGGCATATCGCCGCCTGCTGCACGAACACGGAATCGCAGTCGACTCGATCGCCACTACAGAAGACCTCACCCGGCTGCCGACGACGTCGAAAGACACCTATCGGCTACGCAGCATCCTCACCGACCTGCAGGCCGGCCGCCCAGAAGACGTCGAGACCATTGCGAGCAGCGCCGGATCATCCGGGAAACCGACATTCTGGTCGCGCGGCCAACGCACGGCCGACCACGGCGCAGCGATGTTCGGTCGCGTTCTGCGGGAGAGTGCCGATACCGAACGCCGTGCCACTCTCGCACTCGTCACCTTTCCGCTCGGTCCCTATATCGGGGGTGCCTTCATGTACTCGATGCTGCTCGATCTCCGCAGGCGTGGGCACCGGCTGTCCATCGCGACCCCCGGCATGGACCCTGACGCCATCGCCGACGTCGTGACCGAAGCCGCCGACGGGTACGAGCAGATCCTGATCTTCGCGTACCCTCCGATCGTCCGCGACCTCCTCGACACTCACGGTGATCTGTTACGCCGGCACCGAGTGGTCGTCATCGTCGGTGGTGAACCCGTGAGCGAAGCGTGGCGCGCTCTGATTCACTCCATGCTCGGCGATGCACACGGTGATCGAGTACGCGTCGTCTACGGGGCGACCGATGTCGGCTTCGTGGGTTACGAGACGGCCTCCACGATTGCCATCCGCTCGGCTGCCGCACATGATTCGACTCTGAACCGCCTGATGTTCGGCACGGACGACACAGACGAAAACGTCGTGCAGCAGCCTGCCTTCGTTCAGTACCAGCCGGAATTCACCTACATCGAAGTCGACTCGGCCGGGTACCTCCTGTTCACTGTCGGTGGAGTGCTTCCGCTCGTCCGGTATCGCGTGAACGACAGGGGAGATATCCTCAGGGGCAGCGAGATTCGAACTCGGTTGGCCGATGCCGGCTACGCCGCACTCGCCGAAGGCATCGACACGGACGCCTACTACCTACTGGTTTTCGGACGGACCGATGTTGCCGCGATCTACAGCGCCGTCAACATCTACCCCGACTACATCCGACCCGCAGTGGAGCACATTTCCCTGGCAACGCGGCTGACCGGTCGATTCATCGCCCGATGTGAGACCGACAGCGAACATCGGCAAACTCTCACCCTCGATGTGGAACTGCGGCCCGAGCAACTGCCCGATACCGAGACCTCCGAACAGGTTCGCCAATTGTCCATTGCGAGCCTGCGCCAACTGAGTGCCGAGTACCGAGTGGTGCACGACCAGAAGGGCAGAGAAGCAGAACCTCACGTGCGGCTGAGACCGTTCCGCTCGGAGGGCTTCGTCACCGGTGGCAAACAGAAGTCGATTCAATAGCCGTGTCGCAGAGCACGATCACCACTCCGGATGCTCGTGCTCTGCCCACTCCCTGGTCACGGCACCCTGTGTCATTCCGCGCATTGCTTCCGGGTCGCGCCACGCGTACGTGATGTGACCGGCGACGAGTAGGCCGAATCCCAGGGCGAACCAGTCGTGTACGAATGTTGCACCGATACGCCAATGCAGTGGACTCCACGACGAGAAATACATGACGACGCCGGTACCGAGGAGCACCAGAATCGACCCGCCGCTCAGTGCACCGTTCAGCTTCTGGCCGGCGTTGAATTTCCCGACCCCCACCGCCCCGAGTCGACGTGCTTTGGAGCGCAACCACTTCCAGTCGTCGGCGACGAATCTGTTGAGACGGCCGAGGTCCGTGCGATAGCTGCGTGAGACCGCACCGAGGATCAACGGAATCGGCAACAGAAAGCCCGACCACACGTGCACGAACTCCACCACCGGGCGATTGCCGACCAGCACCGCGAGCGACCCGATGTACAGAATCGCAGCGGTCACCATGCACACGATCACCAAGACCCCGACTGCCCAGTGCACGTACCGTTCTACCCGGTCGAACCGTGCGCGGTCGTCAGCTCGTGGGGTCATCTCGACGTCCGTTCGACTCGCCGACGTACGCATCGATGTCGTATCCACGTTTCTCCCAGTATCCGGGAACCACGTTGTCCGTCAACTCGATTCCGCCGAGCCACTTGATGCTCTTGTAGCCGTACATCGAAGCGACTAACAGCCGAACCGGACCTCCGTGATCGTGGGTGACGGGGCCGTCGAGCATGGTCAACGCAACCAGCACGTCGTCGCGACGGGCCTGATCGAGCGTCAGACTCTCGGTATACGTGCCGTCGAACGAGGTGAACCGCACCGACGTCGCCGACGCGGTGGGTCCGACGGCATCGAGGACATCCGCCAATCGCAGTCCGCTCCAGGCAACTTCGGGTACCCGCCATCCCGTCACGCACTGGAAGTCACGCACCAATGACGTCTGCGGCATCGAGCGGAGGTCCTGCAGAGTGAACGTCCGCGGTGTGTCGACGGAACCGCCCACCGTCAGGGCATAGGAGTTCTCGTCCTTGCGCGGCGCGCCCTGCGTCACCGAATAGAACCGAAAATTGTCGCCGACGGGAATCAGCCCGATCAGTCCCGTCGGATCGTGGTTACCGATCGGCCCGAGTACCGACGCGAGACCCTTCTGGACCGCGCCCCCACCGACGATGCCCGCGACCCCGGCCGCCACCAGGCCGAGCACGACTCGGCGACCCACGGGGCTACCCGCAATCTTCGGCTCGTCGATCGGCATCCCTCCACTGTCCACGGCGGACCCGGATCAGGCCACATTGGGCGTCGAATCAGGTCTGGAACTTCGCCCGGGGAAGTCTTACGGTTGATTCATGGCACTGTCGAAGACAGAACGCGAAGAGTATCTGGCCGAATCGCATATCGCCGCCCTCTCGGTAGCGGCCGGGGCGGACCGTGGCCCGCTGACGGTCCCGATCTGGTACAACTACACCCCCGGCGGTGAAGCCTGGGTGTTGACCGGTGCCACGTCCAAGAAGGCCCAATTGATCAGGATTGCAGGGCGATTCACCCTGATGATCGAGCAGTCCGATCCAACGATCCGCTACGTCAGCGTCGAAGGTCCGGTGGCGCGAGAGGAGCCGAGCACCCCGGAGCTGCTGCGCGCCATGGCAGCCCGTTACCTGCCCCCGGAGAAGGTCGACGGCTACCTCGAGATGGCCAACCGAGAGCACGAGGAGAACGTGGTGTTCTACCTGCGCCCCGAACACTGGCTGTCTGCCGATCTCGGGGCCATCTGAGAGAACTACGAAGTCGGGGTCAAGGCATTGCCGGGCGGGATCGTCACACAGTTGCTGTGCGTCGGCCCACCGCTGAATCGTTCGGTCAGGAACTGCAGGCTCTGCGCCTCGAACACCGGGAAGGCGTCGCTGTGCGTCAGGCCGTCGTACTGCGAGTACTGCACATCCACGCCCCGGCCGCAGTAGCCGTACGCCAGTCCCTGCACGTCGCCGGTGATCATGACGGTATCGCCGATCGGATCGGCGTGACCGACGGCCAGAAACATCGGCGTCCGCGGGGTGCCCTGGCTGCCCATGATGTTGTCGTCGATCGCCGCCACCACCTCGGGTACATCCAGCAGGGAGCTGTACGGGGCCTTGACCATCGAGGCGTCGGTGAGTGTCGGGTAGTCGTCGGCGAACTGGGCGATGCACTCCTGATCGACCTGATCGATCACCTCGAAGCCGTAGTCGGAGATGAAACTGTTCAGGTCGAGTCCGTACGCACGCTCGTAGGCGACGATCAGTGCCGGGATGACACCCGCCCACTCTCTGTTACCGCTGACGTACGGAAGGTTGTGAGCCAGGTCGACCGGTAGCCCGCCGGCCGCCGCACCGACCAGATTCAGCTCAGGCGCGTATTCGGGGGCAACTTCGGCACCCCACTGCGTCGGGACGGATCCACCGGAGTACCCGACCATGCCGACGGGCGTGCTCGACGGAAGCTGCAGGAGGGACTGCGCGGCACGAATGCCGTCCAGAGCGGCGTAGGCCGACTGCCGCCCGATCGTCCATTCGAGTTCCTCGCCCTCGTAATCCGGCACGACGACGGTGTAGCCGGCTGCGAGGTAACCGGCAATGACCGCCTGTTCCGCGCCGGCAATGGGACTCGTGGACCCGCCGCTGAGGGTGTACGAGGGATTGCATTGCGAGCCGAGGGCGTCGTACGCCATGTGGTACGAGACGATCCGCGTCGGCCCGGGGATCAAGGGCCGCAGCACTGTGGCGACCGTGACGACGCCGTCGCCCTGCTGGTCGGTAGTCCTGTAGAGCACCTGGCTACCTGTGATCGGCGTCGGCTGGGTGGGGGTACGGAACGTCATGGGCCTCGACCGCAGCACCGTTCCCGGGGAGACGTCCAGGCCGCCGTCCCAATCGTAGAACGGATCATCCGCTGGAACCGGCGAGCCGGGTCCCGGATCTGCTTGTGCAACAGGGACACTCACGAGCGTCGCGGACCCGAGAAGTAGCACGACGGAGGCCATCAGCCTCAACGCAAACCCTCTACCAGCTGGTGACATGCAACAAATTAAACCCCCGCGAGCTCGAAGTTATGGACGGAAATCGCAAGATTTTCATCCATAACTTCGAGTTCGGCGGAGGCGAGAGCTACTTCAGGACGATGTTCACCATGCGACCAGGGATCACGATGATCTTGGTCGGGGCCTTCCCGTCGAGCAGGGCCACGATCTTCTCATCTTCCAATGCCGTCTTCTCGACGTCGTCCTTCGTTGCATCGGCAGACACAGTGATGCGGCTGCGGACTTTGCCGTTGACCTGGATGGGGTAGTCGACGGTATCGGCGACCAACCACTTCTTCTCCACGCGCGGGAATGGCCCGTGCGCCAACGACTTCTCGTGTCCGAGCCTGCCCCACAGGTCCTCGGCGAGGTGCGGCGCCAAAGGAGCGAGCATCAGGATCAACGGCTCCACCACGCCGCGTGGAGCACCGTCGGGGTACGCCTTGGTGATGTGGTTGGTCAGCTCGATGAGCTTGGCACCGGCCGTATTGTCGCGCAGCGCAGCGTAATCCGCGTGCACACCGTCGATCACCCGGTTGAGCACCCGCAGGGTGTCCTCGGTGGGCTTGGCGTCGGTGACGCGAACCTCGCCGGTCACCTCGTCGAGTACCAGTCGCCAGACGCGCTGCAAGAATCGCTGCGCGCCGACGACGTCCTTCGTCGCCCACGGGCGTGAGGTGTCCAGCGGACCCATCGACATCTCGTAGACACGCAGAGTGTCGGCACCGTACTCGGCGAAGATCTCGTCGGGTGAGACCGAGTTCTTCAGCGACTTACCCATCTTGCCGTACTCACGGTTGACGGGCTGGTCCTGATAGAAGTAGCCGCCGTCGCGTTCGACGACCTCGGCTGCAGGAACGTAGACCCCGCGGGAATCGGTGTACGCGTAGGCCTGGATGTAGCCCTGGTTGTAGAGGCGACGGTACGGCTCGCTCGAGCTGACGTGACCCAGATCGAACAGCACCTTGTGCCAGAAGCGCGAGTACAGCAGGTGCAACACCGCGTGCTCGACGCCACCGACGTAGAGATCCACTCCGCCCGGATCGTTGGGTCCGTGGATTTCGGGACGCGGCCCCACCCAGTACTTTTCGTTCTCCGGGTCTGCGAAGGCCTCGGAGTTGGTGGGGTCGACATAGCGCAGCTGGTACCAAGAGCTGCCGGCCCACTGCGGCATCACGTTGGTGTCGCGGGTGTAGGTCTGCAGTCCGTCGCCCAGATCGAGTTCGACGTTGACCCACTCGTCGGCCTTGGCCAGCGGTGGGGACGGCTCGGAGCTGGCGTCGTCAGGATCGAACGACACCGGGGCGTAGTTCTCGATCTCGGGAAGTTCCACCGGCAGAGCAGAATCGGGCAGTCCGTGCGGGTTGCCTTCGGAATCCCAGACGATCGGGAACGGCTCGCCCCAGTAGCGCTGACGCGCGAAGAGCCAGTCGCGCAGCTTGTACTGAATGGTGCCGCGGCCCTTGCCTTCCGACTCCAGTCGGGAAATGACGGCGGTTTTGGCCTCGTCCACCGGCAGGCCGTCGAGGAAACCGGAGTTCACCAACTCACCGTCGCCGACGTAAGCCGCCTCGGTGACGTCGCCGCCGGAGATGACCTCGCGCACAGGCAGATCGAATGCCGTCGCGAACTCCCAGTCACGTGCGTCGTGGCCCGGAACGGCCATGATGGCACCGGTTCCGTACCCGGTCAGCACGTAGTCGGCGATGAACACCGGCACCTGCTCACCGTTGACCGGGTTCTCGGCGTACGCACCGATGAAGACGCCGGTCTTCTCCTTGTTCTCCTGCCGCTCGAGATCGGACTTCGCGGCGATCGACGCGCGGTATGAGGCAACGGCTTCGGCCGGTGTCGCGGTGCCGCCGGTCCACTTGTCCGAAATTCCGGCCGGCCACTGCTCGGCCACCATGCCGTCGACCAGATCGTGCTCGGGTGCCAGCACCACGTAGGTGGCACCGAACAGCGTGTCCGGGCGGGTGGTGAACACCTCGATCCCGGAGAACGAGACCTGCGCTCCGCGAGAGCGTCCGATCCAGTTGCGCTGCATGGTCTTGACCTTCTCGGGCCAATCCAGGTATTCGAGGTCGTCGACCAGCCGATCGGAGTACGCAGTGATGCGCATCATCCACTGGCGCAGGTTCTTTCGGAAGACCGGGAAGTTGCCGCGATCGCTACGTCCGTCGGCGGTGACCTCCTCGTTGGCCAGCACGGTACCCAGACCAGGGCACCAGTTGACCATCGAGTTCGACTCGTACACCAAACGGAAGCCGTCGATCACCTCGCGGCGTTCACCGACGGTCAGCGACTCCCAGGAGCGGCCGTCGTCCAAGGTCCGCTCACCCGAGGCGAATTCCGCCTCCAGCTCCGAGATGGGGCGCGCCTTGCCGAGCTCGTCGTCGAACCAGGCATTGAAGATCTGCAGAAAGATCCACTGCGTCCAGTGGTAGAAGTCGACATCCGTCGTCGCCAGGGACCGTCGACGATCGTGTCCGAGACCCAGGCGACGCAACTGGCGTCGCATGTTGACGATGTTGTCCTCGGTGGTGCTGCGCGGGTGCGTACCCGTCTGCACGGCGTACTGCTCGGCGGGCAGTCCGAAGGCGTCGTAGCCCAGTGCGTGCAGCACGTTGCGTCCCTGCATGCGGTGGTACCGCGCGAATACATCGGTGGCGATGTAGCCCAGGGGGTGCCCGACATGCAGGCCGCTGCCCGACGGGTACGGGAACATGTCCTGGACGAAGAGCTTGTCCTTCGGGACGTCTCCGGCGAGCGCTCCGACCGGGTTGGGCGCGTCGAAGGTGCCCTGCGATTCCCACAGGTCCTGCCACTGCTCCTCGATGCGCCCGGCGAGTTCGGCTGTGTAGCGGTACTCGGGAACGGACTCGGTGGATGCTTCAACGGAATCGGTCACACCTACCAGCCTAAAGTGTGACGCGGCCCGCCTGGTACCAGGACCTCGCTGCGCCGTATCCTGGCCAGGTGGTCATCGTCTCGGTTGTGTTGTTCGTGCTCGCCCTCGTCGTCGGGGCTGTCGCTGCCCTGTCGCTGCTCGGCCGGCTCCCGCGCAATCGATTCGCCGGTGTCCGTACCCCCGAGGCAATGCGCGACGACGAGACGTTCGTCCTCGCGAACCGTGTCGCCGGCCCGACCACAGCCGCATCTGCGCTGGTACTGGCCATCGGCGGCGTAGCCGCACTCGCACTGAGCGGCATCGCAGCGGTCGTCGGAGTGGTCGTTGCCCTCGCTGCAGCGCTGTTCATCGCCGCAGCCGGCGGATCCATCGGTGCCCGCGCAGCCGCGGCAGTGCCGGCACCCGCCGAGGCCGACGGATGCGGACAATCGTGCATCTCGTGCAGCCTCAAGGACGCCTGCCAGCCGAGCTGAGCGCATGAAACAGAAGAGTCTGCGCACCTTCGATCCGGCCGGAGTCGTCTTCGGCGTCGTCCTCCCGCTCGCGGTTGCCGCTCTCTGCCTCGTCCTGGCCTATCTGTGGGAGGGTCGCCTGCCGGACCAGGTGGCGACTCACTTCAGCGGAACCCAGCCGGACGACTTCTCCAATCCGCTCGCCAACGCCTGGACCGTCGCCATCGTCATCGTGTTGGTCGGGGGCGGTGTGAGCGCGGTGGCCGCCCTGGCCCGAGTGCTGCTGATCATGCGTCGGACGATGCTGATCATCGGGCTCACCGTCGTCGGGACGATCGGAGTGCTGGAGATCGCGACCCTCGCACGCGAACTCGACCTACCCACCGAGCAAAGCGTCACCATTCCCGGCTGGGCCATCGCCGTCGGTACCGTTGCCGGGTTCGCCATCGGACTGTTCGGAGCGACGCGCCTGCGGGATCACCGCGAACGCGTCGTCGCCACCGCACCCCTGCACACCGACCTACCTCGGTGCGGCCTCGAACTGCCGCTGGTGGTTCCCGTCGGAGCGAGCCGCGTCGCCGCAGTCACGGTGATCGCGCTGTCGGCGGCCGGAGCCGGCGTGACGTGCTACCTCTCGAATTCGCCGTGGCCGATCTTTCTGTTCGTTCCGCTGACCATCCTGATCCTGTCCCTGCTGCGATTCACCGTGCACATCGACAGCGACGGCCTCTACGTCTCGAGCCTGGGAATGGCGGCATTCGACTACGACATCGCCGAGATCACCGGTGCCTCGGTGCGGACGGTGAACCCGGCCAAGGACTTCGGCGGGTGGGGTCTGCGAGCGAAGGGCAGCGGCAACTACGCCGTCGCCACCGAAGCCGGGCCGGCGGCATTCGTCACCTTCGCCAACGGTGATCGACTGACCATCGGAACCGCAGCCGCCGACACGATCGCGGGAACGCTCAACACCCTCACCGACCGTGCCCGCACCACCACTGCGGACTGAGTGGCCGAGTGAAAGCGTTGCGGGACACCGTCCTGGATCCCTTCCTGCTGAGCATCTTCGCGGTCGCCGCGCTGGCGAGCATCTTCCCCGCGTCGGGAACCGCCGAGGACGTTCTCGGCTGGGTGACACGCGTCGCCATCGGGCTGCTGTTCCTCATCTACGGCGCGCGACTGTCCCCACGTGACGCCTGGGAAGGCGTCAAACACTGGCGCTTGCACTCGGTGATCCTGGCGTCGACGTACCTGCTGTTCCCCGCGCTCGGCCTGGCCCTGAGGGTCCTCGAACCGAGTCTGCTCAGCGAGGACCTCTACACCGGAGTGCTGTTCCTCTGCCTGGTGCCCTCGACCGTCCAATCCTCGATCGCCTTCACCTCCATCGCCCGAGGCAACGTGGCCGGTGCCGTGGTGAGCGCGTCCTTCTCCAACATCCTCGGCGTGTTCGTCACCCCGCTGCTGGTGCTCGCGCTGATGACCACCACGGGTTCGGCGAGCATCGATCCCAGCTCGATCCTCGACATCGTTGCGCAGCTGCTGCTCCCGTTCGCCGTCGGTCAGCTGCTCCGACCCTGGGTGACGGGCTGGCTGACCCGCCACAGCGCGTCGACGAAGCTCGTCGACCGGGGATCGATTCTGCTGGTCGTCTTCTCCGCCTTCAGCGCGTCGATGAACCAACACGTGTGGTCCTCGGTCGCCCTGTGGCGTATCGGCATCGTCGTCGCCGTGTGCATCCTGCTGCTCGCCCTCGTTCTGACGATCACCTGGTACGCAGGCAAGTGGTTCGGTTTCTCGCTCGAGGATCGTCTGGTGCTGCTGTTCTGCGGATCCAAGAAGAGCTTGGCGAGCGGACTGCCGATGGCCGCCGTGCTGTTCGTCGGCCAACCCATCGGGTTGATCGTCCTGCCGCTGTTGCTGTTCCATCAGATCCAGCTGATGGTGTGCACCGTCATCGCTCAGCATTTCGCGCGTCGACCGGAACCGAGCCCGGCGGCGGTCGTCGCGGACTAGGTTGGGTGTCAGTCGAGCAATCGGAGAAGACAATGCCCAGGAAACTGCACACGGACGGCGTCGTCTCTGCCGCCTACACCGGCCGGCTCGCCACCGATCCTGTACCCGCACTGCGACTCCCCGAGAATCAACTCGACCCCGACGCCGCCTACCGCTACATCCACGACGAACTGATGCTCGACGGCAGCTCACGCCTCAACCTGGCGACGTTCGTCACCACCTGGATGGATCCGCAGGCCGAAAAGCTGATGGCGGAAACGTTCGACAAGAACATGATCGACAAGGACGAGTACCCGTCCACCGCGGCCATCGAAGAACGCTGCGTCAACATCGTCGCGGACCTGTTCCACGCACCCGGCCTCGACCGCGAGGACCCGTCGTCGGCCACCGGCGTCTCGACCATCGGCTCCAGTGAAGCAGTCATGCTGGCGGGGTTGGCGCTCAAGTGGCGCTGGCGGGCGAAGGGCGCCGGGACAGGAACCCCGAACCTGGTGTTGGGCAGCAATGTCCAGGTGGTGTGGGAGAAATTCTGTCGCTACTTCGACGTCGAACCCAAGTACCTGCCCGTCGAACGCGGGCGCTACGTCATCACCCCGGAACAGGTTCGGGACGCGGTGGACGAGAACACCATCGGCGTCGTGGCGATTCTCGGCACCACGTTCACCGGTGAACTCGAACCGGTTAGGGAAATCTGCGCCGTCCTCGACGAGATCGCCGGCGGCGGTGGACCCGACGTACCGGTTCACGTCGACGCGGCCAGCGGTGGGTTCGTCGTACCGTTTCTGTACCCGGAGCTCGAATGGGATTTCCGTCTGCCTCGGGTCAAGTCCATCAACGCCAGCGGACACAAGTACGGATTGACCTATCCGGGAATCGGATTCGCGGTCTGGCGGACCGAGGAAGACTTGCCCGAGGATCTCGTGTTCCGCGTGAACTACCTCGGCGGCGACATGCCCACCTTCACGCTGAACTTCTCGCGGCCGGGCAATCAGGTGATCGGCCAGTACTACAATTTTCTGCGCCTGGGCCGGTCCGGCTACACCGACATCATGAAAGCACTGCGCGACACCGCAGTTCGCGTCAGCACTCATCTCGCGGGACATCCCGATATCGACGTGATCACCGACGGATCGGCCATCCCGGTCCTGTCGTTCATGTTGAAAGAGCACTGCGAGTTCACCGTATTCGACGTGTCCCACGAACTGCGAGCCAGCGGCTGGCAGGTGCCGGCGTACACGATGCCCGACAACGCCACCGACGTCGCCGTACTCAGAATCGTCGTCCGCGAGGGCTTCAGCGCAGACCTCGGCCGCATGCTGTGCATCGCCATCGACGAGGTGATCGACGGTCTGAAATCAGGCGGACACTCGACCGCGCGGGCTTTTTCGCACTAGGTTGCGTCCTGGGTCGTGAGTGGAAACTCGACCCCTGCTACGAAGTTCCGCGCACGTGCGGCGCAGCCGCTCTCAGTTCCGTTCGACGTCGATCGGGTGGGATGCCAACAGCGCCAACGGCATCGGCTGACGACGTAGAACCTGCGCCCACAGGTCGACGCGCGGCGGACCGATCACATCGGAAGCCAAGGCCGACAACACGATCCAGTCCTCTCGGTCCAGTTCACCTTCGAGCTGCCCGAACGTCCACCCCGAGTACCCGGCGAAGATGCGCACACCCTCCACGTACGGCGCGATGTCTGCGGGGTCGGAATCCAGATCGACCATCACCACCCGGCCGTCGACTCTGCGCAGACCGGCGACCCCGTCGATCGACGCGCCGGTGCGCAGCGTGGCCAGACACAGTGCCGAATCGCGTTTGACCGGACCACCGACGTACAGGGCCCGCGGCTTCGCGGCGAGCTCGGACCAATCGGGCAGCACGTTCTGCACCGCGGTCTCACTGGGACGGTTGATCACGACGCCGAGACTGCCCGCGTCGTTGTGTTCGATGATGTAGATGACGGTGCGCCGAAACGTGGGCTCCACGAGTTCGATGGACGACACCAGCAGACTGCCGGGACGAACATCGTGCAGTGCCGACGCCGTCCGGTCCTCGGGTTCCTCCGCATGCGCTGCCACATCAGCCATTGTGGCACCGCACACCGCCGGATGTGGCACAAGCACGACGGCCAGTCCTCGGTCCTACTCGAGCCCGGCAATCTTCGTCAGAATCCCCAACTGGAACTCGAACAACGCGTCCCGGTCGGCGAACGTCGTCGCGCCGTACTGATCGAACACGTCGAAGTTGATCGCACCGAACAGTGACGCCCACACCATCACGCCCAATGCGATGAGCTCGTCGGGCAGGTCCATGTCCATCTGGGCGCGGATGTCCTCGAAACTTGCGTGCAGCGACGCCAACTCGGTGGGTGCCGATTCGATGTCCGGGCGACGGATGTCCCAGGCCGACTGCAGGACTGCGACCAATGTGGTGATCACCCGGGTCCCCGGGCCGGTGGTCTGTTCGGCGGGCGCGTGGTAGCCGGGTACGGGGCTGCCGAAGAGCAGCGCGTACCGGGCCGGTTCTCGCAGTCCCCATCGACGCACCGCCCGGCTCAACGCCCGGAACTTGTCGGCGGGGCCGTCCGCCGCGTCGACGGCCGCGTCGACTTCGTCGCCCAGCTCGGAATACGCGTCGACGACGAGCAACGTCAGTAGTTCGTCCCGGCTCGAGACGTAGCGATAGACCGCCGAGGAGACGACGCCCAGATCTCGGGCGACCGCGCGAAGCGACAGGGCAGCAGCACCGTCTGCGGCCAGGTGCTCGCGTCCGATGCGGGTGATGTCGCTCAGAGTCTGGGCGCGGGCTCGGGTACGCGGAGTGCTCGCCATGCTCGCTACTGTAACTGCCGCTCTTTTCCGAGAGCACTGCTCTTGCTTTTCTCCGAGCAGAGGTGCACACTCGACACATCAGAGAGCACCGCTCTCGTTTACCGAAACGGAGTAGCCATGTCAGAACTTCACGTCGTCACCGGTGCCGGACCCGTCGGCTGGACGATCGCCGAACAGCTTGCCGCGCAGGGACATACGGTGCGGATCCTCACTCGATCCGGAAGCGGGCCACAGCATCCGAACATCGAACGGCGATCGGTCGACGTCGAGTCCGACGACCTCCGAGCGCACGTCGACGGAGCAACCGCCATCTATCACTGCACCCACGCCGCCTACGAGAACACGGTGTGGCGCGACAAGCTCGAGGCGATGGAACGACGTGTGCTCGACGCGGCCGCGGGTACGGTCGTCGTGTTCCCCGAAAGTCTCTACGCCTACGGCCGGATCGACGGGCCCATTCGCGAGGACTCGCCCAGAAACGCCACGTTCCGCAAGCTGGGTGTCCGCACCGAACTCCTGGCCGCACGCGACGCGCACTCGACCCCCACCGTCAGCGTCGCCGCCTCGGACTTCTACGGCCCACGGGTGCTGACCTCTCACATGGGAGAACGAGTGGTCGCCAATGTGCTCGCCGGTAAGACCATTCGGGTGATCGGGGCCGCGAACCTGCCCCATTCCTTCACGTACGTGCCGGATTTCGCAGCCGCGATGATCGTCGCGGCCGCACAACCGTCCACGTGGAACACCGTCCTGCATGCACCCACCGCTCCTGCGGTGACGCAACGAGAGATGATCGAGATGTACTCGGCTGCAGCGCACTTGCCGACCCCGAAGATCGGCGTCATACCGGCCTGGGTCATGCGAGCACTGGGGCTCGTTTTCGGTCCGATGAAGGAGCTGGGGGACACCCTGTACCAGTTCCGCTACCCCTACATCCTCGACTCGAGCCGCAGCGAGCGCGTTCTCGGCCTCGAGCCCACCCCTCTCGCCGACGGCACGGCCGCCACGATCGCGTGGTGGAAGGCAGACAAGCCCGCCGTATCGGTGTGATCGACGCGGGATAGAGTCCCGTCGGTGAACGACGCCACCTTTCGTACCCGCCTACGTGAGTCACCGGGCGTCGGAAAGCTCACCACCGTTCGCTTCGCCGGTCAGTTCGGTGATGGATTGTTCCAAGCCGCATTGAGCGGTGCCATCCTGTTCAATCCCGAACGCGCCACCAACCCCGCCGAGATCGCCGCCGGATTCGCTGTTCTGCTCGTGCCCTACTCCCTGGTCGGCCCGTTCGCAGGGGCGCTGTTGGACCGCTGGGATCGTCGATCGGTTCTGTTGTGGGCCAACATTGTTCGCATCGTGCTCATCACAACGACCTCCGTACTTCTGTGTGCCGGAGTCGACGCCACACCGCTGCTGCTGTTGGCTCTGGCCACCGTGGGGCTCAGTCGATTCGTGCTGGCGGGCGCATCGGCATCCCTGCCGCACGTGGTGCGGCAATCGTGGTTGGTGCCGATGAACTCGGTACTGGCCACCGTCGGGTCCGGTTTCGCGGCGGGCGGCGCGGGACTGGCGGTCGCGGTGATCGGTGCCGTCGGAGCGGGGGATCTCGGTTCGGGCGTCGCCGTCGGGTTGGCCGCGACCGGCTCGGTGGTCGGTGCTGTTGCGGCCGGACGGTTCGCGCCGCGGTCTCTCGGTCCCGATACGGACGATCGACCCGGCAACCCGCTGAAAGATGTTGCCGCCGGGCTGAAGTCGGGTGCCCTGGCGGTGTGGCGGTCGCCGGGAGTGACCACCGCGATGATCGGCATCGGGGCACACCGCATCGTGTTCGGCATCAACACCCTCATCATGGTGCTGGTGCTGCGGGAGAGCACGCACAGTTCCCTGCCCGGCGGCCTCGCCGGCTTCGGCATTGCCGTCGGAGCCACGGCGACCGGAATGTTTCTCGCTGCCGTCATCGCGCCGTTCGCCGTCCCGCGGTTCGGCCGCACCCGCACCATCGCCACCGCCCTCGTCCTGGCCATCGCCGCTCAGGTCGGTGCCGTCTCCGGTCTCACCCAGACCAGCCTGCTGCTCGGAGCATTTCTCCTCGGCATCGCTGGGCAGACCGTCAAACTCAGTGGGGACGCGGCCATGCAGATCGAGATCGACGACGCGCATCGTGGACGAGTATTCGCGTTGCAGGACACCGTGTTCAACGTGGCGTTCGTCGGTGCCCTCGCCGCGGCCGCATTCGCCGTCGGCCCCGACGCCACGGAACTGAGCCAGGATCCCACTGCGCACGCGCTGGTGTTCGTCGGAGCAGGGATCTACGCCGTCGGCTTCGTCGCAGCGATACTCAACACGAGGCGCGCACCGCGCTGACGTGGTGTATCTTCCCGTAACGGACCGCTAGGTTTCGTCGGACAACACGGGGGCACCGCATGCATGGCCGCACGACGTCGCTCGGCTGCATCATCGCGGTTGCCGCAGGTACAGCCGTTCTTTCCGCACCCCCCGCGTACGCGGCCCCGCCGCCGCCGGTGAATTCCTGTGGAGAAACCGGATTCGACCCCAAGGACTACCCACCAGAGCCCGTCGGGCCCGGAAATCCGCCGCAGCTGCCGCCGTTGCCGGATCGTGTGGTGATCCCCGTGCCGTATCCGTCGATCGAACTCGTGCCGGCGCCCGACCCGCCGCCGAACAACACCCGTGTCCAGGCCGAGCCGTCGGCCGACCCGTGCGCGGACCCCTGCCCCGACCTCACCGACGCCACGGACTCGCCCACCACCGGCTCGGCAGACCATCTCCCGTTCCCTCGCATCGAGATCGACCCGCAGCCCGAGACCCTTCCCATCCCGATTCCCGGCCCCGGTGGAACTCCGGGAACCCCGCCGCCGGCACCCGCCGTGACCGCGGCGGAGTCCGGGCCGACGACGGTACCGCCGGTGGCACCGGCCCTCGGACACGTCGAGGTGGTCTCGCAGCTGACCGGACCGGGATCGGAGAACCGCACCGACAAGCGCTGGCAGGTCGACGGCACCGACCTCGGCATCATGTGGGAGAGCAAACCGGGCGAGGTCGCCGTCGTTTTCGGCGATTCCTTCGGCAAGGGTTGGGAATTCGGTGTGGTCGGCGGAGACGATTGGCGGTCGAACGTACTGGGACACAGCACCGACACCGACCTGTCCGACGGTATGACCCTGGACTCGATGGTGCAGGATTCCCGCTGTCACGCAGCCGAATTACTACCCTCGCGCAAGATCAAGAATTGGGAGACCACCGTCATCCCCACGTCCGGGTTCGCGATCGACGACCGGCAGTACATGTCGTACATGTCCATCCGGCGGTGGAGCACGATCCCCGGCATGTGGTGGACCAACTACGGCGGCATCGCCTATTCCGACGACAACGGTTCCACCTGGGTCAAGGACGAGCATGCCAAGTGGGACAACGTCTTCGGGTTCTCCAAGTTCCAGGTGTCGACGATGGTCCCGGCGGGGGAGTACGTGTACATGTTCGGCACCGTCAACGGTCGCGCCGGCCAGGTCGGCCTGGCACGCGTCCCGAAAGCGGACGTACTGAACAAGACCGCCTACCAGTACTGGGTGAACGGCACCTGGGCTCCCGTCGGATCGAACGAAGCCACCCCCATCGCCGACGGTATGGCCGGGGAACTGTCGGTTCATCACGACGACGCCCGAGGCCTCTGGCGGATGACGTATCTGGATCCGTTACGCGGCGATATCGTTCTGCGCGAAGCAAATTCACCGCAGGGCGAGTGGACCGCCCCGAGCACCCTGATCGATACCGCCGAGTACCCCAAGACCTACGGCGGCTTCATTCATCCGTGGTCGACGGCGAACGAGCTGTACTTCACCGTCTCGGAGTGGGACAGCTACAACGTCTATCTCGTCGAGGCCGAGCTTCGCTCGTCGTGAGTGGAAGCTCGTAGTGGGCTACGAAGTTCCGCGCACGTGCGCGGGACGCGCTACTGCGTCGGCCACCACTCGAGCAGGGCCGCTTCGGCGTCCTCACGTGAGAGCGGTCCCCGATCGAGGCGCAGTTCCTTCAGGTATTTCCAGGCCTTGCCCACGTCGGGACCGGCGGGGATACCGAGCAGCTCCATGATCGCGTTGCCGTCGAGGTCGGGACGAACCCGCGCCAGGTCCTCCTGCTCGGCGATGCGGGCGATGCGCTCTTCGAGATCGTCGTAAGTGGCTTGCAGGGCAGCCGCTCGACGCTTGTTCCTGGTGGTCGAATCGGCTCGAACCAGCTTGTGCAACTTGGGCAGTAGCTCGCCGGCATCGGTGGCGTAGCGACGCACCGCCGAGTCGGTCCACTGACCCTTGCCGTACCCGTGGAATCGCAGATGCAGGAACACCAGATGCGAGACGTCCTCGATCATCTTCTTCGAATACTTCAACGCGCGCATACGCTTTCGCACCATCTTGGCCCCGACGACCTCGTGGTGGTGAAAGCTGACGCCGCCGCCGGGCTCGTTTCGTTTGGTATCGGGCTTGCCGATGTCGTGCAGCAGTGCGGCCCAACGCAATACGAGATCGGGGTCGCCGTCCTCGAGGTCGATAGCCTGCTTCAGAACCGTCAACGAATGCCAGTACACGTCCTTGTGCTGATGATGCTCGTCGATTTCGAGCTTCATGTTCGGCACCTCGGGAATGATCCGCTGAGCCAAACCGGTCTCGCACATCACGTCGATGCCCTCGATCGGGTGGGCACCGAGAATGAGCTTGTCCAGCTCCACCTGAATGCGTTCGGCGGTGATGCGGTCGATCTGATCGGCCATGTCGACGATGGCGCTGTGCACCCGCGGCAACAACGAGAAACCGAGTTGCGACACGAAACGAGCCGCGCGCAGCATCCGCAGCGGATCGTCACCGAACGACGTTTCCGGTGCCGACGGGGTATCGAGAACGCCCTCGAGCAACGCGTCCATGCCGCCGAGCGGATCGACGAACTCCTGCACGCCGTCCGCACCCAACCGCACGGCCATGGCGTTGACGGTGAAATCGCGTCGAACGAGATCTTCTTCGAGGCTGCTGCCGTACTGCACCTCGGGGTTACGCGAGACCTGGTCGTACGAATCGGTGCGGAACGTCGTGATCTCGATCTGCTGGCCGTCCTTGGCCGCACTGATCGTTCCGAACGCGATGCCCGTATCCCACTGATGGTCCGCCCACCCGGACAGCAGCGTCTGAACGACTTCCGGCCTGGCGTCGGTGGTGAAATCCAGATCGGTTCCCAAACGACCGAGAACCGCGTCCCGAACGGACCCTCCGACGAGGTAGAGCTCGTGGCCCGCGGCGGCGAACAACGCGCCCAGCGGAGTCAATACCGGCGCGAGTTCACGCAACGTCACCGCAGCTGCAGCCAGCAACCTTTCCCGGCGCGCATCGGCGTGCTCGGGGGAAACGGAAGACAGGGACTGATCGGCCACGGTGGAAGAGCCTACTGGCGCAGTACCGACCGGATCGTCTCGGCCATCGGCCACGGTGCGGCAAGCCGGAGCGGGGCGCCGAGGCAACTAGTATGGATCGGGTGTCTGCTGCCGAACGTGCGAACAGGAGCCGCCGCAACCCGCGGCGGCGTCAAGCACGCGCCGACACCGAAGCACCCAAGCTGCGGACCGTCCGAGAAACCTCTGCCGGAGGCCTGGTGGTCGACGGCCTCGACGGCCCGCCTGCCACCCGCTGCGCAGCCCTGATCGGCCGCACCGACCGGCGCGGACGCCTGCTCTGGTCCCTGCCCAAAGGACACATCGAGCAGGGCGAAACCGCCGAGCAGACGGCCATGCGCGAGGTCGCCGAGGAAACCGGCATCCGCGGCACCGTGCTGGCGTCGCTGGGAAGCATCGACTACTGGTTCGTCACCGAAGGCCGCCGAGTCCACAAGACCGTTCACCACTATCTCCTCCGCTTCCTGGGCGGTGAACTGTCCGACGAGGATCTCGAGGTCACCGAAGTCGCCTGGGTACCGCTGAGCGAACTGCCGTCCCGACTCGCCTACGCCGACGAACGCAAACTCGCCGCCATCGCCACCAGACTCATCGAGGACATGAACGGCGAGCAGACAACCGGCGGCGACACGAACGCACCCACGCCCGGCGGGAAGTGATCGTGCGGGCCCGGAAGGTCGCTGCCGCCGCATTGACCTCGTTTTTCCTCGCTGCAGCGCCGGCCGTCGGCACCGCAGCACTGGTACCCCAACAGCTCCCTACTGCCGCGGCGCAGCCAGATTCCGCCGGAGACACCAGCGGCACCACCAGCACCGTTCCCGATACCCCGATGACGCAGTCCGGCGATCCGTTCCTGACGCTGAGCATCGACACGGTCGCCCCCTCGACGGTCACCACCAGCAGCGATCCGTTCGTCACGGTTCGCGCGACAGTGAAGAACACCGGCGATCGACGCGTCGACGACGTCAGCGTTCGCCTACAGGGGGCGGCGGCCATCGACACCACGTCGGGTCTGCGGACCTCTCTGACCCTCGACCAGGAGAGATTCGACCGCGTCGGATCGTTCGTCACGGTCGCCGAGTCGCTGGAGAAGGACCAGAGCCGCCAGTTCGATCTGTCGATGCAGTTACGAAGCAGTACCGAGCCCTCACTCGGGATCGACGCTCCCGGCGTTTACCCCCTACTTCTCAACGTCAACGGCACCCCCGAGTACGGCGGGACGGCTCGACTCGACGACGCCCGCTTCCTGCTACCCGTCGTCGGACTGCCGCGGAATCCCGGTCAGCTCGACCCCGCAGCGCCCGACGCAATGCCGCTACCCCCCAACACCCGGAACCCCGTTGCAATGACGGTGTTGTGGCCACTTGCCGACATTCCCCGTCTCGCAGCCGGAATCCCCGGTTCCATCGACGATCGAGTGCGCTTGATCGACGACGACCTGGCGACCCAGCTCGCCGCTGGTGGTCGGCTCGACACCCTGCTCAAAGCCCTGGAATTCGCGACGCAGCCCGGTCTCGATCCCGACGGCAAACTGGCGTCGAGCCTGTGCATCGGCATCGATCCCGACCTGCTGGTCACCGTCTCGAACATGACCCGCGGCTACCTCGTCGTCGACAACCCGGCCGATCCGGCCAGCTCCGCGCGGGAGGGCTCCGGCAGCGGGGCCGCAGCCCAGTGGTTGACGCGGCTCGAGGCACTGGCGTCGAACACGTGCGTGACGGCCCTACCGTTCGCTCAGGCCGACCTCGCCGCCGTCGCCGACATCGGTGATTCCTCGCTGCTCAGCAGCGCTGTCGCCGCCCCGGCCGACATCGTCGACGGCATCCTCGGCATCAGCTCGGTACGCGGTTTCACCTGGAGTGCCACCGGCGGCGTCGACGCGGGCGCTGCGGACGCGCTGAGATCGTCGGGAACCGGGACCGTCCTCGTCGCCGACAACAGCATCAGCCCACCCACGTCGTCGCCGACGTCTCTGCTGGTGTCCACCGACACCGCGCCGACCGCCGCCGATCCGACCGGCACCTTGGCCGCCACCCACTACGACTCGGCGACCGCAGCCGCACTGGCCGGCGTCGGGACGACCCCGTCGACCCCGGCCTTGACCCCGGCGAATCAACGCTTCGACCTGGGCACCGACTCCCGCACCGCACGGCTGCAGGACGCCCTCGGCGCCATCAATTTCCATGCCCTCGTCGGAGCCGATCGACCCGGCCGCACCGTGACCGTCGCACCGCCGCAGTACTGGACCGCGGGAGGAGACGAACCCTCGGCAATCCTGTCGACTGTGTCCTCGCTGTTGCGTTCAGGCCTGGCGACGCCTCGTCCGCTGCCCGGCCTGATCACCGAGCCCCCCACCGGAATCCCGGTGACCAGCATCGATGTGCCGACCGATCTCGATGCGTCCGCCATCGACACGGTCCGAACGCAGAGCGCACGCGTGGACACCCTGGCGCAGTCGCTGGTCGAGGATCCCCAGTCCGCACTGACTCCGCGCCTGTACACCGCCCCGCTGCGGGAGGACATGCTCCGCGCCCTGTCGACCGCGGGTCGCGCCAGCGCCGAAGGCGATGACGCCGCGGCCATGGCACGCACCCGTCTCACCGCGACCCGCGTCGGACTCGACACCGTCTACGGATCGGTGACCGTGCTGGCTCCGGGCGGCGTCTACACACTCGCCTCCGAGCAGAGTCCGCTGCTGCTCGTGGCCCGCAACGACCTACCGGTGCCGGTCAACGTGCTCCTCCGAGTAGACGCGCCACCGGAGATGACGATCAGCGACGTCGGCGTGACCCAACTTCCGGCGCGCGGATCGCGAACCATCACCGTGCCCGCCGAGGTGGACGACAAACGCAATCTGTCGGTCGACTTCTCCGTCACCACCCTCGACGGCACCCGGCTCGGCGAGGTATCGACGGTGTCGGTTCGATCGAACGCATACGGTCAAGCTCTCGCGATAATTACCGCCTGCGCCGGCGCGCTCCTACTGTTGCTTGCAGGCCGACGACTCTGGCACCGATTCCGAGGACAACCCGACCCGGCCGACGAAGGGTACGAGAGACCATGACAGGCAATGTGCCGTACGACGGCGACCTGCCCCGGTCACGCATGCCCGCAGCGCAGGTGTTCCGGCGCACGACGCCCCCACGCCCCGCCCCCTGGGAGCGGCAACCACGACCGGAGATGCGTTCCTATCCGGCACCGCCCCCGCTCGACGGTCAACCGGCAGCGGACGACTCCGCAACTCAGCTCATCCCACGGTTCCGGGACGAGGACTACCCACCCGCCGCGCCGTCGGGGAACATTCCTCCGCCGCAGACACCACCGGGCGGCAACGAGTCACCACCGCAGCCCGAACCCAGACCTCAGAAATCGTTGCTGGCCGCGTCGGGCTCGATCGCCGTTGCGACCCTCGTCAGCCGGATCACCGGATTCGCCAAGCAAGTAGCCATGACGGCCACCCTGGGTGCCGGCCTGGCCAGTGCGTTCACCGTCTCGACGATTCTCCCGAACATGATCTCCGAGCTGGTGCTCGGTGCCGTCCTCGGAGCGATCGTCGTTCCTGTCCTGGTACGCGCAGAACAAGAGGACGCCGACGGCGGACGTGACTTCGTCCGACGCCTGTTCACCATTGCGGTCGCGCTGCTCGGCACCGTGGCGTTGGCCGCAACCATCGCTGCGCCGCTGCTGGCGCGTCTGATGCTCAACGGTGATCCGAAGGTCAACGAGGGCCTGACCATTGCCTTCACCTATCTGGTGTTGCCGGCGCTGATGTTCTACGGGCTCTCCGGCTTGCTCACGGCGGTGCTCAACACCCGACAGAACTTCAAACCCGGTGCGTGGGCACCGGTGTTCAACAACCTCGTGGTACTTGCGGTGTTCGGCATCTACTTCCTGATGCCGGGTGAGATCACCGTCAACCCGGTCGACATGACGAACCCGCAGCTGTTGATCATCGGCCTCGGCGTCACCACCGGTGTCATCACGCAGGTGCTGGCGCTGATCCCTGCGCTCCGCCGCGAGAAGATCGACCTGCGCCCACTCTGGGGATTCGACGCGCGCTTGAAGAAGTTCGGCGCGATGGCGGCGGCGATCGTGCTCTATGTCGTCATCAGTCAGATCGGTCTGATCGTCGCCACCAACATCTCGTCGGGAGCCGACGACGCGAGCCCCACGATCTATTCCCAGGCCTGGATCGTGCTGCAGCTGCCGTACGGCATTCTCGGCGTCACGGTTCTGACGGCGATCATGCCTCGACTCAGTCGTAATGCCGCCAACGGTGACACGCCCTCGGTCGTCGACGATCTCTCCGTCGCCACTCGGCTGACGATGGTCGCGATGGTCCCGATCGTCGTGTTCCTGACGTTCGCGGGGCCGTGGGTGGGCGAGGCGCTGTACGGGTTCGGCAAGTTTGCGCCCGACGCCAACCGGCTGGGTGAGGCCGTGAGCTGGTCGGCGTTCTCCCTTATCCCGTACGCCCTGGTCTTGATCCATCTCCGCGTGTTCTACGCGCGTGAGAAGGCCTGGACTCCGACGTGGATCGTGCTCGGCATCACCGCCGTCAAGATCGGCCTGTCGTTGCTCGCCCCGATCGTCGCATCCGATCCCGACCAGGTGGTGCTGCTCCTCGGCGCCGCGACCGGCCTCGGCTACACCGCAGGTGCCGTCATCGGCGGATACCTGCTGCACAAGAGCCTCGGCAACCTGCGGATGGCCAACGTCGGGAAGACTGTCTGGCTGGTTCTCATCGCCTCGCTGGCCGGCGGCGCAGCCATGCTCGCCATCGACCGGATCGTCGGATTCGACGCCATGGCGAACGGCTGGATCGGCAACTTCGTGCGCGTCGCGATGGACGCCGTCATCATGCTCGGCATCACGTTCTCCATCCTGTGGTTCGGCAAGATTCCCGAAGTACTGGCCGTCACCGTCGCGTTGAGCCGGCTCGTCCGCCGGGTCCTCGGACGGTCGGCCCCGCCCGAGCCTGTGACGTCCGGTTCGGTGCCGGATCCGGCTGCCGCGGAAACCAGCGTGATTCCGGTTATTCGAACCGAGCCCACATGGGACACTGCGCGGGATCGACTCCCGTACCCTGGTCAACGGCACCCGGGGGCAGACGCCCCTGCAGGTCGACCGCTTGTAGAACAACACGGGGCATATTCGCCTGAAGGAGTAACAGTGACCGACGACGATGTTGCTGGGGGGCCGGCACAGTCTCCAGCAAACGAAGCCGACCGAACGAGCGGCGGAGTCGAAGTCGACACCCAGGACCGCACCGAGCCCGTGAAGGCCGAGTCTGCTGCGTCGTCGAAAACACCCGAGTCGAAAACACCCGAGTCGAAGACAGCGGACCCGAAAGCAGCTGATTCTTCGGAGAAGCCGAGCACACCCAGCACGCCTGAGCCGGCGGCTGCATCGAGTGCCGAGGCCACCGAGAAGAAGGAAACCAAAGCGTCCGCTCCCAAGGATCAGACGATCGCGATCTCCAAGGCAGCGCTGGCCGCCAAGCCGTCGGACAAGACCGTCTCCATCTCGAAGGCGAAGCTGCCGGTCGACGACGCGAGCAAGGCCGAGCCGAAGACCGACAGCACACCGGTGGACGCGACGAAGAAATCGGCGGCAGTCGACACACCAGTAGCACCGAAGCAGACGACGGACAAAGCTGCCGACAAACCAGCCGAAGACCAGTCCACCGCGGACGCCCCCGGGCGCACCCTTCGCGGACCGACACTGATTCCCGGTGCTTCGGTGGCCGGCGGACGCTACCGCCTGTTGGCACCGCACGGTGGAGCTCGCGGGCTGAAGTTCTGGCAGGCCCACGACGTCAAGCTCGACCGCGAGGTCGCGTTGACGTTCGTCGACGCCGATCAGCAGTCCACGGCGTCACCCAACGACCGCACTCAGGGCCCGCAGGCAATCCTGTCCCGGACGCTGCGCCTCGGCCGGATCAACTCTCCCGGTCTCGCCCGGGTGCTCGACGTGGTGCGCGGTAGCTCCGGCGGCATCGTCGTCGCCGAGTGGACTCCCGGTCGCTCGCTGCGCGAGATGGCCGATACGGTTCCTGCCCCCACCGGGGCCGCTCGTGCGATCAAGGTCCTGGCCGCCGCGGCCGAGGCTGCGCACCGAAGCGGCGGCGCACTGTCGATCGACCACCCCGATCGCGTACGCATCAGTACCAGCGGCAACGCTGTTCTGGCGTTTCCCGCCACTTTGGCGGACGCCGACTCCAGTTCGGACGTCCGTGGTCTCGGTGCCATGCTCTACGCCCTGATCACTGCACGCTGGCCGTTGTCGGACACCACCGGAGAAGCCGTCGTTCCCGGTGACGCGGCATCCCTGCGCAGCGTCGGCGGCATGCGTCCGGCCGATCGGGACGACAAGGGTGCGCCGCGCGAGCCTCGCGAAATTCGCCCCGACGTTCCGTTCGAGATCTCTGCCGTCGCGGTACGAGCGCTCGAGCAGAACAGTGGCATTCGCACCGCCGCGACGGTGCAGCACGTTCTCGATCAGGCCGCGGTGGTCAACGACAAGACCGACCTGATGCCGGCACTGCGACTGGGCCAGCGTGCCCCGGGAGCCAGCGGTCACTCGCTCGCAGACCCGGAAGAGCTGGCCGCAGAGAAGGCGAAGTCGACGCGAACCAATATCGCCATCGCCGTTCTCGGCGCTCTGACAGTGCTGATTCTGGCGTTCGCCGGCTATTGGTTGTTCACCTCCATCGCGGGCGACAACACCGATGCGCCGCTGGACAGCCAGGAGTTCGGGCTGACGACCCCGGCTGCCGCGCCGCCGGCCGGCGACACCGCTGCGCCCCCGGCGCCGACGGGTGGACCCGTCGCGATGAGCGATGTCAGCGTCTTCTCCCCACAGGGGTCTGCAGACAACCCGGGCACGGCATCGAACGTGATCGACAACAACCCCAGCACGGCCTGGACCACCGACTCCTACTTCCAGCAGTTCCCGGCACTGAAGAACGGTGTCGGACTGCTCGTCACCATCCCGTCGTCGACGTTGAAGAACGCGTGGATCGAATCGACGTCGCCGGGAACGGTCGTCGAGATCAGGTCCGCTCCCAACGATTCACCGAGCCTCGGCGACACCACGCTGCTCGGTGAAGCCACTCTGCAGAACGGCCGCACCGACATCGCGCTCGACGGCACCGAACCCACCGGCAACGTCCTGGTGTGGATCACCACCCTCGGAGAGCAGGGTGGCCGCATCGCTACCTCGATCTCCGGGATCGGTTTCGACACGTAAAACCGGCGAGACAGAGGCAAATCGCGTTCGTTTCGTACTTCGCGGTATCGATGGCCTAGGCTCCCCCCAATGCGTTAACACGGGGGGAGCCGTTTTCGTATGACCGAACGTATCGATTCGGCGCTGGGGGAGCGCACGGATGCGGAATTGTTGGCTGCTCATGCAGCCGGTGAGCCGACCGCATTCGCCACGTTGATCCATCGCCATCAGGAACACCTGTGGCTCACGGCACGCCGCACGAGCTACACACCCGAGGACGCATCCGACGCGTTGCAGGAGGCGTTGCTCTCCGCGCATCGAACGGCCGGGTCGTTTCGCGCGGACGCTGCAGTCCGCAGTTGGTTGCACAAGATCGTCGTCAACGCGTGCCTCGATCGCATTCGCCGAAACAAGGCACGTCCGTCGGTTCCGTTGAGCGAGAACGAGAGTCACGAACCGGTGTCGCCTCGGGACCGCATCTCCGAATCCGAGACCAGCATCCTCGTCCGACAGGCCCTGATGACGCTGCCGCCCGACCAACGAGCGGCGGTGGTCGTCGTGGACATGGAGGGCTACTCCGTGGCCGACGCCGCAGCGTTGCTGGGGGTTCCCACCGGTACCGTGAAGAGTCGATGCGCTCGCGGCAGACTCAAGTTGTCGACGCAGCTCGCATACCTCAAGGACGCAGGGAACCGAATCTAGACCCCTCGCGTCTAAACCGTGTGAGAGGGAAAGAAGACTCGGCGAAGGGAGGTAGGAACGTGTCGTCGAACACCGACGCTCTACCCGGTGCCCCGTTCTCACCCGAGTTGCTGGCCGATCTGCATGCAGATGCTCTACCCGAGGACGTCAGCAGTCGGCTGTGGCCGTTGGTGCGTGCCGACGCCGAGGCGATGCGCATACTGGTGACACTGGACACCGTCACCGCTCGGCTGCACGAGTTGGGCGAGGATCCGAACGGCACGATGCCCGTTCCCGCCGACGTCGCCCGGCAGATCGATCGCACCCTCGAGACCCTGGCCGACACAGAGTCGGCGGACCGTACCGCCGACGTCCTTCCGCTTCGCAGACCTCCACGTAGCGCGCGTACACGCCGACATGCCATCGTCGGAATTGCCGCTGCTGCAGCACTTCTCGCGGGTGGTTCGGTCACCTTCGCCGCCGTCCTGCACAGCCCGGGCACGTCGGATCCCGTCGTAGCCGAGCCGGGGACCACGCCACCCGACTCGTCCCTCGTTCTCGATTCCACCGATCTCGACTCGAACGTCGCGTTCACCATCATCGGTAAACGCGACCCCGGCAGCCTGTCGGATCCGGCAGACCTGGCCGCGTGTCTCGACGCCAACGGCGTGGACCCCGCCGCCGCCGTTCTCGGATCCAGTCAGGTTCGAATCGACGGCCGACAGGGAACTCTCCTCGTCCTCGCCGGGGCCGGGCCCGCGCAGTTCATCGCTCTGGCAGTGGGCAACGATTGCCGCGGCGGCAATCCCGACGTCCTAACGCGTCGCGATATCGGCTGACACATCTCTCACCGGGGAACAACTGCCTCTAGGGTGGTGTTGACCAGATGTACGTCGATAGGCAGTGCTCAGTGCACTTTCGCGTCGACGCCAAGAACACGCCGCACAAGATCGGAAGGTCTGCATTGAGTACCCCCAAGGTTCACGATCTCATCATCGTCGGCTCGGGACCGGCCGGATACACCGCCGGTGTCTACGCGGCCCGCGCAGAGCTGGAGCCCATCCTGTTCGAGGGAACCCAGTTCGGCGGTGCCTTGATGACGACGACCGAGGTCGAGAACTTCCCCGGTTTCCGCGAGGGCATCATGGGCCCCGATCTGATGGAACAGATGCGCGAACAGGCGCAACGTTTCGGTGCCGACATCCGCACCGAGGACGTCGAGGAGCTCGAGTTGACCGGGCCGATCAAGACTGTCTCGGCGGGCGGCGAGACCTACCGAGCTCGCGCGATCATTCTCGCGATGGGTGCAGCCGCTCGGTACCTCTCCATTCCCGGTGAGGAGAAGCTCCTCGGACGCGGCGTCAGCGCATGCGCCACCTGCGACGGGTTCTTCTTCCGCGACCAGGATATCGCCGTCATCGGCGGCGGCGACTCGGCAATGGAGGAGGCAACCTTCCTCACGCGCTTCGCCCGCAGCGTGACGATCGTGCACCGCCGCAGCGAGTTCCGCGCGTCGCGCATCATGCTCGAGCGCGCCAAGAAGAACGAGAAGATTCGTTTCCTCACCGACACCAAGGTTCTCGAAGTGCTCGGCGACACCAGCGTCACCGGCCTGTCTCTGGAACATGCAGTCACCGGCGAGAAGACGACTCTGGACGTCACCGGGATGTTCGTGGCGATCGGCCATGATCCTCGCAGCGAACTGGTCAAGGGCCAGGTCGAACTCGACGATGCCGGATACGTCAAGATCGCATCGCCCACGTCGGCCACCTCGGTCGAAGGGGTGTTCGCTGCCGGCGACCTCGTCGATCACGTGTACCAGCAGGCCATCACCGCTGCGGGTACCGGCTGCACCGCATCCATCGACGCCGAGCGTTGGCTGGCCGAGCAGGGCGACATCACCACCAACACACTCGAGCACGCCGATCAGCCGGTCGACGCTGTCAACGCCTGACCGGTAGACCCACCACCTGTTGCAGACCCACACCGAGGAGATTCACATGTCCGACGACAAGAGCACAGTCACCATCACCGACGCGTCGTTCGTCGACGACGTTCTGACCAGCGAGAAGCCCGTTCTGGTCGACTTCTGGGCCACCTGGTGCGGCCCGTGCAAGATGGTTGCTCCCGTGCTCGAGGAGATCGCTGCCGAACACAAGGACAAGCTGACCATCGCCAAGCTCGACATCGACGCCAACCCGCAGGCGGCTCGGGACTTCAAGGTCATGTCCATCCCGACGCTGATCCTGTTCCAGGGTGGCAAGCCGGTCAAGCAGATCGTCGGCGCAAAGGGCAAGGCCGCGCTGCTCAAGGACCTCGAAGGCGTTATCTGACTCACCCACGCTTGGTGTGGATTGCCGCAGAAGCCTGTCTTTCTGCGACAATCATCTGATGTGCCGATGCTTGCGTCGGCACATCAGCGCATCGAATTGCGTGTAGACCGTCAGGACGATCGAGAGGGTTTTTCCAGGATGCAGGAGCTCAGTCACGGCGATTCCGGACCCGCCGTCGCCGAGGTCCGCGGCACTCTCTCGGCACTCGGTTTCCTCCACGAGGCCGTGGTTCCGCCCGGCCCGATGGACGACGGCCACTGGACGGCCCCGGGATCGGTGTTCGACCGGGCCCTCGACGGTGCCGTGCGCGCGTTCCAGCAGCATCGCGGCTTACTGGTCGACGGTGTCGTCGGACCGGCCACGTACCGCGCCCTCAAAGAAGCGTCCTACCACCTCGGTGCCCGCACGCTGATCTACCAGCTGTCCGCTCCGCTGTACGGCGACGACGTCGCTACCCTGCAGACACGCCTGCAGGACCTCGGTTTCTACAACGAGCGCGTCGACGGCTTCTTCGGTCCGAAGACGCACGAGGGCCTGTCGTCTTTTCAACGCGAGATCGGTCTGGCACCCGACGGTATCTGTGGTCCGGCGACACTGCGTTCGCTCGACCTCCTCGGAACCCGCGTCACCGGTGGATCGCCCCACGCGATGAGCGAAGAAGAACTCGTACGCAAATCCGGCCCACAGTTGACGGGTAAGCGAATCGTCATCGACCCCGATCTCGGTGGTGCCGACACCGGCCGCATCGTCGACGGCACATTCGGACGCGTCTCCGAATCGGAAATTCTGTGGGATCTGGCCAGTCGTCTCGAAGGCCGAATGGCGGCGACCGGAATGGAAACGTTCCTCTCTCGTGCACGGGGCACCAACCCGTCGGTGGCCGACCGCGCCGAGACCGCCAACGCCTGGGGCGCAGATCTGATGATCTCGCTGCGCTGCGCATCGAGCACCAGTCCTGTGGCCAATGGAGTGGCCAGCTTCCACTTCGGTAACTCGCACGGATCCACCTCGATGATCGGCCAGGTCCTCACCAGCTACGTGCAACGCGAAATCGTCGCTCGCACACCACTTCTCGATTGCCGCAGTCACGGCCGCACGTGGGATCTGTTGCGGCTCACCAACATGCCGACCATCCAGATAGACCTCGGCTACCTCACCAACGAATCCGACGTCGAAGTACTGAGCGATCCGCGATTCCGCGACATCATTGCCGAAGCAATCCTGATCGCCGTCAAGCGGTTGTACCTCCTGGGTCAGGACGACCAACCGACCGGCACGTTCACGTTCGCTGAACTACTGGCCGAGGAACTCGCCGCCGCCGACCGTCCCTGATCGACGGCGCCCCCGCGCCACCGGTCGGAGCCCGTCGTTCAGCGAGCTCCGACCGTCGACTTCTGTTCGATGTCGACCACCGAGATACTCGCCGCCACCAGCAATTGCTCGAGCGCCGATTCGACGTCCTGCTTCCACCCGTGATTGCGATCCAATTCGAGGCGGAGTCTCGGGAACCTGTGATGCGGCGCCACCACCTCGAAGCCGACCTTCTCCAGAAAGTCGGCGTCGATCATGCATGTCGCAGCCGAGCACGTCGCATGTGCCGTCGCGTTGGGAATTGCCGGTGACGCGTCGTCCGCATTGTGGCGAATGCCGAAGGCCTCCAAGGCACGAACACCACGATTGACGAGATCGCCGACCACGGCCTGAATCAGTGTTGCCGAGTGCAGATCCGCATCGGCCGGGGAATCGATACGAAGCTGGGTCAGTAGGACCGCGTCGGGACTGACGGGCGAAGTAGGGAAGGTCGACGCCCGAGGAACTGCGCGGGGCGGGCAATACAGCGCACACCCGATCGTGTTGCCGTCCACGGACAACAGCTGTCCGCACGATCCCCACTCGAGCATGATCGTCGACAACCACACCTCGTTCTCGAATTCGAGGTCCACTGCCGCGCCGTCGGACGTGGGATCGAGGACCCAGAAGCTACACCGCCGAGAATGTGCCGGCAGATGTTCGAACGAGCCGAGGGTCACTCCGGTCACCATCGCCGACACCGCGTACCTCAGCCTCCGTGCAGTCGTTCCACCGCTCGATTCTCGGTGGGGAGCCGATTCTCTCCTCGACCAGGATAGGCGACGGGGTCGCGCTACCTGGTGATCGGGGAAGATCCTCGAAACCTAGTGCATCACAATAGTTTTCGATCCAACTTGCCGTTTTCGGGATCACTCGTCGTCGATATACGTCACAGTGACGTTACGCCCTGGTATGACCGGTCCTGAAAAAACGCGGCTACTTTTTCTTCTGAGCTTCCATCATCTCGACGATTCTCTGAAGGTCGTCGACCGACCCGAATTCGACGACGATCTTGCCCTTTCGCTTACCCAGACTCACTGTCACCCTCGTATCGAACGAATCCGAGAGGCGATCGGCCACATCCTGAAGGCCCGGCATCTGGATCGGCTTGCGCTTCGCCGCCGGTTCGGGGGACTTACCGTCCTCGCGATTGGCGAGAGTGACGGCTTCTTCCGTCGCTCGGACCGAGAGCCCCTCGGCCACGATGCGCGCAGCCAACGATTCCTGTGCATCCGATCCCGCGTCCAACGACAGCAGTGCGCGTGCATGTCCCGCAGACAGAACACCGGCTGCGACACGTCTCTGTACCGGAATCGGCAGCTTCAGCAGACGGATCATGTTGGTCACGACGGGGCGTGAGCGACCGATCTTTGCCGCGAGCTCCTCGTGCGTGACATCGAATTCCTCGAGCAGCTGCTGATATGCGGCCGCCTCTTCGAGAGGATTGAGCTGTACGCGATGGATGTTTTCGAGCAGTGCGTCGCGCAGCATTGCGTCGTCTGCGGTTTCCCGGACAATCGCGGGGATCTTCTCCAGGCCCGCTTCCTGGCTCGCGCGCCACCGCCGCTCGCCCATGACGAGTTGATACTTGGCATCTCCTGCAGCTGCAGAACCGGATACGAGACGCACCACGATCGGCTGCATGAGGCCGAATTCGCGAATCGAGTGCACCAGTTCGGCAAGGGATTCGTCGTCGAAGACGTGCCTCGGCTGCTTGGGATTGGCCTCGATTCTCTCCGGCGAGATCTCCCGATACACGGCACCGACAGGGGAGAGGTCGTCCCCGTTCAGCACCGGCGGCGTCGGAGTAGGTGCCGTTGCGGTCTCTGTGGTGTCGTCGGACGCCGCTGCCCGCTTGGGCTTCGTCGACGTGTCCGGCTTGTCCTTGGCGTTGCGGTCGGCACCGATGATCACGTCGGCTGCTGCATTACCGAGGCGCGGTCCGGCATCGGGGCCCGTGGGGATGAGCGACGCTAGTCCGCGCCCCAGACCGCCCTTACGTGCTTGACTCATGTCCTACTTCTTTCGTGCGTCGATGCCGGCCGAGCGAGCAGCGAGCTCTCGTCCGGCGTCCAAGTAACTCATTGCTCCACGCGAACCCGGGTCGTAATCCAACACCGTCATGCCATACCCCGGTGCCTCGGAGACCTTCACACTGCGCGGAATCACCGCACGCAGCACGGCATCACCGAAGTGCTTGCGCACTTCCTCGGCGACCTGATCGGCCAGTTTGGTGCGGCCGTCGTACATCGTGAGGATGACGGTCGAGACGTGCAATTCAGGATTGAGATGGGACTGAACCAGCTCGATGTTTCGAAGCAGCTGCCCCACACCCTCCAGTGCGTAGTACTCGCATTGAATGGGAATCAGCACCTCGGTGGCCGCCACAAGCGCATTGACAGTCAACAGACCGAGTGACGGTGGGCAGTCGATGAGGATGAAATCGGCGTCGAGTCCGGCCAACTCCTCGACCGACAACGCCGTCTTGAGGCGTCCTTCCCGGGCCACCATCGAGACCAATTCGATCTCCGCGCCCGCGAGGTCGATCGTTGCCGGGATGCAGAACAACCGCTCACTGTGCGGACTCTGCTGGATCGCGTCTTTGGCCTTCACTTCGCCGATGAGCACCTCGTAGCTCGACGGCACACCGGAATGATGTTCGACGCCCAGTGCGGTGCTGGCGTTGCCCTGAGGGTCCAGATCCACCACCAAGACCGTCAGGCCCTGGAGCGCGAGTGCGGCTGCGAGGTTGACCGCCGTCGTGGTCTTGCCGACGCCGCCCTTCTGATTCGCAATCGTCAGCATGCGGCGCCTCGCCGGCTTGGGCAGCGTCACCGATCCCGGGTGAAGGACCTGACTGGCCCGGTGCGCGGCGGCCCCGATCGGGGTGTCGTCGGTCGAAATCGAGTTGGTGTACTCGAAGCCACTCGTCACCCCCGCCTTGTTGGCGGCTGCGTTCGACGACTTCTTCTTGGACTCTGTTTCACGTGAAACAGCGGGATCCGACCCACCCGACATATGTGCTCCTTAGTGCGGAACTGAATGTGTTCTACGTTCGATACAAACGGCGCGGGGCGATTCCCGCAATCGATCATCAGTGGCGACTGAGCCGCCGCGGCTCACGGACTGCCCTGACAACGATGGTGGGTGTCGGGAGAAGACCGACACCGCACTCCACGACCTCCAGCTTGCCAGCACCCATACGGGTGAGGGAAGTCCTGTCGCGTTCGATCTCCTCACTCGCGCTGGAACCCTTCAGCGCGAGCATCCGGCCGCGTTCGTGAACGAGGGGGAGAGACCATTTGGCGAGCTTCTCCAGCGGGGCCACAGCCCTCGACGTGACGACATCCGCGCCGCCGGCTTCCTTCTTCACGCCGGGCTGCTCGGCCCGCCCACGTACGACCAACACGTTCAGATCGTGCTCGTCGATGAACTCGGCCAGATAGACGGTTCTCCGCAGAAGAGGCTCGACGAGCGTCACCCGAAGATCCGGTCGAGCGATGGCAAGAGGGATACCGGGCAGACCGGCACCGCTGCCGATGTCGACCACAGTCTCGCCCTCGTCGATGAGTTCGCCGATCGCGGCGCAATTGAGAATATGCCGCTCCCAGAGTCGCGGAACTTCGCGTGGACCGATCAGCCCCCGTTCGACTCCGGCGGTAGCCAAGGACTCGTGATATCTCCGAGCGAGATCCAGTCGATCTCCGAACATCTGCTCGGCGACGGCCATCAACTCGGTGCTATCCGACGCTTCTTGTTCCACGTGAAACATCATCCCGTGCTCGGGCACGGATCGCCAAACGACACCTCTGTAAGTCAACGAGATTGCGAGGTTCCGGGAGTTGGAGTCCCGATTCGCTGGGTGGAGCACACCAGGACCGCCGTCCGCGCACCCGCTCCCGATTCGATGGTTCATCTTTCCCGACACGTCTCCGTTGCCGAGTACGCCGGTGTTTCACGTGAAACCGCGCCGCGGTCCGACGGCTGGGGAATCGTCGATTGCGTGCGTAGGACCGACCAACCCGATGTCCTCAGCGCACTCCAATGAACTTGTGCACCGATCCACATCGAGTGGGACTTCCAGCTCCGCCGATGGTTAACGAGATGCCCGTACGACCAGACCCATCCGGTACGAGAGCCCTTCCTGTCTCCCATCCGATGGGGGAGCGTCAGGCCGGGGACTAGAAGTGGATCGCTGCCCCGTACCCACCGCCGTCATGTGGTCCTCGGGCGGGCCGCCTACGACCGTTGCTATATGGACACTCGGCGAGCCCGCCAAGGGAAAGCACCCAATCGGCACATTGACCCGACCAGCCGACACGGGTCCCACACAATCCGCCTATGCGATGAGCACACCCGAGGACGGCGTTGGGGACCGCGTTCACTGAAGTGCATCCGCCATCCCGCCCAGGATCGGAGGAACCACTTCGTCGAGACGAGTCGTTCTCTAATGGCCGTCTCCGTGCTGTCGGGCACCTTTCGCTGTTTCACGTGAAACAGGACAGGTCACTCGGGTCGAACAGCATCGGCAGATTCGTCGCGCGAATGACACCGCAATCGATCATGCCTCGACCGAGCCTGCTACACGCCGCCCTCACTCTCGACCACAGCCTCGCCCCACAGCACCAAGCTCGAAGCCGACTCCGCACCCCCTCGTTCGGACCGGCTGTTGCGAGCACCCGCCGTGGGGTCGTCCGCGATTGGCGCACCCACGCTTTCGGATACAACCGGACAGCTTCGGGCATCGTTTGTCATGTCGCGAAATGTCGCGCGGCTCGGACTGCTCCTCGCGCCCGGCTACCGCCGGCTGTCGCGAGCGCCGGTCGACCGGTCGCAAGATCGAAGCCCGGTTCGGACTGCTCCTCAAGCCGGGCCCGCCGAATGTCGTGAGCATCGGCCGGAGCGTATTCAAAACCGTCGGACGCTTCGATGGCAGGATCATGCCCTCGAACGTGTTTCACGTGAAACACGATCCGACTCTCTGCGGGTTAGGATGCCGTCCACGTCGCCGTAGTCTCGACGACCGTCAGTCGGACTGGGCGCCAAGTTCTACAACGGGTCCTGCTGACGATCCGTCTGGAGGCCAGATTCGTAGGCGACCCTCGGATCCCTCCGATCGGTTGGACACTTCACCCGCAGACGCAATTCGAAGACGACGACTGCACGGGCGATCGAGAGCGGCGACGTCGATCCCTCCAAGAGCAAATGGGATCGGACGCATAGAGCCAGCCGGCATCAGTCCAATCGAACCCGGTCTCGATAAGTGACAGCCAGCCAGAAACCCGACTGTTTCACGTGAAACACACACACGTGTCCGCACCCCTCGCAAGTCATCCGGGGGGAGGTGGATTTCCCTACGCGACCGTCGTGTTTATGACGCGATGCCGGGGCGCACCCACGATGAGTGATCCTGCGTTCGCAGACATTCGAGATCCGATGCTGGCGCACCGAGTTCAGCTGAGCGTGAAGCGACCGACGGTGACTACGCACTGCCGGCCACCACACGTCACGCAATGGTGAACCAACCATGCTCATTCGACCCAAGCTGCGTCGTGACCGTCCCCGGATACTCCGCCGTTGCATTCCAGAACGAGGTCATCATGGCCCACACTGAAGCTGCTACGCCTCATGCCTCGAAGTGTTCGCGCGGCAAGCACAGCACAGAGACAACCCACCGTCCGTCGATCGGCTCACGTCTTCGTCCGAAACCGGCTCGGCAAGTGAGGACCAACCTCCTCCCGGCTCGACAGCAGAGTTGGGGGCCACGAACTAGCCCGGTGTGCGAGGCCGCTACCCCGAGGCCCGCCTGCCATGTCGTCGCGCAATGGGCCACGGTGACGACGTGCCCGCTGCTGCCGCGTGTCGAGGCAAGCGAACCAAGGGTCGGATAGTGCGCTGTACCACCGCGGCTGGTTCTTTCCTCGGACTTGGAACTGAGCAACCACGTGCGTTGATGCCGAAAGAACTATGCAGGCGCTTCCGAGCGCTTGCACGATGGGTGGTCGCGGCTACTCGCAACCGGCTGGGGTCCAAGAGTTGGTTGACACCCGCGATTTCGCCGCACTGCGAAGCAATCCTCGATCATCGGCTGCCGACCAAACGGGGCCGGGATCCGGTCGCGTGATCGGCGTGCGTATGACCGCTGGAAGGGGAGCCGCCTCGATCTCTCGATCCACATCTGCCTCAGCGTTCGTTTCACGTGAAACATCGTTCATCACGTGGAATCACGGACAGAGCCGCCCTGCAACCACCCGTCACAGTGACGAAAGCGTCCGATACCGCTGGGCCCACTATTTTTCGCTCTCGGAGCCCATCCGACCGCTAACACCCAAGGCAAATTACATCCATGCAATTCAAGCCCGAGCTTTCGACACCAACGACGATGGCCCCCACCGAAGTGGGGGCCATCGCTTATCGACAGTGTCGTTATGCCTTGACGACGACTACCCGTCGAGCGGGTTCGACGCCGGTGCTCTCGCTTGCGACACCGTCTATCTTGGCGACTGCGTCGTGCACGATCTTGCGCTCGAACGGAGTCATCGGAGTCAGTTCTTCACGCTCTCCGGATTCGAGTACTCGACGTGCTGCTTCGGCACCCAGGTTCCCGAGCTCGGTGCGTCGCTTGGCGCGCCACCCGGCAACGTCGAGCATCAGCTTGCTGCGCTCGCCCGTCGACTGCTGCACAGCCAGACGGGTCAGTTCCTGCAGAGCGTCGAGTACCTCGCCCTTGCGACCGACGAGCTTGGCGAGATCGTCTCCGCCGTCGATGCTGACGATCGCGCGATCACCCTCTACGTCGAGGTCGATGTCTCCGTCGAAGTCGAGCACGTCCAGAAGCTGTTCGAGGTAGTCGCCGGCGATTTCGCCTTCCTCGACCAAGTAGTCCTCGTCGTCTTCGTCGTCCTCATCCGAATCGTCGTCATTCGAGTCCGCAACGTCATCGACACTCGTGGGAACCGACGGCGTCTTCTGTACGGCGTCGCCGACGGTTGCGTCGTCGTCGGACTCCGTCTCGACGGCACTCACCTGATCGGTCTCGACCATCACGTCACCCACTCCATCCCCAGCTGCTGCGTTCCGTACTTCGTCGTTCTGTGCTTCTTCGGCGTGCGCTGCCATGTTCGTCCTTCTCTCGACGTGTCGGTCAGCGCCGCTTGCGCTTGGTCGACTTGTTCCTGTTCGCCTGCGGTCGCGGTTTGCTCGGCGTGGCAGACCCTGACGAGGACTCCGTCCCGGCGGTTCCGGCATCGGTCGAGGACTCTTCACCTGTCGGTGCCATCTTCGAGAGCTTCGGCCGAGCACCGGGCTTGGGCTTGGTGGTCGAGACCGGCTTCACTCCTGGCTTGGGCGCATTCTCCGAGCGCTTCTCGACGGCGGCCGCTACCTTGGCGGCCTCTTCCTTGTCGATCTTGCCGAACACGAGGTGCTGCTGCGCGTAGGTCCAGGTGTTGTTGCTGACCCAGTACAGCAGGATGGCGATCGGAAGCAATGCGCCGAAGACGAGGACGCCGAGCGGGAACACGTAGAGGGCCAGCTTGTTCATGATCGCGGACTGCGGGTTTGCTGCCGCGGCAGCGCTCTGACGTGCGACCGACGCACGTGAGTTCAGGTGCGTCATGATCGCCGCGATGATCATCAGTGGGATGGATACGGCCGCAATGACCCATGTGGACGGAATGGTTGCTCCCGGACCCACAGCGAAGGCGTTGAGCTGATCCTGCGGCATCGTGATCCACGCCGAGATCGGTGCACCGAACAGACGAGCATCGAGGAACGACTGCACATCGGACACGTTGAACGCGTAGTTCGACAGCTCACGATTCTCTTCGGGCGTCAGCCCGAGCTGACCGAAACCGGTGCCGGTGCGGTTGAACGAGCGAAGCACGTGGAACAGGCCGATGAAGACGGGTGCCTGTGCCAACACGGGGAGGCAACCCATCAGCGGGTTGAAGCCGTGTTCCTTCTGCAGCTTCTGCATCTCGACGGCCATTTTTTGCTTGTCTTTGCCGTACTTCTTCTGCAGCGCCTTGATCTGCGGCTGCAGCTCCTGCATCTGCCGCGTGGTGCGTACCTGCTTGACGAAGGGCTTGTACAGGATCAGCCGGAGGGTGAAGACGAGGAAGACGACGGACAATGCCCAGGCGAAGCCATTGCTGGGATCCTGGAACACAAAGCCGAACACCTTGTGCCACACCCAGAGAATCCAGGCAACCGGGTAGTAAATGAAGTCGAGCACGGCTCTATGTACTCCTCTGTTCTTCCACTCGCAGGAGATCGTGGTGTTCTTCGGTTTCGGTCAGCTCGGTGACGGTTGCGCGCCACCTACCGGGTTCGGGCACCGGGTCCCAGCCTCCAGAGTGCCAGGGAGCACATTTGAGGAGGCGGACGACTGCCAGGAGCGAGCCCTTCGGCATCCCGTGCACCTGGAGCGCCTCGATGGCGTATTCACTGCAGGTAGGGGAGAAGCGACAGGTAGGGGGCCGCATCGGGGACACATAGGTCCGGTACAACACGATGCAATAGACGAGAGTTCGAGCAGGAATGGAACGAAGGTTGCCCATGAATGTCATGACGGCGGACCCTTCGGAGCTTCGAGTAGACCGAGCTTCTTTAAACCTGAACGCAGTTGAACGTGTAGATCTGCCGAGGATGCATGCGCAGCACCCGGAAGTGCTCGAATGACCACGTCGGTGTTCACCGCGAGCCCGTCGATCACCTCGGCACAGATATGCCGAAGCCGGCGCGCAACTCGATGACGAGTTACGGCCGGCCCGACTGCCTTGCTGACGATCAATCCGAAACGTGGCCCATGAACGGTGGATGCGATGTCCTGCTCGTGACGCGCAACTGCGTGTACGACCAGGTCCGATCTACCCATTCGGCGTCCTCGACGCATCACCACGGTGAAGTCACGTGCGCGATGCAGCCGATTCGGCTCAGGAAGCATCCCGAGCTCCAAGCTTCGGACGAACGGTTATCAGGCTGTGAGTTCTTTGCGGCCCTTGCCGCGACGTGCGGAAACGATTGCACGACCCGCACGGGTACGCATACGAAGACGGAAGCCATGAACGCGCGCGCGGCGGCGATTGTTCGGCTGGAACGTCCGCTTGCCCTTGGCCACGGTCAACACTCCTCGAGATTCGAAGACGCCGATATGTCGGCGCCTGCTGTAAAGGTTCTCAGCGAGTTCGGATGAACTCGCTAGCCTCCCGAGCGAGAAATCCGAGTGAAGACAGACTGTGAGCAGCCAGCAAGCATCGGCCACCTCGCTATTGGGTGACTGTTCGAGAGTACTGATCGAGTCACCGGTGGTCAAACTCGCTCGACATCGACCGATCCGTCGATTCATACACAGGCCACGGACGACGAGACCTCGGACGGGCCGAACAGTCGACAATATCTGTCGTTCCGCGGCGCCGCGCAACTGGTCGTTGCTGCGATCGAACGACTGACAACGGCTATCGCCGCAGGTCAGACTGTCGTATACGTACTACCACGCCACTCGGTGACGGTTGGGCTCACATCGGTGTCGTTTATCCACACCTGTGGATAATTGTGTGGAAACACAGTTCAGGTGGCATATTCGTACCTTGCGGGGTCCACCGAAGGACCCTTGTCTCGGCCGCGGAGGCGCACGATCGACGACGCTATCCGACGACGCGGTTGCGCGGGTTCGAAACGCCGCACCGAATCGGTTGTCGGAGTCCGGCGAGACCTACAAGCTCGACGACGGAGGGATCGACGTGAACGACGATCCGGATGCGCTTGCGCGCATCTGGCCCGAGGTAGTCGCGGAGCTGACGTCCGACCGACACAGTGGGTCGCCGCTGACCAAGGGCCAGAAGGCCTGGCTCGCGCTGGTCAAACCGCTCACGTTGACTCAGGGCTTCGCTCTGCTCGCCGTCCCGTCGACCTTCGCTCAGGAAGCGATCGAACGTGACCTGCGCGAACCCATCCTGGGAGCCCTGGGGCGCCATCTGGGACAGGGTGTCGAAGGTCTCGGCGTTCGGATCTCCGCCCCCGAGGACGAGAAGCTCGAAACCGAGCGCTCGACGTATCCCGATGCCGTCAGTTCCCCGACGTACCGGCGCCGCGTCCTGACCAGCAGAGACGACGAGCCGTCGGACTCCGAGACCGCCGATTACGAGGAAGTGGACGACGAGCGGGAAGCCCTCGCCAGTGTCCAGAACTCGTGGCCGACGTACTTCACCAAACCACCGGAGTCGACGCCACCGTCGTCGGGTGCCAACAGCCTCAACTCGAAGTACACCTTCGACACGTTCGTGATCGGCGCCTCCAACCGGTTCGCGCACGCCGCCGCGGTCGCCATCGCCGAAGCACCCGCCCGGGCGTACAACCCGTTGTTCGTGTGGGGGGCATCGGGCCTGGGCAAGACGCACCTGCTGCACGCGGCCGGTCACTACGCGCAGCGCCTGTTCCCGGGCATGCGCGTCAAGTACGTCTCCACCGAAGAATTCACCAACGACTTCATCAACAGTCTCCGTGACGACCGCAAGGTGGCGTTCAAGCGCCGCTACCGGGAGACCGACGTGCTGCTGGTCGACGACATTCAGTTCATCGAGGGCAAGGAAGGTATCCAGGAAGAGTTCTTCCACACCTTCAACACGCTGCACAACGCCAACAAGCAGATCGTCGTCTCGTCCGACCGACCACCCAAACAGTTGGCGACCCTCGAGGAGCGGCTGCGTACCCGCTTCGAGTGGGGCCTGATCACCGACGTCCAGCCACCGGAGCTCGAGACGCGAATCGCCATCCTGAGCAAGAAGGCTCGGATGGACCGACTCGACGTGCCGCACGACGTCCTGGAGCTGATCGCCAGCCGCATCGAGCGCAACATCCGCGAGCTCGAAGGCGCCCTCATTCGCGTGACGGCATTCGCCTCGTTGAACGGACAGGCCCTCGACCTCACCCTCGCCGAGGTCGTCCTACGTGACTTGATTCCCGATTCGTCCAGCTTGGAGATCAACGCGGCCACGATCATGGCCGTCACCGCGGAATACTTCGACACCTCCATCGAGGACCTGTGCGGGCCGGGTAAGGCCCGGGCATTGGCCATGGCCAGGCAGATAGCGATGTACCTCTGCAGAGAGCTCACCGACCTGTCACTACCGAAGATCGGTCAGACGTTCGGCCGAGATCACACGACGGTGATGTACGCGGACAAGAAGATTCGCAAGGAAATGACCGAGCGTCGCAAGGTCTACGACCAGGTCCAGGAGTTGACGGCGCGTATCAAGCAGCGCTCGAAGCGATAGCTCCACAGTCCTTCGGCAACGACGGCGACGGCGCCGATTCCCATCGCGGGGGTCGGTGCCGTCGCCGTTTTCGTCGGTGATCGGTGCCGCCTCGGTTCGACTCGGGCGTCGATCGAACACGATCTCCAGTCGATTCCGGATCGAATCTGGGTCGATTCCGCGCCGAATCCGGGCCGATTCTGGGCCGAATCGGATGACATTTCGGAGCCGACGACCATTGATTCACACCTGTGGATAACCATGTGGACAACCGTCGACTTCTGGGGATGGAATGTGGGCGCCTGTGCACCGATGCGATTGGTCCACAGGCAGCCGTCCGTCAACCGCAGATTGGTCCCGAGTTCATCCCCACGACACCACGCCTAGCCACCAGCATCGCGAGGGCTCCATGCACAGATTGCACAGGACCTATTAATACTTCTGTTTTCTCCTTGAAAGAACTTCTTTGAAAACAGGTGTTGGGGAACGATCCGTTCACAGCCCCCTTCCGACGACCGCATCGGTGCCCTTCGCGGCCTCGCCCGAGCTTTCAACTTCGTCTCGAAGGGCATACGGTGTGCTTGCGCTGGATGTGCCAGACTCGTCGTTGCATCGGTTGGAGCCGCGACGATCGTGGTCGCACCGCTCGACTGTGCACACGAATGCCCCGAACGAGAGGAAATGCCGAGCGATGGAGCTTGGAAGTTTGAAGTTTCGCGTTGCTCGTGAAGATTTTTCCGATTCCGTGGCGTGGGTGGCCCGCAGCCTGCCGTCCCGGCCGCCCGTTCCCGTTCTCGGTGGCGTTCTGCTCGCCGCCGACGAACAGGGTCTGACGGTTTCGGGCTTCGATTACGAGGTCTCCGCCCAGGTGAAAGTTTCGGCCGAAGTGGCCACCGCAGGACGAGTTCTGGTGTCGGGCAAGCTACTTGCCGATATCACCAAGTCGTTGCCGAACAAGCCCGTCGACGTCACCGTCGACGGGACCCGCGTTCTCGTCAACTGCGGAAGCGCAAAATTCTCGCTGCCGACGATGCCGGTCGAGGACTATCCTCAGCTACCAGAGTTGCCCAGCAACACCGGTTCGCTGGCCGGTGATGTCTTCTCCGAGGCAATTGCCCAGGTCGCCATTGCGGCGGGCAAGGACGACACGCTTCCCATGCTGACCGGTATCCGTGTCGAGATCGACGGCACCAACGTCGTGCTGGCTGCGACCGACCGATTCCGGTTGGCGGTTCGTGAGGTCGACTGGACTCCCGCCGGTGCCGACACCACCACCGCAGTGCTGATTCCGGCGAAGACCCTGTCCGAGTCGGCCAAGACTCTCGGCGGCAACGCGGGTTCGCCCGTCGAGCTCGCTCTCGGTTCGGGTTCCTCCATCGGGAGCGACGGTTTGCTCGGAATCGTCAGTGACGGGCGCCGCACGACCACTCGACTGCTCGACGCGGAATTCCCGAAGTTCCGTCAGTTGCTCCCGGCGGAGCACACCGCCGTCGCAACACTCGAGATCGCGCCGCTGGTCGAGGCCATCAAGCGCGTGGCACTCGTCGCCGAACGCGGTGCGCAGGTGCGTCTGGAATTCAACGCCGAAGGTGTGCTGCTCTCGGCAGGCGGCGACGATGCCGGCCGCGCCGAGGAAGCTCTGCCGGCCGACTTCCAGGGTGAGGCGCTCACCATCGCGTTCAACCCGGGGTACCTCATCGACGGCCTGTCCTCCTTGCACAGCGAGAAGGTCACGTTCGGTTTCACCACCCCGAGTCGGCCTGCAGTGCTGCGTCCGACGTCGGACGAGGAGCTGGTGCCCGACGATTCCGGCAAGTTCGCGGCGCCTCAGTCCCAATACACCTATCTGTTGATGCCGGTCAGGCTGCCGGGCTGATCCTGCCTGGTTACTGTTGACGCTGCGGGATCGTACGAGTCGTTCCGCCGACTCCACTCCCGCTCGACCGGATTTACACCTGACACAGACAAGGACGCTTCCTCATGCAGCTGGGCTTGGTCGGTCTCGGAAAAATGGGCTTCAACATGCGCGAGCGGCTGCGCGAGCACGGCCACGAGGTCATCGGTTACGACCCGAGGCCCGAGGTGACGGACACCCCGTCACTCGCCGGTCTCGCGGAGTCCCTCACCGCTCCCCGGGTGGTGTGGGTGATGGTGCCCTCCGGCCAGATCACCCGGGACACCATCACCGGGCTCGGGGATGTTCTCGAACCGGGCGACCTGGTGATCGACGGTGGAAACTCGCGTTTCACCGATGACAAGCCCAACGCAGAACTGTTGGACGCCAAGGGAATCGGGTACATCGATGCCGGAGTTTCGGGCGGTGTCTGGGGATTGAAGAACGGCTACGGCCTGATGGTCGGCGGAGATGACGAGCACGTTGCACGCGCTATGCCGATCTTCGACGCCCTGCGTCCGGAAGGGGAGCGCGCGGACGGTTTCGTCCACGCCGGTCCTGTCGGTGCCGGGCATTACTCGAAGATGGTGCACAACGGCATCGAATACGGTCTGATGCAGGCGTACGCCGAGGGCTACGAAATCCTCGAGGCCGAAGAATTGGTGCAGGACGTGCAGGGCGTCCTGCGGGCCTGGAGCAAGGGCACCGTCGTGCGGTCGTGGCTGCTCGATCTGTTGGTCGAGGCACTCGGTCAGGATCCGGAGTTCAGTGAGATCTCGGGGTACACCGAGGACTCCGGCGAGGGTCGCTGGACCGTCGAGGAGGCCATTCGGCATGCCGTACCCGCTCCGGTCATCTCCGCAGCTCTGTTCGCGAGATTCGCTTCGCGACAAGAAGATTCGCCTGCCATGAAGGCAGTGTCGGCGTTGCGGAACCAGTTCGGCGGGCACGCCGTCAAGAAGGCGGATGCGGACGAGACACTGCGCGCACCCGCGCCGAAGAACACCGAGTAAGTGTTCGTCCGGTCTTTGCAACTTCACGATTTCCGGTCCTGGGACGACGTCATCGTCGACCTGGGCCCGGGATCGACCGTGTTCGTCGGGCCCAACGGACACGGTAAGACCAACCTGCTGGAATCACTCGGTTATCTGTCGACGCTGTCCTCGCACCGGGTCTCGACCGATGCGCCCATGATCAGGGCAGGTGCGTCCACCGCGTTCGTCGGGAGCGCCGTGGTCAACCACGGACGTGAGTTGATCATCGACGTCGAACTGCTCGAGGGCAAGGCGAACAAGGCGAGGATGAACAGGTCTCCGCTGCGTCGGCCACGAGAGATTCTGGGTGTGCTCCAGAGTGTGTTGTTCGCACCCGAGGACCTGTCTCTGGTGCGCGGCGACCCGAGTGAGCGCCGGCGGTATGTGGACGAGCTGCTCACCACCAGAATTCCTCGAATGGCTGCTGTGCGTGCAGATTACGACAAGGTGCTGCGTCAGCGGTCGGCACTGCTCAAGACCGCCAGCGGGGCGTTGCGCCGTGGCTCGTCGTCCACCGACGGCTCGAGCGCTCTGGCCACGCTCGATGTCTGGGACGGCCATCTTGCTGCCCACGGTGCCCGATTGCTGTCGGCCAGAATATCTTTGGTCCACGAGCTGATGCCCTTCGTGCAGCAGGCCTACGAGTCGATCGCGCCGGAATCGCGGCTCGCCACGTTGTCCTATCGCTGCAGTCTCGCCGAGGCACTGCCGCCGGAATTCTCCGATGCCGGCCGAGCACCGGAGTCCGACGACGTCGACGTGCTGGAAGCTGCTTTCCTACACCAGCTTTCGGTGATGAGGCAGCGAGAGATCGAACGTGGGGTGTGTCTGGTCGGGCCCCATCGAGACGATCTGGAATTGATGCTCGGCGACCGACCCACCAAAGGCTTTGCCAGCCACGGTGAATCGTGGTCGTATGCACTCTCTCTTCGGCTCGGCTCCTTTTCGCTGCTGCGCGAGGACGGGACCGACCCCGTTCTGATGCTCGACGACGTGTTCGCCGAGCTCGACCGCAAGCGGCGCACGGCCCTGGCGGCGGTCGCGGCCGACGCGGAACAGGTACTGATCACCGCCGCGGTTCCCGAGGACGTGCCACTCGAACTCGATGCACGACGCTACGGTGTCGAGGCACGTCAGGGATCCGATTCCGGTGCAGCAGGCCGTATTTCGACCATCACCGAGCTGTCGACGTCGGAGAGTGAGGTGTCATGAGCGACGACACGAATTCACCGGCACCGGATGAGCAGCCGGAGTTGAAGGGCGTCGACCTTGCTCGTCGGGCGCTCGAAGATGCCCGGGCGGCAGCCAAGGCGAGCGGAAAGTCGGTCGGTCAAGGTCGTTCGTCACCGACCGGGGGTGTCCGGGCATTGCGGGGGCGTCGACGACGGGGTTGGTCGGGGGCGGGCCCCGACGATCGAGATCCGCAGGCGTTCGGAGCACTGGCCAATTCGATCGCGTCCAAGCGTGGTTGGTCGGCCAAGGTATCCGAGGGTGCCGTGCTGGGGCGGTGGCCCAGCGTCGTCGGTGAGGACATCTCGGCACACGCCGACCCCACCGGCCTCAAGGACGGAGTGCTCAGTATCTCCGCCGAGTCGACTGCGTGGGCGACGCAGCTCCGACTGATGCAGTCGCAGATTCTGGCGAAGATCGCGGCGGCGGTGGGCCACGGTGTGGTGACGTCGCTTCGGATCACCGGGCCGACGACGCAGAGCTGGCGAAAAGGCGAGCGCCATGTCAAAGGTCGTGGTCCGCGGGACACCTACGGATAGTGACTGTTCCCAATGCGCGTTCGACGTAGCCCCTGGTCCAGGTGATCCTCAACAGATGTTGGGGGCAGTGTTGCTGTGAGACAGTTGGTATGCGTAGCGTGATTCGGGACACGCAACGGTCGGGGGACCGAATACTGTTCCATGCGGCCATCGGACGAGGAGAAGTTGTGTCTGCACCTACGAAGAAGGCGTCGACAACGGCGGTCGACGTCGATGGGACCCCCGAAGACAGAGTGGTTCTGCACGCTCGGAACGTCGAATTCGATTGGGAAACTCTGCCGCTGCACTATATGGACGGCAATCCCCTGGCCACCCATCTGATCAACGTGATGCACCTGCTTCTGCCCGAGGGCGAGGAGTGGTTCGTGCGGACGTTCAAAGAGGCGTTGCCGCTCATCCACGACGATCAGTTGCGCGACGACGTGATCGGCTTCATCGGCCAGGAAGCCATGCATGCGCAGGCCCACACCGAGGTCCACGATCAGCTTCGGGCCCACGGCATCGATGTCGATCCGTACGTCGACCAGATGAAGTTCCTGTTCGGACGCGCACTCGGCAATCGCTCGGGCCACGGTCAGAACAGCCTGGTGGAGCGGCTGGCCTTGATCGCGGCCGCCGAGCATCTGACCGCGTTCCTCGGCGACTGGGTTCTCAACGCGCGCGAGCTCGACGAAGCCGACGTCGATCCGGTCATGCTAGATCTGTTGCGGTGGCACGGCGCCGAAGAAGTGGAGCATCGTTCGGTGGCGTACGAGGTGATGCGCTACTTCGACGTTCGGCCGGCCCGGCGTATCCGTACCTACGTGGTCATTGCACCCACTCTCGTCTGGTTCTGGACGCGCGGCGTGCGATACCTCATGAGCCAGGATCCGACGTTGGCGCATCTGTCGCCGAAGGAGCGCACGCCGTCGTTCCGTGAATTCCGACGCGTCGCCAAGTCCGGTCTGTTTCCGACGCCGATGTCCATGGTCAAGGCGTCCCTGCGGTACTTCAAGAGCACATATCACCCGTCTCAGGAAGGCTCGACGGCCCAGGCCGTGCAGTATCTCGCCACCTCGCCGGCGGCGCGGTCCGCTGATCGATGACCAAACGCACGTTGCGGAGCAGGCTCGACGCGATGGCTCGAAAGGTCGACTCGTTCCGAGTAGGCCGCACGATTCCACAGAATCTGTACGGGCGTGACGAGCCGGATCAGACGGTGTCGCTGGTCACCGATGCACTGGACAAGTGGTTCGCCCTCCTCGACAACGGTGAATACGACGCCTCGTTCGCGGCGCCTCCCGTCGCTCGTACCCGAGAACTGACACTGGTCTCCCGTGACGTTCTGTGCATCGACGAACAGGTCGTCCAGCTGACCTTCGCCGCCGCCGACGGGTCGGCTCTGCCGGCGTGGGCACCGGGAATGCACTTGGATTTCTACCTTCCCTCCGGTCGGCGTCGGCAGTACTCCCTGTGCGGATTGCCCAGCGACGACACGTACTCGATCGCAGTACGACTCGTGCCGGACGGCGGCGGCGGATCTCCGGAGATGCACGCGCTGACGGTCGGCACTGCGGTGTCGATCAGGGGGCCGCGCAACGGGTTTCCGTTCGTACCGTCCGAACAGGCAGTATTCGTCGCCGGTGGAATCGGCATCACCGCGATCATCTCGATGGTGCGCCGTGCCCGCGATCTGGGCATGGACTGGTACCTCGTCTACTGCGGCCGCTCCCGCGAGTCGATGCCGTTTCTCGACGAGATCGAGGGCTGGGATCCCGCCCGGGTCACCGTGCGCACCGACGACGTGGACGGCATGCCGTCGAGCATGGATCTGTTGGGATCGACGGCCCCCGGCGGTTCGGTCTACGTATGTGGTCCGCCGCCGATGATCGACCTCGTTCGCGCCTCGTTCGACGCCCTCCCGGCCACGCATCTGCACTTCGAGCGCTTCTCACCGCCGCCGGTGAAGAACGGGACGGAATTCGAGGTGCAGCTCGTCGATTCCGGCGAAATTCTGTCGGTCGGTGCGGAAGAGACTGCGCTGCATGCCATTCGACGCATCAGGCCGGATGTCGCGTACTCGTGTCAGCAGGGTTTCTGCGGCACGTGCCGGGTGCGAGTGCTCAGCGGAACACCGCAGCATCGAGAGAATCGGTTGACGACCGAGGAGCAGCGGCACGAGATGTTGATCTGTGTCTCGCGGTCGGACGGAGAACGGATCGTCCTCGATCTGTAGCCGAATCGCCGGTTTTACCCTTCATCTTTGTCGGCCGATGTCGAGAAAATGCGCCTGTGAAGCAATCAGGGGCCTTTTAGGGGTGTCATCGTGCCCATGCTGTCGCAGCCACCCAGTACTATGGACCGGTACGACATCAAGCCCGGAACAAACGCATGGACCGAGCACGGCGGAAACGACCGTGCCGACCCTGCGGTAGCACCTACATCAGGTGTGAGCGGGGTAGTGGACGCGTAGAAGGAGAACCAGCTAACCGTGGCTGCCCAGAAGTCAGGTAACAGTGAGAACAGCAAGGATTACGGCGCTTCTTCCATCACGGTCCTCGAGGGCCTGGAAGCAGTCCGTAAGAGGCCCGGTATGTACATCGGTTCCACCGGTGAACGAGGCCTGCACCACCTGATCTGGGAGGTCGTCGACAACTCCGTCGACGAGGCCATGGCCGGCTACGCCTCCACCGTCGACGTCACCATCCACGAAGACGGCAGCGTCGAGGTCAAGGACGACGGCCGCGGCATCCCCGTCGCCATGCACTCTTCCGGTGTTCCCACCGTCGAGGTCGTCATGACCCAGCTGCACGCCGGAGGCAAGTTCGACTCCGACTCCTACGCCGTCTCCGGCGGTCTGCACGGCGTCGGTATCTCCGTCGTGAACGCACTCTCGACCAAGGTCGAACTGCAGATCGCGCGTGACGGTCACCGGTACAAGCAGACGTACGATTACGCCAAGCCCGGCCCACTCGAGACCGTCGGCGACACCACGGAGACCGGCACCACGGTGCGGTTCTGGGCCGACGGCAAGATCTTCGAGACACTCGATTACAGCTTCGAGACCGTGCACCGTCGCCTGCAGGAGATGGCGTTCCTCAACAAGGGACTGACCATCAACTTCACGGACGAGCGAGTGGCGGCCACCGACGCGACCGAGGAAGAACTCGGCGAGACCGCCGAGGCACCGAAAACCGCCGAGGAAGAGCAGGCCGACGCCGCAGCGGCGAAGCCGGCCAAGGTGCGCAAGCGGACGTACCACTACCCCGACGGTCTCGTGGACTTCGTCAAGCACATCAACCGCACCAAGACCGCGATTCACAACTCGGTCGTCGGCTTCACCGGCAAGGGTGAGGGCCACGAGGTCGAGATCGCCATGCAGTGGAACGCCGGTTACTCCGAATCGGTGCACACCTTCGCCAACACGATCAACACGCACGAGGGCGGTACCCACGAAGAGGGTTTCCGTACCGCGCTGACGTCGACGGTCAACAAGTACGCCATCGAGAAGAAACTGGTCAAGGAAAAGGACGTCAAGCTCACCGGCGACGACATCCGTGAAGGCCTCGCCGCCGTCATCTCGGTGCGAGTCGGGGAGCCCCAGTTCGAGGGACAGACCAAGACCAAGCTCGGCAACACCGAGATTCGGTCGTTCGTGCAGAAGGCGTGCAACGAGCACCTCTCGCACTGGTTCGAGTCCAACCCGGCCGATGCCAAGACCATCATCAACAAGGCGGTCTCGTCCGCGCAGGCCCGCATGGCCGCACGTAAGGCGCGAGAGTTGGTGCGGCGCAAGAGCGCAACCGATATCGGTGGTCTGCCCGGCAAGCTCGCAGACTGCCGCTCGAACGATCCGAGCAAGTCCGAGATCTACATCGTGGAGGGCGACTCCGCCGGCGGCTCGGCCAAGTCCGGCCGTGACTCGATGTTCCAGGCGATCCTGCCGCTGCGCGGAAAGATCATCAACGTCGAGAAGGCCCGCATCGACCGCGTCCTCAAGAACAACGAGGTCCAGTCGATCATCACCGCGTTCGGCACCGGCATTCACGACGAGTTCGACATCGCCAAACTGCGCTATCACAAGATCGTGCTGATGGCCGACGCCGACGTCGACGGCCAGCACATCTCCACCCTGCTGATGACCCTGTTGTTCCGGTTCATGCGACCGCTGATCGAGAACGGCCACGTCTACCTGGCCATGCCGCCGCTGTACAAGCTCAAGTGGAGCCGCGGTGAACCGGATTTCGCGTACTCCGACCGCGAGCGCGACGGTCTGCTCGAGGCCGGTCTGGCCAACAAGCGCAAGATCAACGTCGAGGACGGAGTCCAGCGCTACAAAGGCCTCGGCGAGATGAACGCCAAGGAGCTGTGGGAAACCACGATGGACCCGGCAGTGCGAGTTCTTCGTCTGGTCACTCTCGACGATGCCGCGGCCGCGGACGAACTGTTCAGCGTCCTGATGGGCGAGGACGTGTCCGCCCGCCGAAGCTTCATCGCGCGTAACGCGAAAGATGTTCGCTTTCTTGACGTTTAGTCGTTTCTCGGACGCACCGCACTCAGTGTCGGTGCGTCCGACGACCGTTTTCGAGGAGATCTTCTATGTCTGACATCACCGAACCGCCGGTCGGACCCCCGCCGGGCTCGACCACCAACGCCGAGGGCGGCGACCGGATCGATCCGGTCGACATCCAGCAGGAAATGCAGCGCAGCTACATCGATTACGCGATGAGCGTCATCGTCGGCCGCGCGCTCCCCGAGGTCCGCGACGGTCTCAAGCCGGTGCACCGACGTGTGCTGTACGCGATGTACGACTCGGGCTTCCGTCCCGACCGTAGCTACGTGAAATCCGCACGGCCCGTTGCCGAAACGATGGGTAACTACCACCCCCACGGCGACACCTCGATCTACGACGCGCTCGTGCGTCTGGCTCAGCCGTGGTCGATGCGGTACCCACTGGTCGACGGCCAGGGCAACTTCGGCTCCCGCGGCAACGACGGCGCCGCCGCCATGCGATACACCGAAGCGCGCCTGACCCCGCTCGCGATGGAGATGCTGCGCGACATCGACGAGGAAACCGTCGACTTCATCCCCAACTACGACGGCAAAACCCAAGAGCCGACGGTACTTCCGTCGCGTGTGCCGAACCTGTTGATGAACGGCTCCAACGGTATCGCCGTCGGTATGGCCACCAACATTCCGCCGCACAACCTGCGTGAACTCGGCGACGCGGTGTTCTGGGCCCTCGACAACTTCGAGGCCGACGAGGAAGCGACTCTCGCGGCTTGCATGGAACGCGTCAAGGGTCCCGACTTCCCCACCCACGGACTCATCGTCGGCGGCCAGGGAATTCAGGATGCGTACTCGACCGGCCGCGGTTCCATCCGCATGCGCGGCGTCGTCGAGATCGAGGAAGACTCCAACGGTCGCACGACGATCGTCATCACCGAACTGCCTTTCCAGGTCAACCCGGACAACCTGATCACCTCGATCGCCGAGCAGGTCCGCGACGGCAAGTTGTCCGGTATCTCGAAGATCGACGACGAGTCCTCGGACCGCGTCGGTATGCGCATTGTCGTGACGATCAAGCGCGACGCCGTAGCCAAGGTCGTGCTCAACAACCTCTACAAGCACTCGCAGCTGCAGACCAGCTTCGGTGCCAACATGCTCTCGATCGTCGACGGCGTGCCGCGCACCCTGCGGCTCGATCAGATGATCCGGTACTACGTCACTCACCAACTCGACGTGATCGTTCGTCGTACGCGGTACCGCCTGCGCAGAGCCGAGGAGCGGGCCCACATTCTGCGCGGTCTCGTGAAGGCGCTCGACGCGTTGGACGAGGTCATCGCCCTCATCCGTGCGTCGCAGACGGTCGATCTCGCCAAGCAGGGCTTGATCGATCTCCTCGACATCGACGAGATCCAGGCGCAGGCAATTCTCGACATGCAGCTGCGGCGCCTCGCAGCCCTCGAGCGCCAGAAGATCATCGACGAGTTGGCCGAACTCGAACGCACCATCGCCGACCTGCAGGACATCCTGGCCAAGCCGGAGCGTCAGCGTCAGATCGTGCGAGACGAACTGGCCGAGATCGTCGAGAAGTTCGGCGACGACCGTCGCACGCGCATCATCGCTTCCGACGGCGACGTCAACGACGAAGATCTGATCGCCCGGGAGAACGTGGTCGTCACGATCACCGAGACCGGATACGCCAAGCGCACCAGAACCGATCTGTACCGGTCGCAGAAGCGCGGCGGCAAGGGCGTGCAGGGAGCGGGCCTCAAGCAGGACGACATCGTCAGCAAGTTCTTCGTCTGCTCGACGCACGACTGGATCCTGTTCTTCACCACCAAGGGACGCGTCTACCGGGCCAAGGCGTACGAGCTGCCCGAGGCCAACCGCACAGCGCGCGGACAGCACGTCGCGAACCTGCTGGCGTTCCAGCCCGACGAACGCATCGCGCAGGTCATCCAGATCAAGACCTACGAAGATGCTCCCTACCTGGTGCTCGCCACCAAGGGCGGTCTGGTCAAGAAGTCGCGTCTGACCGACTTCGACTCCAACCGCAGCGGCGGCATCGTGGCTGTCAACCTCCGCGGTGAGGACGAGTTGGTCGGGGCAGTTCTGGCGTCGTCCGACGACGACCTGCTGCTCGTCTCGGCTCAGGGCCAATCGATCCGATTCTCGGCCACCGACGAGGTACTGCGACCCATGGGCCGCGCCACCTCCGGTGTCCAGGGCATGCGCTTCAACGGCGAAGACGAGCTGCTCTCGCTCAACGTGGTCAGCGAGAACAAGTTCTTGCTGGTGGCGACGTCGGGCGGTTATTCCAAGCGCACCGCGATGGAGGACTACCCGCAGCAGGGCCGCGGCGGAAAGGGAGTACTGACAATCCAGTACGACCCCAAGCGTGGCACGCTGGTGGGAGCTCTCATCGTCGACGACGAGGACGAGCTGTACGCCATCACGTCCAGTGGTGGCGTCATCCGAACCGCTGCCAAGCAGGTTCGGAAAGCCGGCCGACAGACCAAGGGCGTGCGGTTGATGAATCTCGGTGAAGGCGACACACTGCTCGCGATAGCGCGCAACGCCGACGAGATCGAACCGGACGCAGCAGGTCCCGAAGACGATGCACCGAAGGAGTCGTAAGTGAGCACTCCCAACCGGCCTGGCAGCAGGCCCGGCCCCACGGGTGGACCGGACAGCAGGGACGCTGCGCAGACCGAGCAGCCATCGCGTCCGGCACCCCCCGAAGGTGCCCGACCGGGAAGTCGCCCCCAGCCGGCGACGCGTCCGGCACCCGCGGCCGGGCGAGGACCGGCACCGCAGCAGGGTGCTCGGCCACCGGCACGCCCGACACAGGGTGGTCCGGCCGGCCCGCCTCGTCCGACGCAGGGACCGCCGCCGCAGCGCCCACCGGCACCGCAGGGTCAGCCGGGTTCTCAGGGTCAGCCGGCACCTCAGGGACCGCCGCCGCGAGCACCTCAGCAGGGACCGGCACCGCAGGGGCCGGCTCAGTCTCGCCCGCCACAGGCGGCCAACGGTCGGCCCGGTGAGACGGGTACCGCAAACGCCGACGGCGGTCGCCCCGCCAACGGCCAGCCGCCGCAGGGTCAGGGACCGTCCGGTCCCGCATCGCCGCCGCGTCCCGCCAATGCCGCTGCTCCTGTCGCCGAGGGGTCAGCCGAGTCGAAGGGTCCGGCACCGACCCAGGCGATACCGACTCAACGCGGAGACGGCCCGCAGGGCGGTTCCGGCACTCCGCCCTGGCAGCGCGGCCCCGGCCAGCGTCCGGCACAGCAGGGGCCCGACGACCGTCAACAGCCCCAGAACCAACCTCAGACGAACCTGTCCGGACGCGGCACCGCGCTGCCGGCAACAGGTGAGTTCGATCGTTCGACAGCGGCAGCTGCAGCCGCCTCGGCAGCGCCGGGCCAGCGCGAATCGGGCCAGCGTGAATCGGGCGAGGACAAGACCGAACGACGCGAGGCAGCGCGGTCGAAGGCGGCCGTGATCGACGGACCGACTCGGCACATCGAGCGCAAGGATCTGGCGAAGGACATGCCGGATCTGTCCGCCACCCGGCATCCCGAGCCGACGGCAGCCGATCGCGCAGCCCCCACCGCCATCACGGCGGTACCCAGCGCGGACGGCGATCCTCTGCGGGCGACGATCCAGATTCGTAAGATCGATCCTTGGTCGACGCTCAAGATCGCACTGGTCATCGCTGTGTCGCTGTTCTTCGTGTGGATGGTGGCCGTCGGCCTGCTGTACGCCGTGCTCGACGGCATGGGTGTGTGGGACCGACTCAACAGTGCCTTCACCGAGATCGTCAACGAATCCGGCGACGGCGGACTCGTCAGCGCCGGCCAGGTGTTCGGCTACGCGGCAGTGATCGGTGTGATCAATGTCGTACTGTTCACCGCACTCACCACGATCGGCGCCTTCATCTACAACCTGTCGTCGGACCTGGTCGGCGGTGTCGAAGTGACGCTGGCAGATCGCGACTGACCAGCACGAACGACTGCCGTATCGGGCCGTTTTGGAAGACAGCGGCCCGATACGGTAATCTCATCCCTCGGTTCGAGGAGAGCAATTCTTCGGCCCGAAGCAGTATCGAGGGCCTATAGCTCAGGCGGTTAGAGCGCTTCCCTGATAAGGAAGAGGTCGGAGGTTCAAGTCCTCCTAGGCCCACACCGAACGAACGAAAAGAGGCAGGACGTGAAAATCCTTCTTCTTGTTGCATCGGTGGTGATCGCAGTGCTGACAGTATCGAAGGTGCGCTCCACGCGCAGCTCGGAAGGCGTCTGGCACAGCATCTCCACCGGGTGACAATCGCTCGGAGAGAACGTGTAAAGTTCGTGCACGTTCGACAGCAACACCCGGGGCCTTAGCTCAGTTGGTAGAGCGCTGCCTTTGCAAGGCAGATGTCAGGAGTTCGAATCTCCTAGGCTCCACAATCAAAAGGACGTCCATTCCGATGGGCGTCCTTTTTCGTGTCTGCACTCGACTGTCGCTCACCCCAAGTCCACTAGATGTGACATTGACCCCCGAAAAGTCCACCGAACGTGACATCGAGTCCCGGCCGAGTGGCAGGGATGCGTCGACCACTGTTGTGACTCGGACCAACCGCTGTCGAGATCGGTGCCCAGATATCCAGATCATTGTTGGATTCGTTTCGCATCACGTCCGCGGTCCCTAGCGTTCTTCGGGTACAGCAGCGTCGGTTCTCGGATCGACGGGACAGGTCGCGACGGCGCACCGCAGGGGGGTGTGCCGTCGTTCGATCTCGGCGTCTCGGATCGGTCTTCGGTTCGGGCGTCTCATATTTCTCGGAGGAGCCCCACAGATGACGCGTGTTCTCGATCATGAAGAGCTGTTGACCGAACTCGACGGCACGTTGGAAGCCAACCTGAATCGCCATCTGTCGATGGCGAAGGAGTGGCATCCGCATGATTACGTGCCGTGGGATCTGGGTCGCAATTTTGCGGCGATGGGCGGAGAGGACTGGTCGCTGGAGCAGTCGTCGTTGTCGGAGTTGGCTCGCACAGCGATGATCACCAATCTGTTGACCGAAGACAATTTGCCGTCGTACCACCGCGGTCTGGCCGACAACTTCTCGTTGGACGGAGCCTGGGGCACCTGGGTGGGCCGCTGGACCGCGGAGGAGAACCGTCACGGGATCGTGATGCGCGACTATCTGGTCGTCACACGCGCCGTCGACCCGGTCGAGCTGGAGCGGGCTCGGATGCACCACATGACGGTCGGTGTCGATGCCCCGATGGACGGCTCCAACTTCTTGCATTCGGTGGCGTACGTGACGTTCCAGGAGCTCGCCACGCGCGTGTCCCACCGCAACACGGGTCTGGCCTGTGGTGACCCGATCGCCGATCGAATGCTGGCCCGGGTGGCCGCCGACGAGAATTTGCACATGATTTTCTACCGGAACCTGGGCGAGGCGTCGCTCGACCTGGTCCCGGACCAGATGGTCCGGGCCATCGCCGATGTCGCGACGGACTTTCAGATGCCGGGACTGAACATGCCGAACTTCCGCAAGAACGCCATGATCCTGGCGAAACACGGGATCTACGATCTCCGCCAGCATCTGGACGAGGTGCTGATGCCGGTGCTGCGGAAATGGAACATCTTCGAGCGCAACGACTTCAGTGGTGAGGGCGAACGCGATCGCGATCGTCTGGCCGCATTCGTCCAGGATCTCGAGGCGAAGGCGACGAAGTTCGAGGAATCGCGCGATCGCCTGTTGGCGCGGGAGGCAGCGCGGGCCGAGAAAGCGTCCTGACCTGCTACGGAATCGCTGCTGCGGGTCGTGATCGAAGCTCGGAGGTGTTAGAGTCCGGTCACGGGTGGGCCCGATGAGGCGATGGTCGTAGTGCGTGGGGAGGGCCGATGGTGCCTGGGGGGAATCGCGTGAGCGGTGGTGTCCGGTTCGTTGCGTGCCTCGGTGAGGCGTCACGCGTAGTCGACGGTGTCTGCTGGTGAGAAGATTCAGGTTCGACGAGTCCGGCCGAATGCTGGCGGTTTTTGCCGCGGTGACCACGGTTCTCTACATCGCGAACGGCATTGCATCGTGGTCGGACCTGTCCGGCCCGCAGCAGCTCTTCGCCGCGCTCGCAGTGGTTCTGGGGCCGGCGGCGATCGTTGTTCTCGCCCGGGCAGGAGCGCCGAGTCCCAAGCATGCGGTCGGCACCGCTACCGCTCTGTCTGTGGGCGCGCTTGCCTGTGCATTGGGCAGTAGTAACACGATGCCCGCGTTCTTGATCTGTGTGCAAGCGGCGATGTTCCTCGGCATGCACATCGGTGCGTTCTGGTCCGAGCGCGACGCTGGAATATGGGTTGCGGTGCTGGCCGTGTCTGCGGTCGTGGGTTCCGCTGTCGCCCCTTATGGCACGCCCTTCATCAGCTACATTCTGGTCGCCCTGGGCATCGTCGGCGCAACGGAAGTGTTCGGGGTGTTCGCGCGTCGAATGCGGTATTCGGCCACTCATGACGCGTTGACGGGCCTGCTCAATCGATTCGGTTTCGAGTCGAAGATCGAGAAGATGTTGCCCGCGTGCGCCGCTCGTGGTCTGACGGTCAGTCTGGCGGTGCTCGATCTCGACAACTTCAAGGAGATCAACGACGAGTACGGCCACATTGCCGGCGACGTGTTGCTCACTCGCGTCTCGAAGGCGTGGAAGGGGCAACTGACGAAACGGGATGTTCTGGGCCGGCTCGGCGGAGACGAATTCGTCCTGTTCATGCCAGGGGTTCTCGAGGCCGAAGCCTGGCAGGTCATCGACGGCTTGCGTCGATCCCATCGAGCCGAGTGGAGCGTCGGTCTGGCGTGTATGCCTGCCGGCCGCCGGTGGGGTGAAATATACCGCGCTGCAGACGCAGACCTGTACCGCGCCAAGCGGAGTCGTCCCCCGAAGGCGTCTCGCCATACCGAGCCCGGCGACGGACATCGCGGGCCGGTACGCAGAATCGTGTAGCGATACACCGATGTGGCCGTCATCCCCAGATTTCATCCACAGCCTGGGGATAGATTTCTCGTTGCACCGTCTCGCTGACGTTGACTCGTCGAGTACGACGACAACTCTGCGGGGGGGGGATTGCGATGGTCACGCTCGATGACGTCAGGTCATGGGACAGTCAGGCGTTGACCGCCGTCTCGAATCGGTTCATGCACAGTTGGCGCGAATTGACCGCCGTGCACAGTTCACTGCTGGAGACCGTCGTCGACGACGGATGGCAGGGCCCCGCGGCAACGGCATACCGAGATGCCATCGGAGCTATCCGTCCGCAGGTGGGGGACTGTGCGACGGAGCTACTGCGGGTAGCGCTGTGCACCGCTCCGGCGGCCATCGACATGGCCGGACTCGTCTCGGCGCTGACCGCTGTGGAAGCGGACGCCGCGCGCGACCACTTCGATATCCGACGCGACGGTTCGGTGACCGACGTGCTGACGTCGTATTCGGTTGCGCAGCACGACTTGTCGTCGACCATTCGCGATCGGCGTCGCCGTTGCACCGAGTTGGCCGAACGCATCACCCAACTGATGCGAGCCGCGACCGTGTTCGACGACGATCTTGCCCGACGCCTCGCCGGCGACATCTCACCGGGAAAACTGACCACGGCAGGGGTATCGGTAGTGCCGGTCGACGGGAGCCCGGCCACGAATTCGGCGTTCTGGGGCGCACTCTCGCCCGCCGAGCGCACTCGACTGCTCGTCGAGCACCCGGCTCTCATCGGCAATCTCGACGGATTACCGGGCCGAATTCGGGATTCAGCGAACCGTCGGGTACTTGCCAGTGAGCGCCTCCGACTGCAGGCTGTGGCTGATGAACTCGGAAACCAATTGAAGGACAACATTTTCGGAGGATTGTTCAGTGATGCCGACGCCGGCTTGGAACAGACGCGAACACGGTTGAGTTCGCTCGACGCGATCGAGAGCACTCTGGCGCAGGGTGACAGGCAACTGTTGGCGCTCGACAATTCGACGTATGCAGAGACCACTGCCGCGATTGCGATAGGTGACGTCGACACGGCAACACACGTGGCGGTGTTCGTACCCGGCCTCGGCTCGACCGTCCACGGAGACGCGGTACGTTACGACGGCGATCTGGAAAATCTCAAAGCTACTGTGGAGCAGACACTTTCGGAGGATCCACCGCCCACCGTCGCAGCCGTGACGTGGATGAACTACCAGGCACCACAGCTGGGATGGGGCCTGCTCGATCCCGATCGGACCGTCGTATCCGATGCAGCAGCGCACGCGGGGGCGACGCGATTGGTGCCCTTTCTGGAGGGCCTCGATGCGGCCCGGTCGAACGATCCACACCTGTCGGTGCTCGCACACTCGTACGGATCATTGACCGCAGCCGCTGCACTGCACGAAAGCACCGGCGTCGACGAGTTCGTGGCCCTCGGATCACCTGGCCTCGGCACCGACAGTGTGACCGACCTACAGGTTCCCGACGGTCACGTTTTCGCGGCGGAGGCGCGCGGGGACATCGTTGCCGACATCGGTGCCTTCGGTCGCGATCCCGGCACACTCGATGGAGTGACCCAACTGGCGACCGACGAAGGCGACGGGCGTCCGGGCACGACAGGTCACGGCGACTACCTCACGGACGGTTCGAGCGTCGAACACAACGTCGCGCTGGTCGTCGCCGGCCGGGGTGACGATGCAGAAACCAGGCCCCGGCCGGGCCTGTTCGATCTACTACAGAAGCTTCTATACCTGTGACGTCGACTCGTCTTCGTAATCGACCAAGCTGGGCGGCGTATCTGCGGGCGGCGGCACCTCGTGGCGGCGACGGCTGAGGTAGAACACGACACCTCCGACGACGACAGCGGCAGCTCCGAGCGCCAGGACGCGACGCTTGTTTTCCGGCGTCCGATCAGTCGTGAGAGCTGCCTTGGTCAGATCGGCCCGGGCAATGCGCTCGGCGGTTGCCGCGCGACGCTGCGCAGCCTGCTTACGCGCCAGACCGTAGCCGCGCTTGGCGAGCAACAGGCCCACTCCGGCAGGGCCCTTGCTCACGACGGAAGCGGCACCGAGCAGCGTCGACGCCGCCGTACCGGTGGAGGAGTGAACCCGCTCGGTTTTCGTTGTGCTCGTCATGCCCTCACTGTTCCACAACAGCGTCCCGATCGACCCTCCCGATACACCACCTGTGAACTACCCGGTCGCTCGAGATGGCACGATGGTGAGCGTGACTTCACCAAACAAGACCCAAACGGCAACGCTGCACACCAACCGCGGCGACATCGTCATCGAACTGTTCGGCAATCACGCCCCCAAGACCGTCGCGAACTTCGTCGGTCTCGCGGACGGGTCGAAGGAATACACGACGCAGAACGCGTCGGGTGCCAAGACCGGACCGTTCTACGACGGCGCAGTCTTCCACCGCGTCATCGACGGTTTCATGATCCAGGGCGGCGACCCGACCGGAACCGGCACCGGCGGACCGGGCTACAAGTTCGAGGACGAGTTCCACCCGGAGCTCTCCTTCGACCGCCCGTACCTGCTGGCCATGGCCAACGCAGGCCCCGGCACCAACGGCTCGCAGTTCTTCATCACCACCGGCAAGACCCCGCACCTCAACCGCAAGCACAGCATCTTCGGTGAGGTCACCGACGAGGCGTCCAAGAAGGTCGTCGACGCCATCTCGAGCACGCAGGTCGGCCGCGGCGATCGCCCGGTGGAAGAGGTCGTCATCAACAGCATCACCATCGCCTGATTCGGTTGTAGAAGGAATTACACGATGACAAACCCCGGCTGGGGTGGCGCGCACGGCGACCAGCCCAACCCACCCCAGTCGGTGTGCGTCAGACATCCCGATCGCCCGACCGGCCTGGCCTGCTCTCGATGCGGCCGGCCCGCGTGCCCACAGTGCCTGCAGCCCGCGGCCGTAGGGCAACACTGTGTCGACTGTGTGCGCGACGGCAACAAGAACGTCCGGACCGCACGTACGGTCGCCGGCGCGCCGATGACACGCTCCGCCAAGACACCCCTGACCTTCGCGCTGATCGCGATCAACGTCGTGATCTTCGGCATCACCGCCGCTCAATCCGGCGACCTCATGAGCAATTTCCGCGGATCCTCGCTGGCCGACGCCTGGGCACTGAACAGCCTGCTGGTCGCGGACGGTGATGTGTGGCGCCTCCTCAGCAGTGGGTTCATCCACATAGGACCCATCCACCTGCTGGTGAACATGTTCGCCCTGTACATCATCGGCCGAGACGTCGAACTGGTGCTGGGCCGCAGCCGCTACCTCGCCGTCTACTTCCTGTCGCTGCTCGGCGGCAGCGCATCGGTCCTGCTGTTCGAGAACCCCCTCGCCGCCACCGCCGGCGCGTCGGGTGCCGTATTCGGACTGCTCGGTGCGCAGGCCGTCATTCTGCTGCGACTCAAGCGCTCCCCGACCCCGGTCCTGATCGTGATCGCGTTGAACATCTTCATCAGCATCTCCATCCCCAGCATCTCGCTGTGGGGCCACATGGGCGGACTGGTCGCCGGAGCGGCAGCCACCGCCGGATTGGTGTTCCTACCCAACCGCAACAGCGCGCAGCCTCGTGCCGGGATATCCCTCGCCTGGCTCTCCGTGGCCGCAGTAGCCCTGATAGCTCTGGGCACCATCGCGGTCCGAGTCCTCGACCTCCGCGCGCAGATGGGCCTCTGAAGTCCACTGAATGTGCCATTGACCCCCGAAAAGGCCACTGGACGTCACATTGACTCCCGACGACGCCGACACGCGTGCTCGGCAATCACCATGGGCTGCCCGGCGGCTTTGCGACGCTCACTGGTCCACTAGATGTGCCATTGACCCCCGAAAAGTCCACTGAACGTCACATTGAGTACCCCGGAGGGGGTCCGAGACGGTGGGCGGTCAGTTGTTCGGCGGCACCAGACCGTAGGTGTCGAGTACCTCGAACACGTCGCGTGGGTCGGCTCCCAGGTCCCATCGACCGAAGATGATGAGTCGATCGTCGTCCTCGTCGGGTGGGCGGACGTCCAGTTCGAGCATCGGCACTCGTCGTCCCAGTCTCGGGTAGCGGACCACTTTGATTTGGACGATGTCGGCGCGCGAGTACGTACGTGTGCCGGTGAGTCGTTTCATCACCAGGGAGCCGTCGGGTGTGATGGCGAGTCGGGGGCGTTGTGCGGCCGCGAGGGCTGCCATTACCCAGGTTCCGACGGCGGCGAGTCCGACGAGGAAGGTTCCGGCGGCGCCCGAGGAGGCGAGCACGGCACCGATGGCGAGTGCGATACCGCCTGCCACCAGCGCGCCGACGGCTACGGCCGGCGTCGCCCATCGGTGTTCGTACACACCCTGTGGATGGTTGGGAAAGTTATCCACAGGATTTATCCACATTGGGGATGAATGACATGGGTGTAACTCGGCCGGCTCTCAGCGCCATCGCATGGTCATGACGAGGCCGACGACCATGAAGCCGAATCCGATGAGGAAGTTGTACGCACCGAGGTTGCCGATGAACGAGATGTCTTCCTGGGCCAGGTAGTACACGATCAGCCACAGCAGCCCTACCAGCATGAATCCGAGCATCAGGACCACGTACCAGACCGGCGACGGGCCGGCGTTGACCTTCACCGGCGTGCGGTTGGCCGGGTTGATCGTGTAGTCGTTCTTCTTCCGTACCTTCGACTTCGGCATTGAGTCCTCTTCGTGTTCTTGACGGTCATCGGCGTGCGCCGTGCCTGTGGACAACTGACGGTGACAACCTGTGGATCGATCGAGTTGCGTGCATCCCCAGGTTATTGTCTCCCGGAGAGCCGTGGCGGTCATCCACCCGGTTTGTAGTACACGCTAACTCAGATCAGCGCAGCACCGACCTACCGAACAGTGGCGAGCACTCTGTGAGACGACGATCGACCGATTCCTCCGAGACCCGATGGTGGGTGCTCGCTGTGGCGGTGTGCGCTGTGGTCGGTCTGCTGCTCGGAACCACGCGACATGCCTCGGACGGCAACGAGTTGCGGGGCGGTGACACGACACGGCTCGCCGATCTGGTCGATTCGGCCCAGAGAAGCAGCGACGATGCGCTGCGCAGTAGAGATGCGCTGGAGCAGCAGGTCGATCTCCTGCAGCAGCGTACGGCGGCGGGCGACTCCGAGGTGGCCGACGCGTTGGCCCGGGTCGACGCTCTTTCGGACGCGGCGGGCCGGGAGGAGGCGTCCGGCACGGGGTTGACGGTGACGATGGCCGACGCTCCACGCGGTCCCGACGGGTCGTATGCGTCCGACGCGTCTCCGGACGACCTGGTGGTTCATCAGGTCGACGTGCAGAGTGTCCTCAACGCCCTGTGGGCCGGTGGTGCGTCGGCGATGGCGATGCAGGATCAGCGTCTGGTGGCGTCGTCGGCACCGCGGTGTATCGGGAACACGCTGCTACTGGGCGGCCGGACGTACAGTCCGCCGTACGTGATGACGGCTCTCGGCGACCCGGATCGACTGCGGGCGGCGCTGGACAACGAGCCCGGGGTGCGGCTGTACGAGCAGTATGCGTTGCGCTATGGCCTCCGCTACGAGGTCGCGGCCTATCAGAACCTCTCGGTTCCGGCGTACACCGAATCGGTGCGCATGCGTTTCGCGGAGCCGCGCTGAGTACGCTGTCGACATGCGCATTCTCGTCGTCGACAACTACGACAGCTTCGTCTTCAACCTCGTCCAGTACCTGGGCCAGTTGAACGCCGAGGTCGAGGTGTGGCGCAACGACGACGAGCGACTCGCCGATCGCGACGCTGTTGCCGCGGAGTTCGACGGCATTCTGCTCAGCCCGGGCCCGGGAACTCCGCAGCGCGCCGGGGCCACGATGGATCTGGTCTCGGCGAGCGCGCGGGCCAAAACCCCACTGCTCGGTGTGTGTCTGGGCCATCAGGCCATCGGAGCTGCGTTCGGTGCCACGGTCGAGAAGGCCCCGGAGCTGCTGCACGGTAAGACCAGCCTCGTCCATCACACTGGCGTCGGCGTCCTGGAGGGGATGGGCGAGCCGTTCACGGCCACCCGCTATCACTCGCTGACCGTCCGCGAGGACACCATCCCCGCGGAACTCGAGATCATCGGCCGTACCGAATCCGGTCTGGTGATGGCCATGAGGCACACCGAGCTACCCATTCACGGCGTGCAGTTCCATCCGGAGTCCATTCTCACCGAGGGCGGGCACCGGATGCTGGCCAACTGGCTCGCGGTGTGCGGTATGCCCACCGATTCCGGTTTGGTGGGAACCCTGGAGGCGCAGGTCGCCGAGGCCTTCGCCTGATCGCTAACGCCCGGGGATACCCAGGGCACCGATGCTGATCGTGACGGTGTCGGACTTGCTGATCTCGGACCCTGCCGGCTGCGTCTGATTCACCACTCGCCCGACCATCAACGGATCCAGCGTCGCTTCCCTTGTCGCCGTCAGTTCCGCTGCCGTGCCCGTCCAGCCGGCCGACTGCAGCGCGGCCAACGCCTGCGCCTCGGTCAGACCGGCGAGGTCGGGCATGGGGATCTTGTCGCCGTTCGATACGCGCAGCGTGACGACGGTGTTCTCGGTGACATTGGTGCCGCCCACAGGGTCTGTGGAGACGACCTGACCCGTCGGCTGTCCCGAGTCGATGTTCTGAACCTGGACGCGCAGTCCGGCTCCCTCGACGTTCGGCTGCGCCACGTTCACGAGTTGCCCCACGACATCGGGCATCCGAACCTGCGCGGGCCCGGTGCCCAGCGTGATGCGGACCTGCGAGTTGGCGTTCATGCTCACGCCCGAGGACGGATTCTGCTCGACGACCTTGTCGAGGTTCTCGGGTGACGACGGAGCACGGGCGACGGTGGCATCGAGCTGGAGGCCCACCTCGTTCAGTGCATCCGACGCCTGCTGCTGGGTGAGGCCGGTCAGTCGCGGAACCTGGACCTGCTGCGGTCCGGAGGACACGTCGAGCTGGATGTTCCCCGGCGATTCGGTCTGTGATCCGGCCGCCGGATTGGTGCCGATGGCCGAGCCTTCCGGAATCGCCGCGTCGGGCTTCTCCTGGATGCTCACTCGCAGGCCTGCTTCTTCGAGTTGACGCTGCGCCTCGTCTGCGGACAGTCCTACGACGGTGGGCACGGCGACGGTCTTGGGGTCGGCACCGGGACCGAGCGACCACAGGAAGGCGCCGACGATAGCGACGACGATGATCGCGGCCGCCGAGATCAACGCGATCTTGAGGCCGCGGCGGTTCTTCGGTTCGTCGTAGTCCTCCGTGTGGCGTGACGACCGAGGTGCCGCGGTAGCCGCGGGCTTGTCCTTGCCGGAGAAATCGGCCTGACGGGAATCGACGGAGCCGAGGATGGTGGTTCGATCCTCGTCGTTCATCACCATGGGCGCACTCGGGCGCTGTCCACCCAGAACGCGGACCAGGTCGGTACGCATCTCGGCGGCGCTCTGGTAGCGATTGGCCGGGTTCTTGGCCATTGCCTTGAGGATGATCGAGTCGAGTTCGCGTGGAACGGTGTCGTTGACCAGCGACGGCAGCTGGGGGTCTTCACGGACGTGCTGGTAGGCGACGGCGACCGGCGAATCCCCCTTGAACGGCGGCTCGCCGGTGAGGATCTCGAACAGCACGCAGCCGAGCGAGTAGACGTCCGAACGCGCATCGACCTGTTCTCCACGGGCCTGCTCGGGCGAGAGGTACTGCGCGGTTCCGATCACGGCGGCGGTCTGAGTCATCGGCGAGGACGAGTCGGCGATGGCGCGGGCGATGCCGAAGTCCATTACCTTCACCGCGCCGGCGTTGTTGATCATGATGTTGGCGGGTTTGACGTCGCGGTGCACGATGCCGTTGCGGTGGCTGAAATCGAGTGCAGCACAGACGTCGGCGATGACCTCCATGGCCCGACGCGGCTCCATGGGTCCTTCGGCGCGCACGATGTCGCGCAGCGTGTCGCCGTCGACGTATTCCATGACGATGAACGGGAGCGGACCGGCTTCGGTCTCCGCTTCACCGGTGTCGTAGACGGCGACGATGGCGGGGTGATTGAGCGCAGCAGCGTTCTGTGCCTCACGTCGGAACCTCAGGTAGAACGTGGGGTCGCGAGCGAGGTCGGCGCGCAGAACCTTGATGGCGACGTCACGATCGAGTCGTGTGTCCCGAGCGAGGTGAACCTCGGACATACCGCCGAAACCGAGTATCTCGCCCAGCTCGTAGCGAGAGGAGAGCGTACGGGGAGTCGTCATCGTTGTCCTTGTGGTGCTTGCGGGAACGGAATCTCGATCAGCGGCCTGCGAGTCGTCGTCTGGGTGGGCTCCGCCGAGGTCGTCGTGCTCTCTTCGGTGGTCGTCGGCTCCTCCGAGGTGGTCGTGGTCGTCGTGGTGGTGGTCGTCGTTTCTTCGGTGGTCGTGGTTTCTTCGGTGGTGGTCGTCGGCTCGGTGGTCGTTGTGGTCGTGGTCGTCGGCTGCGTGGTGGTCGTGGGCTGCACGAACGGTGTCGGCGAGTCGTCCCTGCCACCGGTCAGCAGTACGTAACCGCCGATCAGGATGGCCAACAGCAGGAGCGCGCCGCCGCCCCAGGCCAACGCCTTCTGTGCCGAGGACATGCCGGTCTGCTCGGGAACCGCTGCAGCTGCAGTGCCGGTAGCCGGGCCCCGGTAATCCCGTTGCGAGGTCGGCATCATCTGGGTGCTCGACGGCGGAGGTGGCTGCGGGCTGGGCACGACGCCGGGCATCATGACTCTCCCGGTTCCGGTACCGCGCGAGTTGCCGGGTGCCGGCGGCCGGCGGCCGGCCCGAACTGCGGCGACGGCGTCGGCGAATTCACCGCCGTTGGCGTACCGGGCGGCCGGATCCTTGACCATCGTGATCTCGATGAGCTCACGGACGGCAGGGGGTAGGTCGACCGGCATGGGTGCCGGTGCTTCGCGGACGTGTTTCATGGCGACGGTCAAGGCGCCGTCGCCCACGAAAGGCCGTGTGCCCGCGAGTACTTCGTATCCGACGACGCCGAGTGAGTAGACGTCGGATGCCGAGGTCGCCTCTTCGCCGAGGGCTTGTTCGGGAGCGATGTACTGGGCGGTGCCCATGACCATTCCGGTCTTGGTGACCGGGGAGGCGTCGACGGCTTTGGCGATGCCGAAGTCGGTGATCTTGACCTGCCCGGTGGGGGTGATCAAGATGTTGCCGGGCTTGACGTCGCGGTGGACGACCCCTGCGGTGTGTGCGATCTGCAGCGCGCGCCCGGTCTGCTCGAGCATGTCGAGGGCGTGGCCGAGTGGCAGCCGCGACATGCGACCCAGCACTGCGTTGAGCGGCTCACCGTTGACCAGTTCCATCACCAGGTAGGCGAGCGATTCGCCTGCACCGTCGCGGGTCTCGCCGTAGTCGTACACCCCGGCTATTCCGGGGTAGTTCAGCTGAGCGGTGGTACGGGCCTCGAACCTGAAGCGCTGCAAGAACTCCGGGTCCTCGGAGAACTCGGCTTTGAGTACCTTCACGGCGACACGGCGGTCGAGGCGATTGTCCATCGCCTCCCAGACCTGTCCCATGCCGCCGGTGGCGATGAGGCGCAGCAGTCTGTAGCGCTGTGCGATGACGGCTCCGTTACTCAGTGGCACCGATGCTCACCTCCCCTGCAATGCGGCGGCGATGACGGCGCGGCCGATGGGTGCTGCGACCGAACCGCCGGTGGCGGCGAGGGCTCGATCTCCGCCGTCCTCGACGATGACGGCGATGGCGACCTTGGGGTCCTTCGCCGGTGCGAATCCGATGTACCACGCGTGGGGCGGGGTGTTGCGAGGATCCGAACCATGTTCTGCGGTACCGGTTTTCGACGCGATCTGCACCCCGGGGATCTTGCCTTCCCCGCTGGTGTTGTTCTCGGAACCGATCATCAGGTCGGTCAGGGTCGAGGCCGTATCGGGGCTGATCGCCTCACCCATCGATTGGGGTTGGTAGCTGGACAGGTCCGACAGGTCGGGAGACTGCAACTGCTGCACCAGGTTCGGCGCCATCCGTACACCGCCGTTGGCGACGGTGGCGGCGATGACGGCGTCCTGCAGCGGGGTCAGCGCCACGTCGCGCTGACCGATGCTGGACTGGCCGAGAGCAGCGTCGTCGTCGATGGATCCGATGGTGCTGTCGGCGACGGTGAGCGGGATGCTGGTGTCCTCTCCGATACCGAACTTGGCGGCGGTCTCGCGCATCTTGTCGGCGCCGGTGTCGATGCCCAGTTCGACGAAGGCGGTGTTGCACGACCGTGCGAACGCCTCACGCAGCGAGGCGGTCTGACCGCCTCCGCACGTCGAACCGTTGTAGTTCTCGAGCGTCGTCGACGTTCCCGGAAGGGTGATGTTCGACGCGGCCGTCAGTTGATCGTCCGGAGTGGCGCCTGCTTGGAGCGCAGCGGCGGTCGTAATCACCTTGAACGTCGATCCCGGTGGGTAGGTCTGTGAGATCGCGCGGTTCACCAGCGGCTTGCTCGGATCGTCGCTGAGGTTCTCCCAGGCGGTCGACGTGGTGCTGCCGTCGTGGCTGGCCAGCAGGTTGGGGTCGTAGCTGGGCGTGCTGGCCATGGCGAGAATGTTGCCGGTGGCGGGGTCGAGGGCCACGACGGAGCCGGTGTATCCCTTGGCGGTCAGCTGGTCGTACGCCACCTGTTGGACGACCGGGTCGATGGTGGTGACGACGTTGCCGCCGCGGGGATCACGGCCGGAGATGAGGTCGAACAGGCGTCCGCCGAACAACCGGTCGTCGGATCCGTTGAGTACCGGGTCCTCGGCGCGTTCGAGACCGGTGCTCGAGTACAGCATCGAATAGAAGCCGGTGATCGGGGCGTTGGCCTGCGGGCTCGCGGGGGAGATCGAATTCTGCGGGTACGTGCGCAGGTACTTGTAGCGATCGTCGGTGGCAACCGACGATGCGAGAACCTGGCCACCCGCCGAGATCTGGCCGCGTTGACGTGAGTACTCGTCGAGCAGAACGCGGGAGTTCCGTGGGTCGGTGCGCAGGTCATCGGCCTTGATGACCTGAACGTAGGTCGCGTTGGCGAGCAGGGCGACCACCATCACCATGATGGCGATGGAGACGCGGCGTAGGGGAGTGTTCATGCGCGCTTCACCATTTCGGTCGGCGCCTCGGCGATCGGGGCGGCCACAGCGGGCTTCTTCTTGGGGGTCGCAGGCTCACGCGCTGCGTCGGAGATCTTGATCAGCAAGGCCACCAACAGGTAGTTCGCCAGCAACGAGGATCCTCCGTACGACATGTACGGGGTGGTCAGACCGGTCAGCGGGATGAGTTTGGTGACGCCGCCGACGACGACGAACAGCTGGACGGCGACGGTGAACGAGAGCCCGGCGGCGAGCAACTTGCCGAAGCTGTCTCGGACGGCGAGCGCAGTGCGCATTCCGCGAATGACGAACAGCAGGTACAGGATCAGGACCGCGGCCAGACCGATGAGGCCGAGTTCCTCGCCGACGGTGGCGATGATGAAGTCGGTCTTGGGGAACGGAACCTGCGACGGGCGGCCGCTGCCCAGGCCGGTGCCGGCGAGCCCACCGGTGGCCAGACCGAACAGCGACTGGGAAATCTGGTAGCCGGTGTCGTTGTAGTCCGCGAACGGGTCCAACCAGGTCAGTGTCCGCACGCGCACGTGGCTGAACGCCTGGTAGGCGAAGAAGAATCCGACCATCAGCAGGCCGCTGCCGATGATGATCCAGCCGACACGTTCGGTGGCGATGTAGATCATCACCAGAACGGTGCTGAAGATCAGCAGCGACGTGCCCAGATCTTTCTCGAACACGAGCACCGCCACCGAGACGATCCACACGACGATGATGGGCCCGAGATCGCGAGCGCGCGGGAAGTCCATGCCGAGCCAGTGTTTGCCTGCAGTGGTGAACAGTTCGCGCTTGGACACCAGCAGTGACGCGAAGAAGATCAGCAGCAGAATCTTGGCGAACTCACCGGGCTGCAAACTGAAGCCGGGCAACCGAATCCAGATCTTGGAGCCGTTGACCTCGGAGAATGCCGACGGCAGCAGCGCAGGAATGGCGAGAAGGATCAAGCCGGCCAGCCCGAGGGTGTACCCGTAGCGAGCCAGGGTGCGGTAGTCGCGCAGCAACACCAGCAGTGCGACGAAGCCGGCGATGGCCAGCGTCGTCCACAGCACCTGCTGGTTGGCGTCGGGCGACGGAATGGGGTTGCCGAGGTACTGCGCCTGTTGCTGATCGGCCAGGTCCAGTCGATGGATCAGCACCAGGCCGAGACCGTTGAGCAGCGCGACGATCGGCAGCAGCAGCGGATCCGCGTAGGGGGCGAACCGTCGAACGGCCAGGTGCGCCACCGTCACCAGTGCGAGGTAGGCCAGCGCGTACTTGGCCAGGTCCCAGGTGATCGTCTGTTCCTGGCTGGCTTCGACGAGGATCAACGAGATGGTGGTGATCAGGACCGCGGCACCGAGCAGCAGCAATTCGACATTGCGACGATTCGACTGGATCGGTGCGGGAGCGAACCCACCGGGAGGACTCGGAAAGGAGCCTCCTGCGGACGGATTGGAACTCATCGAGTACCGGTCCTGCAGTTCTGGCCCGGGATCTGCGCGACGGTCGGTGTCGGCACGGCGGTAGTGGTCGGGGCAGCTTCCGGAACGGGCTCCGGCGCGGGCGGAGGCAACGGAACTCCGGGGGGCGGGATGATCGTCGTCGTCGGGGCGGGTGCGGCCGTGGTGGTCACTGCCGGCTCGGTCTCGCAGACCTCCAGTAGGTCTCCCGAGGCCAACCGTTGCACCTGACCGCGGGCGTCGTCGAGAGAGCCCGACGGGAGTCCTGCGGTCACCTGCTCGCGCGCGGCCGGCAACAGGTCGTCGATCTCGAACGGGACGCAATCGGCCGGCGCGGCGTCGGGTGCGGTCAGTGTGACGCCACCGTTGTCGTCGAGGCAGCCGATCAATTCCACGCTCTGCAGCGAGTACCCGAGAACGGAACCGGGGAGACCGCGCAGCACGGTGACCTTGCTGTTGTCGGCACCGACGTAGTAATTGCCCTTGATCACCGAATTGGCAACCACGACACCGATTCCGGCCAACACGATCAGGGTCAGCGCGATCAGCGACCACCGCAGTTTGTGCGACTTCTTCTCCGGTGTCACCACAGGGGCGGTCACGCGCTTGGGCGTCGTGCGCGGGGGACGCATGGCGGCGGCGCGGCCCGCTGCAGTGTTCGGCGGCGGAGCGTCTTCTTCGTCCTCGGTGCTGGCTGCGCCGCCGAGAATCGGGTGGCTCTGGCCGTAGTCGAGGTCGATGACGTCGGCGACGACGACGGTGACGTTGTCCGGACCGCCGCTGCGCAGGGCTAGTTCGATGAGGCGGTCGGCGCACGGCCCGGTCTCGCCCTCGGCGAGGGTGTTCTCGATTGTTTCGTCGCTCACGACGTCCGACAAACCGTCGGAGCACAACAGGTAGCGGTCGCCGGCACGGACCTCGCGGACGGTGAGCGTCGGCTCGATCTCGTTACCGGTCAGCGCCCTCATGATCAGTGAGCGTTGCGGGTGCGTGTGCGCCTGTTCGGCGGTGATGCGGCCTTCGTCGACCAGTGACTGGACGAACGTATCGTCGCGGGTGATCTGAGTGAGCGAGCCGTCGCGCAGCATGTAGGCACGCGAGTCGCCGATGTGCACCAGACCCATTCGCTTGCCTGCGAACAGGATTGCGGTCAGCGTGGTTCCCATGCCGTCGAGTTCGGGCTCGTCTTCCACCTGGTCGGCGATGGAGGCGTTGCCCTCGCGGGTGGCGGCTTCGAGTTTGCCGAGCAGATCCTCGCCCGGTTCGTCGTCGTCGAGGTGCGCCAGCGCGGCGATCATCAACTGCGAGGCCACTTCGCCTGCGGCGTGACCGCCCATGCCGTCGGCCAGAGCCAACAGTCGCGCACCTGCGTAGACGGAGTCCTCGTTGTTGGAGCGAACGAGACCGCGATCGCTGCGGGCGGCGTAGCGGAGAACAAGGGTCACGGGCGCAACTCGATCACGGTCTTGCCGACGCGAACCGGAGTTCCCAGTGGAACGCGTACAGCGGTGGTGACCTTGGCTCGATCGAGGTAGGTGCCGTTGGTGGAGCCCAGGTCTTCGACGTACCAATCTCCGCCGCGAGGCGAGAGGCGAGCGTGCCTGGTGGACGAATAGTCGTCTGTCAGAACGAGAGTCGAATCGTCTGCGCGTCCGATCAGAACCGGCTGAGTGCCGAGCGAGATGCGCGTGCCGGCGAGGCCGCCCTGGGTCACCACGAGGTACTTCGCCACCTTCTGCTTGTTGAACGACGGGAGCACCTTCGAGCCACCGGAGTAGCGGGCGGGCACACGCATACCGGCTGCGGCATAGATGTCACTGCGCAGCGTCCGAAGAACGGCCCAGACGAAGAACCACAACAGAAGCAGAAAACCTGCCCTGGTCAGTTGCAGAATCAATCCCTGCACGACGATTCACCTCCTCCTTCGCGATCGGACCTGCATCCCCCACAATCCGACGCGGCGGCGCGACAGACATGGTTGTCTCGCAGCATCATAGGGTGCAGTCGCTCGTGTGGACGACATACGGGTGGGCGAACCTGCGAGTCGAGGAGACGAACATCTCGGTCGGCCGGGCCACTCCGGTGATCAGACGATCCGGACCAGAATCTCGGAGTGACCGGCGCGGATCACGTCGCCGTCGGCCAGTTGCCAATCCTGGACGGGTGCACCGTTGACGGTGGTTCCGTTGGTGGATCCCAGATCGGACAGCATGGCCACTCGGCCGTCCCAGCGAATCTCGATGTGTCGGCGTGACACTCCGGTGTCGGGGAGGCGGAACTGTGCGTCCTGGCCGCGCCCGATGATGTTCTGTCCGTCCCGGAGCTGGAAGTAGCGGCCGCTGCCGTCCTCGAGCTGAAGGGTCGCGGCGAGCGCCTGGGGCTGACCTGCGTAGGACGCCGGCTGGTCGTAGCCGTAGCCGTCCCCGCGATCACCGGCACCCTGGGGGTAGCCGCGGCCGTAGGGCGCTTGGGCAGGCGGGTAGTCGTAGGCGGGCTGCTGGTAGCCCTGCTGTGGGTAACCGGCACCCTGCGGCTCGGCATAGCGGCCGGCGGGCTCGCCGTACGCCTGCTCCTGATAGGGAGCCTCGCTGTAGGCACCGCCCTGCTCGCCACCGTTGTAGTCGTAACCGGCACCGTTGTAGCCCTGCGCGTCGTAACCCTGGGCGTTGTAGCCCTGAGCGTCGTAACCCTGCGCGTTGTAGCCCGCTCGGTCGTAGCCCTGGGCGTCGTAACCCTGCTCCTGACCGTTGGGTGCTCCGTAGGCCTGGTCGTATCCCTGCTCCGGGCCGCCGGCGGCGCTGTAGGCCTGGCCGTGCTGGGCGTACGGCTGCTCGTCGTAGCCCTGGTTCTCGTAGCCCTGGGCGTTGTACGGCTGCTGGTCGTAGCGCTGATCTCGATCGGCGGGCGCGTAACCCTGCGCGTCGTATCCGTTCTGCTCACGCGCCGCGTAGCGGGGATCCTGGCCACCGGCGTATCCGTTGCGCGCGCGCGGATCCGGACGATGTCCGTCCGCGGGGTCGCGCTGCGGGTCGTAGCCTGGGTTCTGCGTCATGTGGCCGGCTCCTGGTATCGACATCGGTGGGGCAGTCGGTCGCTGCGTGGCTGAAGGGACGGGACGGGCTGGCTGTGCCGACGCGTTCTGCTGAACAGAGCTGTTCTGCGCAGCAATCGCCGATCGTCCCACATCGGGATCGACCGAGCCACTGGCCCGGAACTGTCCGGTGTGAAGGGTGGGCGACGGTTCGAAGCGAACCACCACGTCACCGTAGGTCTGCCACCCCTGATCACGGATGTAATCGTCCAGGTGACGCGAGAAAGCCTTGACCGTGAGCTCGCGATCACCGGCAAGTTCCTCGTGATCCGAGCTGTTGATCGTGATCACGTAGTTGTTGGGTGCCAGGTAATGACCGCCGTCCAAGGGGCGAACGAGATCGGACGCCTCCTGTTGCAGCGCCGCCTCGACTTCGGCCGGTACGACGCCGCCGCCGAACACGCGGGCGAAGACGTCGCCGACAGCGCTCTGCAGCTTGCGTTCGAAACGCTGAACGATGCCCATCGTGACCCCTCCTCTCACTGTGTTCTTCCACCCTGTGGTGCCTGTTGCCTACAACGGTGCGACGGCCGCGTGTCATCACGAAGTCGCGCTGCAAGCATGATATACGGTGCGGCCGACAGCAACGCTGTGCCGCCGGTTGCTCGGGGCAGCTCGAGACGGCGATTTTCGAGCACGGCGGGGTGCGTGTTAGTGTTCTCGCCGTCACCCGGGCGGGTGGCGGAATGGCAGACGCGCTGGCTTCAGGTGCCAGTGTCCTTCGGGACGTGGGGGTTCAAGTCCCCCTCCGCCCACCACACTGGCCGCAGCTGATCTCGATCGCTGCGGCCAGTAGTTTCTTCGAACCCCGGCGTGTGAGCGCGGGTGATGCCTTACATTCGTGTAGTTCGACAACGATGTCGACGTGTCGATGCAGAGCCGGATTCCGGACCCCGTCGATTCGGTGGAAAATCGCAGGTGAGAGCCCGAAGTAGGCTTACCTTATTTGCGAGAGCACCCTGGTACTGACTTATCGTTCGTAATTGGATCGGCCTCACCACGGCCTGATCCGTCGAGACCTTCACTTTTCTACCACGAGCCCACCCGCCCGTGCAGAGGAAAGCGTGGAAGATCGACAGGTGCTGCTTCAACGGCGAGGACGCACCGCAGGCCGTTCGAGCAGCCGGTTACACCACACCGTCGCCGACGAGTTTCAAGGCTGGACTTATCCGAAGGCTAGGTATGAAGCACACTCCGGGCCCGCAAGGCCTCTACGATCCCGTCAACGAACACGACTCCTGTGGTGTCGCATTCGTGGTGGACATGCACGGTCGCCGCAGTCGCGACATCGTCGAGAAGGCGATCACCGCACTGGTCAACCTCGAGCACCGCGGTGCCGCGGGCTCCGAACCGAACACCGGCGACGGTGCGGGCATTCTGATCCAGGTACCGGACGCGTTCTTCCGCGCCGTCGTAGATTTCGAGCTCCCCGCACCCGGTGCCTACGCAACAGGTGTCGCATTCCTGCCGCAGGGCCGCAGCGACGCAGCACGCGCGTGCGAGGGTGTCGAGCGCATCGTCGAGAACGAAGGCATGACCGTCCTCGGATGGCGTGAGGTCCCCACCGACGACTCCTCCTTGGGCGCGTTGGCTCGCGACGCGATGCCGACGTTCCGTCAGTTGTTCTTCTCCGCTCCCGACGCGGCGATCACCGACCTCGAACTCGAGCGTCGTGCCTTCGTCATTCGCAAGCGCGTCGAACACGAGTTGGGTGAAGAGGGCGCAGGCAAGGACGGCCCCGGTCGCGAGACCGTGTACTTCCCGTCGCTGTCCTCGCAGACGTTCGTCTACAAGGGCATGCTGACCACGCCCCAGCTCAAGGGCTTCTACGTCGACCTGCAGGACGAGCGCGTCGAAAGTGCACTGGGACTTGTGCATTCGCGTTTCTCGACCAACACGTTCCCGTCGTGGCCGTTGGCCCACCCGTTCCGACGGGTCGCACACAACGGTGAGATCAACACCGCGACCGGCAACGAGAACTGGATGCGCGCCCGCGAGGCCCTCATCACCTCCGACGTGTTCGGTGGCTCGGAAGCGCTCGAGAAGATCTTCCCCGTCGTCACCCACGGAGCCAGTGACACAGCACGTTTCGACGAGGTGCTCGAACTGCTGCACCTCGGCGGCCGCAGCCTGCCGCATGCCGTGCTGATGATGATTCCCGAGGCCTGGGAGCGGCACGAATCCATGGACCCCGCGCGTCGGGCGTTCTACAAGTACCACTCCTCGTTGATGGAGCCCTGGGACGGACCGGCCTCGGTGTGCTTCACCGACGGCACCGTCATCGGCGCAGTTCTGGACCGCAACGGTCTTCGCCCCAGCCGCCTGTGGGTCACCGACGACGGCTTGGTCGTCATGGCTTCCGAGGTCGGCGTGCTGGACATCGACCCGTCCAAGGTCGTCCGCAAGGTGCGTCTGCAGCCGGGCCGGATGTTCCTGGTGGACACCGCACAGGGCCGCATCGTCTCTGACGACGAGATCAAGGACGAACTCGCCGCCGAGCACCCGTACCAGCAGTGGCTCGACGAGGGCCTGACGTCGATCGACGATCTGCCCGAGCGGCCGCACGTGCACATGCCGCACGATCGCGTGCTGATCCGCCAGCAGATCTTCGGATACACCACCGAGGAACTGAACGTGCTGGTCTCGCCGATGGCGAAGTCCGGTGCCGAGGCCATCGGTTCGATGGGTACCGATACCCCGATCGCCGTGCTGTCGGCACGTCCGCGGATGTTGTTCGACTACTTCTCGCAGCTGTTCGCCCAGGTCACCAACCCGCCGCTCGACGCGATCCGCGAGGAGATCGTCACCAGCCTCGGCGGCACCATCGGTCCCGAGGGCGATCTGCTCAACCCGGGTGCCGACGGCTGCAAGCAGATCGTGCTGCCCCAGCCGATCCTGCACAACGACGACCTCGCCAAGCTCGTCCACATCAACGACGAGGGCACGCAGGAAGAGCTGCGCTCGGTGGTCGTGCGTGGCCTGTACCCGGTTGCCGAAGGCGGTGAAGGTCTCCGAAAGGCGTTGGAGGCCATCCGCGCTCAGGTTTCCGCTGCCATCTCGGGCGGGGCGCGGATCATCGTGCTCTCCGACCGAGAGTCCAGTGAGAAGCTCGCTCCGATTCCGTCCCTGCTCCTCACCTCGGCAGTGCACCACCATCTCGTTCGTGAGAAGACGCGCACCAAGGTGGGTCTGATCATCGAAGCCGGTGACGCCCGCGAGGTCCACCACATGGCTCTGCTCATCGGATTCGGTGCGGCAGCGGTCAATCCGTACATGGCTTTCGAGTCGATCGAGGACATGATCGAGCGCGGTGCCCTCACCGGCATCGACTTCGACAAGGCCGTCGGCAACTACATCAAGGCTGCAGGCAAGGGCGTGCTGAAGGTGATGTCCAAGATGGGCATCTCGACTCTCGCGTCGTACACCGGAGCCCAGCTGTTCCAGGTCATCGGCCTGTCGCAGGAACTGGTCGACGAGTACTTCACCGGGCTGAACAGCCATCTCGGCGGTATCGATCTCGATCAGGTCGCCGACGACGTCGCAGCGCGACATGGCGTCGCGTACCTCGACAACCGTCAGGAACGCGCACACCGTGAGCTCGAGACGGGCGGCGAGTACCAGTGGCGTCGGGAAGGGGAGTACCACCTCTTCAACCCCGACACCGTCTTCAAGCTGCAGCACTCCACCCGCACCGGTCAGTACGACATCTTCAAGGAATACACGAAGATGGTCGACGACCAGTCCGAGCGGCTCGCGTCGCTGCGCGGTCTGTTCCGCTTCAAGACCGAAGAGCGACAGGCTATTTCGATCGACGAGGTCGAGCCGGCCAGCGAGATCGTCAAGCGTTTCTCCACGGGTGCGATGAGCTACGGCTCCATCTCGGCCGAGGCACACGAGACCCTTGCCATCGCGATGAACCGTCTCGGTGGACGCTCGAACTCCGGTGAGGGCGGCGAGGACGTCTCGCGCTTCGAGCCGGACGAGAACGGCGATTGGCGACGCAGTGCCATCAAGCAGGTCGCGTCGGGACGTTTCGGCGTCACCTCGCACTACCTGACGAACTGCACCGACATCCAGATCAAGATGGCGCAGGGAGCCAAGCCCGGTGAGGGCGGCCAGCTTCCGGCTCACAAGGTGTACCCGTGGGTCGCCGAGGTTCGGCACTCCACGCCGGGTGTCGGTCTGATCTCGCCGCCGCCGCACCACGACATCTACTCGATCGAGGATCTCGCGCAGCTGATCCACGACCTGAAGAACGCGAACCCGTCGGCTCGTATCCACGTCAAGCTCGTCTCCGAGGTCGGAGTCGGCACCGTTGCGGCGGGTGTGTCCAAGGCACACGCCGACGTGGTGCTCATCTCGGGCCATGACGGCGGCACCGGCGCGACGCCGTTGACGTCGGTCAAGCACGCAGGTGGACCGTGGGAGCTCGGCTTGGCCGAAACCCAGCAGACGTTGCTGCTCAACGGTCTTCGCGATCGCATCGTCGTGCAGGTGGACGGCCAGCTCAAGACCGGCCGCGACGTCATGGTCGCTGCTCTGCTCGGCGGCGAGGAGTTCGGTTTCGCCACCGCTCCGCTCGTCGTCTCGGGCTGCATCATGATGCGCGTCTGCCACCTCGATACCTGCCCCGTCGGTGTTGCGACACAGAACCCGTTGCTGCGCAAGCGTTTTGCGGGCAAGCCCGAGTTCGTCGAGAACTTCTTCATGTTCATCGCCGAAGAGGTGCGTGAGCTCATGGCCGAGCTCGGCTTCCGCACGCTCGACGAAGCCGTCGGCCAGGTCGGTCTGCTCGACACGACCGCGGCCAAGGAGCACTGGAAGGCGTCGAAGCTCGATCTGTCGCCGATCCTCGAAGAGGTCGAGTCGGCGTTCATGAACCAGAACCTGTACAACACAGGCGTTCAGGATCACGGTCTCGACAAGGCCCTGGATCAGCAGCTGATTTCGGCCAGCCGCAATGCGTTGGACAAGGGCGAGAAGGTCGCGTTCGAGTCCAAGATCACCAACGTCAACCGCACCGTCGGCACGATGCTCGGACACGAGGTGACCAAGGCATACGGCGGCGTCGGCCTCCCGGACGACACCATCGAGATCACGTTCACCGGCTCGGCCGGCAACAGTTTCGGTGCATTCGTGCCCTCCGGTATGACGTTGCGCCTCAACGGAGACGCCAACGACTTCGTCGGCAAGGGCCTGTCCGGTGGACATCTCGTGCTGCGGCCGTCGCTGAACGCTCCGAAGGGATTCGTGGCCGAGGACAACATCATCGGCGGCAACGTGTTCCTGTTCGGTGCCACCAGCGGTGAAGCCCTGATCCGCGGCGTCGTCGGCGAGCGGTTCGCGGTTCGTAACTCCGGTGCCGTTGCTGTCGTCGAGGGCGTCGGCGATCACGGTTGCGAGTACATGACCGGCGGCAAGGTCGTCATCCTCGGCACGACGGGACGAAACTTCGGTGCCGGCATGTCCGGCGGCGTCGCGTTCATCTTCGATCCGAACAAGACGTTCGAGGCCAACCTCAACACCGAGCTGGTCGACATCGACGAGCTCGAGGGCGACGAATTCACCTGGTTGAAGGACATCGTCACTCGTCACCAGGAGCAGACCGGCTCCGAGGTGGCCGAGCGGATCCTCGCGGATTGGTCACAGCAGGTGAACCATTTCGTGAAGGTCATGCCTCGCGACTACAAGAAGGTACTGCTGGCCATCTCCGAAGCCGAGAAGAACGGCGCGGACGTGGACGAAGCGATCATGGAGGCAGCTCGTGGGTGACCCACAGGGATTTTTGAAGAACACGGTTCGCGAAGTACCCAAGCGGCGGCCCGTCGATCTGCGCCTGATGGACTGGAAAGAGGTCTACGAGGACTTCTCGAAGGACACTCTGCGCACCCAGGCCAGCCGATGCATGGACTGTGGCATTCCGTTCTGCCACAACGGTTGTCCACTCGGGAACCTGATTCCCGAGTGGAACGACCTGGTGTTCAAGGACCGCTGGCGCGACAGCATCGATCGCCTGCACGCCACCAACAACTTTCCGGAATTCACCGGACGGTTGTGCCCCGCTCCGTGCGAGGCGGCGTGTGTCCTGGGCATCAACCAGGATCCGGTGACCATCAAGCAGGTCGAGGTCGAGATCATCGACAAGGCCTTCGAGGAGGGCTGGGTCACGCCGGTCTACCCGACGCACCTGACCGGCAAGACCGTTGCCGTCGTCGGCTCCGGACCCGCGGGACTTGCTGCAGCGCAGCAGCTCACCCGCGCCGGCCACACCGTCACGGTGTTCGAACGTGCCGATCGCATCGGCGGACTGCTGCGCTACGGCATTCCCGAGTTCAAGATGGAGAAGCGCCACATCGATCGTCGGCTCGCGCAGATGGAGGCCGAGGGCACCGTCTTCCGCACGGGTGTCGATGTGGGCGTGGACATCTCGGCCGACGAACTGCGCGAGCAGTTCGACGCCGTCGTGCTGTCCGGCGGTGCCACCGCCTGGCGCGACCTGCCCATCGAGGGCCGCGAACTCGACGGCATCTACCAGGCCATGGAGTTCCTGCCGCACGCCAACCGCGTCCAGCAGGGCGACTTCGAGCAGCCGCCGGTCAGTGCCGAGGGCAAGAAGGTCGTCATCATCGGCGGCGGCGACACCGGGGCAGACTGCCTGGGCACCTCGCACCGTCAGGGCGCGGCGAGCGTCCACCAGTTCGAGATCATGGCCCGTCCGCCCGAGGAGCGTGCCACCTCCACCCCGTGGCCGACGTACCCGCTGATGTACCGCGTCGCGTCCGCACACGAGGAAGGCGGCGAGCGCGTCTTCTCCGTCAACACCGAGCGTTTCGTCGGTGAGAACGGCAAGGTCACCGCACTCGAAGCCTGCGAGGTCGAATTCAAGGGCGGCAAGTTCGAGAAGATCGAAGGCAGCGAGTTCACGCTCGAAGCCGATCTCGTGCTCCTCGCCATGGGCTTCGTCGGACCCGACAAGGGCGGTCTGCTGACCGACCTGGGCGTCGACTTCAACCAGCGCGGAAACGTCGAGCGCACCAACGAGTGGGTCACCAACGTGCCCGGCGTCTTTGTCGCCGGAGACATGGGCCGCGGCCAGTCGCTCATCGTGTGGGCCATCGCCGAGGGCCGCTCCTGCGCGGCCGCCGTCGACACCTTCCTGCAGGGAGCAACGGCACTGCCGTCGCCGATCGTGCCCACCCAGGCGCCGCAGCGGTAGGTATTTTCCGGCGCACCCCCTCGGGATCAATGTCCCTTTGTTGCACTCTGAGCGACTGAAAGCCGCATTGATCCCGACGGGGGCGACCGATCCCGACGGGGGCGGGCGAACTGTGTGACGCACGGTTACGTCCGTTAACCATGTGGGCATCGGATGGTCACAGGCCGCTGTCATTGTGGTGATCGAACACAAGAAGCGTTCGATCACCCAGTGAGGCCCCCTCCCATGAGTGTCAAGAAATTCTGCGCCGGTGTCGGCGTCGCTGCAGCTGTTGCGTCCGGTCTAATCGTCGGGGCGTCGCCCGCCGTCGCCGATCCCGGCGGTTGTCCCTCGATGTACGTCGTCGCGATTCCGGGAACGTGGGAGACCAGCTCCGGTGCTGCCCCGAAGCCGGGGATGCTGACCGACGTCACCGATCGTCTCGGTGGCGATATCCGCACCGAGTACGTTTCGTATCCCGCCACCGCGTTCCCGTGGGAGGGCGAGGTGTACGGGCAGTCCCGTGCTGCTGCCGTTACCAACGCAGGCGGCATGCTGAAGGCGATGGCGGATCGCTGCGGCGCAACGAAACTGGGCATCATCGGTTACAGCCAGGGAGCGGACGCGGCCGGTGATCTCGCCGCGTCCATCGGAACCGGTCTCGGGGTGGTTCCGGCCGACAAGGTGGTGGCGGTCGGGCTCGTCTCCGACCCGAAGCGATCGGACACCGACGCCCTGGTCGGTCCCCCTGTGGTGGGTACCGGCGTCGGTGGACCCAGGGTCGGTGGATTCGGCTACGTCAGTCCGGTGGTGCGCACGTTCTGCGCCGTCGGCGATCTGTATTGCTCGACGCCCAAGGACGACTACGTGGCGCGACTCGCGGGCTTCCTCGCCGTGTCGTCCAACCCTGCGCCCGACGTCGCAGATCAGTACACCCAGGAAGCGCAATCCTTGATCGCCGACCTCGCTGCGTCCGGTGGATTACCCGTACTGCAGGGGCAGCTGTCGGATCAGGCCAACGCTCAGCGTCAGCGGGAAATCGAGGCCTTCTACCGTTCGGGCATCCACCAGGAATATCAGACCTACGACGTCGGAGACGGGGTGTCGGCGACGCGGTGGTTGGCGCGTTACCTCGCCGACGCGGTCTGACTACGACGTAGTAGCAGGCACCCGACGGAGCAGCAGGAACACGACGACGGCACTGACGAACATCAGCACGGCGCTCGTACCGGCGGCGAGGTTGAATCCGTCGATGAAGGACGAGTGCGCGACGTCGGTCAACTGCGATGCGAACGGCTCCGGCAGATAGTCGGCCACGGCTATTGCGCCGCCGATGGTTTCGCGGGCCGGATCGGCGATCTCGGCCGATGTGCCCGCCGGAATGGCGTCCTCCATGCGGTGTCGATAGACGGTGCTGCCGATGGTGCCGAGAATCGCGATGCCGACGGCGCCGCCGAGCTCGGCCCCGGTTTCCGACAATGCCGATGCAGCCCCGGCCTTTTCGGGGGCCGCAGCGGTCAGCACGATGTCGGAGTTCAGAGTCGATGCTGCTCCGATTCCGAACGTGACCAGGGCCATTCCGGTCAGCAGCAGCGGCAGGCCGGAGTCGGATTGCACGAATATCAGTGCGACGCAGCCGAAGACGATGGACAGCAGGCCCGCCGAAATGATGGTGCCGGTGGGGATCACCTTGCTCATCGTCGGTGCGGTGACGGCACCGGCCGCCGCTGCAGCAGCGGGAATCAGCAACCACAGTCCGGCGCGGAGTGGTCCGAGTCCGAGAACCAGCTGCAGGTACTGGGAGGCGAACAGGCTGAAGCCGGTCATGGAGAAGATGACCAGAAATTGCACGACGACTGCAGCGCTGAAAGCACGTTCGGCGAAGAGCGTCACGTCGATGAGCGGGTTCGATGCCTTGCGTTGCCGGATGACGAACACGAAGCCGAGTGCCAGGCCGAGGATCGCGGTGGTGATCGTCGTGGCGTCGATACCGTCCTGGGCCCCGTGCTTGATGGCGAACACGATCGAGAGCATCGACGAGATCGCGAGGATCACGCTGATCGGGTCGAACTTTCCGGGGTCGCTGTCCTTGAACTCGGGGACCAGTAGCGGGGCCGCAACGAAGAGCACGACCATGATGGGGATGTTGATCAGGAAGACCGAGCCCCACCAGAAGTGTTCCAGCAGAACGCCCCCGACGACCGGGCCCACGGCTGCGCCGCCTGCGAAACCGGCGGTCCACAGGCCGATCGCTTCCTTGCGCTGTGCCGGGTCGTGAAACATGTTGCGGATCAACGACAGTGTGCTCGGAGCAATGGTGGCTCCGCCGACTCCCAGCAGAGCACGTGCGACGAGCAGCATCTCGGGGGAGGTGGAGAACGTCGCGGCGAGCGATGCCGCGCCGAAGACCACCGCGCCGACCATCAGCAGGGTCCGCCGTCCGATGCGGTCGCCGAGCGAGCCCATGGTGATCAGCAGACCAGCCAGCAGAAATCCGTAGATGTCGAGGATCCACAGGGTCTGGTTGCTGGTGGGTTCGAGATCGGCCGTCATGAAGGGCAGTGCGAGATACAGCACCGACATGTCCATGGAGACCACGAGGATCGGCACCACCAGTACCGCGAGGCCAAGCCATTCCTTCTTCGTGGCGCGATCCTCGGTTGCCGTCTGATTCACTGCTTCTTCCCTTCCCGCGTGGACACCTCACCTTAGGTGGGTCGGGAGTACGTTCGGTGAGGAAGAGTGTGTCTCGCCGAACGAAGGAACCGATTCCGCATGATCAACGATCTCGAGGTAGTCGCGACGATCACCGCCAAGCCGGACGCAATCGACACCGTGCGCGACGGGCTCGTGGCTCTGGTCGCCGAGTCACGCAAGGAGAGCGGCAACGTCTCCTACAAGTTGTTCGAGTCGGCGGTCGAGCCGGGCACCTTCATCACCATCGAGGTATGGAAGTCGCAGGAGGACCTCGACGGCCACATGCAGACCCCGCACCTGCAGCAGGCGCTAAGCGAATTCGGTGCCCATCTCGCGGCCCCGCCCGCCATCCATCCGCTCCGGTCCATCGGCTGAGCCTGCCCGCGCGCTGACGTACACGAGTGCCGAGACGGCAAGCAGCGCCACCGTGGCACCGATCGCCAGCCACCCGGTCCCGCTCATCTCTCCCGACGCGATGATGCGGGCACCAGCGGCGGTGTAGCTCATCGGCATGAACGCGGCGAGGTCGCCCCAGATCGGTGCCGTCGATGCGTACGCGAAGCCGCAGACGACGACCTGTACCACGAGGGCGACGACATTGACGATCTGGCCCACCACAGCACCGAGCACTCGTTGAATTGCGCCTGCGGTGGCGAGATAAGCCGCGGCCGAGACGACGAGGAACGCGCCGGCTCCGATCACCGGTCCGAGGGCGGCGTCGGTGGCGAAGGCGAATGCGACTGCAGCGCTGACACCCACTGCGGCGACGGCCGCTCCGACGGCGAGCCACCGCGGCTTGGTGTCCTTGCCCAGGACCCGCACGAGGCTGACGCAGCCGAGAGCTCCGAGTGCCACGAGGGCGGCGATCAGGTACGGGGTGGCACCGGTACCGGTGCTCGTCGCAGTCGCTGCAACGTTCTGGTCGGAGGTGGCGTCATCGGTCGTGGCGGCCGCCTTTGCCGGGAGGGCGGCGGAGGCGTCGCGCACATTGGTGGCGATGCCGTTGACGATCCCCTCGACGGGTTTGACCGACGTCACGAGCTGATCGGTGCCGGCCTTGAGTTGCTGCCCGCCGTCGTCGAGCTGGCCGAGTCCGTCACGCAACTGCACGGTTGCGTCGCCGAGCTGCGCGGTGGCACCGAGGAACTGACTGTTGGGGTCGTTCAGTTCGGTCGACAGCTGCTGAGCACCACCCTTGAGGGTCTGCAGCTGAGCGAGCGTATCGGGACCGAACGCCTGAGTGTTGAGGTTGTCGATCACTCCGCGGATCTCGCCGGAAATCGCGTCGGATCCCGGATGTGGGAAGCGATCGACCGTGTCTGCCGTGGCGGCGAGCTTTGCCGTGAAGTCGGCCTGCAGAGCTCCGAATCCGGCGAGCTGGTCGACGACCTGGTCGACACCCCCGCTGATCTGCGATGCGCCGTCACCGAGCTGGCCGATGCCGTCGCGGTACTGGCCGAACCCGTCGGCGAGCTGGATGGTTCCGTCGTGAGCCTGGGTGATGCCGTCGGCAAGTTGGCCGACGCCGTCGTTGAGCTGCGTTCCGCCTTCGGTCAGCTGACCGATGCCGCTGGAGAGAAAGGTGATCGGGAGCGAGGCGCTGTTGAGGCTGCTCCTGGCCTTGGACAGGGGATCGGCCGTCTGCTGTGCCTCTGCCGGGGCCTGCTGAGTGTCGGCGGCAACGGCGGTCGTCGTGGTCGATTCTCCGCCCAGGTCGTAGCCGGTGCCGAGCGCGAACGCACCCACAGCCACCAGAGGGAACGCCAGTGCGACGAGAGCAACGGCAGGACGTCGGAAGATACGCATTTCACCCATGATGACTTCGAGGCTAACTGCCAGCGCCGGCCGCACCGACCACTCGGAGCGATCCACAGCGGCCGTTCTGCCCCTCTACCAGGGACTTTAAGAGGTCTCTGTGGATTGTCGGTTGCGCGGCAACAGGTCCCACACGTGGGCGGTCTCGTTGACCGACGAGACCGATCGGGCACCGCTGCGGGAAAAGAGCACACGCGTCACCGAGCAGTAGTCGATGGGAAATCCGAGCACCTTCGGGGTCTGGAGAATGTCTTGCAACAGCATGTTGACGACGCCGCCGTGAGCGAAGAGGACAACGGTATCGGAGTGCGCGGCGGTCGAGACGATATCGGCCACTCCGGCGAGAACTCGCTGGCGGAAGGCCTGTTCGTCGACCTGCTCGGGTAGGTGACCTGCCTTGATGCGGTCGTAGGCGTCGCGAAATTCGGTCTTCGCGGCCTCGATCGGGACGTAGCCGCCGAAGTCCCGGTCGTACTCGGTCAGACGGTCGTCGGTCGTGATCTCGAGACCGAGCCGTTCGGCGAGTGGCTGCGCGGTCCGGATCGCGCGTTGCTGCGAACTCGACACGACTCGGGACACCGTGAAGCGTGCCAGCGCATCGGGCACTCTGCGGGATTGTTCGACGCCCAGTTCGTCGAGATCGGGATCGGCCGAGGACTCCGATCGTCGCGGAAGGGCGTGCCGTACCAGAACCAGTTGCATCGACTCACCTAATCACGAGTGTGCGTCCACTGCGTTGCACCATCGAGCGGAAGGCCGCCACCTGGCGGGGCATGTCCGTTCCCGGCTCCCACACCATGCCGATTCGCCTGCGCGCAGCCGGTTGGGTGAGTCCCACGTCGACCGTTCCACCTTCGGCGCCGTGTGCACGGATCCGCGGCAGGATGGCGATGCCGAGGCCGGCTCCGACGAGTCCGCGCACGGTATGGGTGTCCTGTCCCTCGAACGCGATGCGCGGGCTGAATCCGGCATCGGCCCACAGCTCGTCACAGATCGAGCGCATTCCGTATCCGTGGCCCATGGCGATGTAGTTCTCGTCGGCGGTATCGGCGAGATCGACCGTCTTCCGCGACGCGAGGCGGTGATGTTCGGGGACCACCAGCATCAGCCGCTCGTCGTACAGCTGGAAGGAATTCGTGTCGGTGTGTTCGGCGCTCAAAGACACGAACGCCAGGTCGGACGCGCGATCTGCGAGGCGATCCAGGCAGCGTGCACGTGCGCCTTGGTCGAGATCGAACGTCACCGCGGGATGGTCGACGCGAAAGTGCCGGATCAGTGCCGGCACGACGTCCTCACCGAGTGTGTTCTGGAACGCGACGGCTATGCGGCCACGTGCTCGGGCGTCGTGCTCGGTCATGGCGTCGATACCGGCGTCGATGTCGCTCAGGGCTCGTTGAAGATACGGGATGAGGACGCGGCCGGTACTGGTCAGCACGATGCCGCGGCCCCGTCGTTCCACGATGTCGACGCCGAGGATCGCCGATGCGCGGGCGACCTGTCGACTGACGGTGGGTTGCGGGACTCCCAGGACGTGGGCGGCGTCGGTGATGTGCTCGGTGTCCGCCACCGCGACCAGGGTCGGCAGAAGTGGTAGCAGCTCGGTGGTCTGGCGGCGCATGGGCGAAGCATATCGCTGACGTATCAATTGCAGGGGTCTCATGCATTGGACGTATACCGTGAGCGCTTCTAACGTCTTGGACATGACTACGACGCAGCCCGAGGTCCTGGAGTGGGAGGGGCATCCCAAGGGATCGACCGAGTACCGGCGTCTCGTGTTGGCGCTGCTGTTCGCCGGAGTGGCGACGTTCGCGCAGCTCTACTCGGTACAGGGGATTCTGCCGCTCATCGCGTCCAGTCTCGACATCACCCCGTCGCAGTCCTCGCTCGCCGTCGGCCTGGCGACCGTCGGCGTCGCGGTGTCGGTCATTCCGTGGTCGGTCGCGGCCGACCGAATCGGACGCGTTCGAGCGATGACCGCCTCGATACTCGTCGCGACGACACTGGGTTTGCTGGTGCCTCTGTCGCCTTCGCTCGAGGTGCTGCTGGTCCTGCGATTCTTCGAAGGTGCTGCGCTGGGGGGACTTCCGGCCATCGCGATCGCCTATCTCAGCGAGGAGGTGCACCGCAATCACACCGCGTTGGCGGCGGCAACCTACGTGTCCGGTACGACGCTCGGTGGGCTGCTGGGGCGAATAGTTTCAGGACCCGTTGCAGAACAGACCAACTGGCGAATCGGAACCCTGACCGTGTCGGTAATCGCGGCGTTGGCAGCGGGACTGTTCGTGTGGTTGGCACCGCGGCCGCGAACCACCCTCGTGCACAGCAAGATCGGTGACCTACCCGGTCGGTTGTGGGTGAATCTCCGAGAGCCGGGGATGCTGGCGCTGTACGGCCAGGGGTTCCTGCTGATGGGAGGGTTCGTCGCGGTCTACAACTTCCTCGGATTCCGGCTCGAGGCAGCGCCTTTCGGTCTTCCACAGTCTCTGATCAGCTTGATCTTCGTGGCCTACCTCAGTGGCACGGTGTCCTCGCGAGTGGCGGGGAAGTTGGCGACGAAGCACGGCCGGTCGATCGTCCTCGCCGGATCGACCGCCACCATGATCGCCGGAGTCGCACTGACGATGGCGTCGAACCTGGCCGTGATCCTCACCGGGCTGGTGATCTTCACGATGGGATTCTTCGCCGCCCACGCCATCGCGTCGGGATGGACCGGCCAGCGAGCCGTCCACGGACGGGCCCAGGCGACATCGCTGTACAACCTGTTCTACTACGGAGGATCGTCCGTCGTGGGCTGGCTCGGCGGAGTGGTCTTTCAGTCACTCGGATGGAATGCCTTGGCGCTGTTCGTCATTGCGTTGGCAGTCATCGCCGGCCTGTGGGCCGCAGCGATGAACGGCCGACTGGCGCAGCAACCGAACTCAATACGTGGATGAATTCGAGGCTGCTATCGCGAAGATGAAAATAGCAGCCACGACGAGGACGAACAGGGCGATCGACACGTAGCCGACGATCAGACCTGCCGTCGCGAATCCTGACCCGCCCTCGCCGGTGCGCTTGATCTGGCCCTTCGCAACGTGGCCACACACCACCGCACACACCGACGCGATCAGCGGGATGAACGTCAGACCCAACACCGCCAACACGAGCGACACGATCGCCAACGTGTTCGTGGCGGGTGCCGGCCGAAAACCCGCTCCGACATACGGGGCCTGACCGTATTGGGCCTGTCCGTATTGGGGTTGTCCGTACTGAGGGTTCGGGTATTGAGGATTTTGGTATTGAGGTTGTCCGTGCTGCGGGTTCTGGTAGCTCGTGTTCGGGTCCTGATACGGCGGGTACTGCTGACCCCCGTACGGCTCGTCCTTCTCGAACGCGTCGCTACCTTCACCCTGCGGATTGACCATTGCGGGAGTCTTGCACCTGAATTGGGCCGTCGCAAGCGGCAAGGCGAGGTCTACGAACCGACCTTGCCCCAGCCCACATACGCGTCGACGGTCACGTAGCCGGTCACGCGCGGCTGATCGCGAACCGGATACCGCTCGCCGGTGTAATGCGTCGCGATGCGATCGATATCCACCAGATCCGGGTCGTCCTGCAGTTCGATCGAACCGTGCACCGTCACATGCGTATACCAACTGGCCTCGTCCATCACCGAAATCGAGACCTTCGGATTCGCCCGAATGTGCTCCAGCCGCTTACGTGAGGGATCGAAATTGAGCACGATCTTCCCGTCCTCCCACAAATACCACGTGGGCGCGGTGATCGGAGTTCCATCGGCACGAACCACCGCCATGACAGCGGGATTGGCCTTCTTCAGCAACTCGACAGCATCAACGGGCAACGGAGGTTTGGGCATGAACCAACACTACGACCCGAGAGCTGACTCGGCCAGACCCTGGGCGGAGGCCCACCCGGCCCGAGTCCACCCGCACCCACCCCACCCGGCCCGAGTCCACTCAACGTGACATTGACTGCCGAAAAGGCCACCGAATGTCACATCGAGTGGACTGCGGGTCGGTGGACTGCGGGTGGGTGTGGGCTGCGGACGGGTGGAGTGATTACAGCTTCGGGAGTTTGACGACCTGTCCGGCGTAGGACAGTCCTGCACCGAAGGCGAGCAGGAGTGCGGTGTCGCCTGCTTTGGCTTTTCCGGTGCGCAGTAGTTCTTCCATTGCCAGGGGGATGGACGCAGCCGAGGTGTTGCCGGTTTCGGCGATGTCGTTGGCGACGGCGGTGCCTTCGTCCAGGTTGAGACTCTTCGCCAGCAGATCGGTGATGCGGCTGTTGGCCTGGTGAGGGATGAAGGCGTGCAGTTCGTCGGTTTTGATGCCGGCGACGTCGAGTACCTTCTGCGCGGCCTTGCCCATCTCGAATGCAGCCCAGCGGAAGACGGAGATTCCGTTCATCCTGATCCAGGGTCGTTCCATGTTGGCTGTCGTGATGTATTCGTACCAGTCCGTGGTCTGCACGATGGCGTCGGACTGCGAGCCGTCGGATCCCCATACGGCGGGTCCGATTTCGGTTTCGTCGCTCTGTCCGACGACGACGGCTCCGGCGCCGTCGGCGAAGATGAAGCGGGTGGTGCGGTCGTACGGGTCGGTGGTGACGCTGAGCTGCTCGGCTCCGATGACGAGGACATACTGCGAGGTTCCGGCCTTGACCAGGTCCGATGCGACGGCGAGTGCGTAGCAGAAGCCTGCGCATCCGGCGCAGATGTCGAATGCGGCCGGTCCTTTGGTGCCGAGTCCGTGGGCAACCTTGGCGGCTGCTTGGGGTGTCAGTTCGAGGTGTGTGGAGGTCGCGACGATGACGGTGTCGACCTGCTCGGCGGAGATGCCGCTGGCTTCGAGTGCTTTTCGGCCTGCCGAGATCGACATCTGGACGACGTTTTCTTCGGGGTCGGCGAATCGGCGGTTCTTGATGCCCGATCGCGTCTGAATCCACTCGTCGCTGGAGTCGATGAACTCGCAGATCTCATCGTTGGTGACTATTCGTTCGGGGCGGTGAACGCCCAGACCGAGCATCTTCGACTGTCGACCTTGCGTTGTGCTGATCGCACCCATCTTCAATTTCCTCTCGTGCTACCGCGCCATCGCCGAGCTTCGGCTCGGGTCTTGGGCTACGGGCTCGTCGACACACGTTACGTGCGTCGACGGGAGAGGTTCACACCAGTTCGGTGATGAGCGCCGCAACCTCGGCGGGTTTGTCGATCATGGCGTGGTGATGGGCGGGTATGACGACGGTGAAATCGGCTCGCAAGTATGTGGCCAGCTTGCGTTGGGTCTTGATCCATCTGCGTCCCCACGGGGACGGGCGTCCGGTGTGGGCGGCCGCGACGATAACGGGAACGACGAGGGGCAATCGCTTCCGAAGTCGGTTCAGTTCGGCCGCGAGGTCCGGGTAGACGACATCTTCGACGAGTGCAGCTGTGAGATAGGTGGGCCTGCGGTAGATGTCGTCGACCCAGTCGACGACGTCCTTCGGTGTGCCGTCGGGTGGCGTCGCCTGGTTGAGTATCGGTCGGACGCGCGGGCCGACGAGCCGCTGAAGGCCCGTGCGGCTCAGTAGCGTCGACAGCAAATGCGCTGCGCGCACTCGCAGAGCCGCCGGAAGGATGCGGCGGGGGTCGGACTCGGCGCTCGAGTCCAGGAGAAGAACACCACGTATGCGCGACGGGTACAGCCGGGCCACCGCTTCTGCGTAGAAGCCGGCAATCGAGTGACCCGCGACGACGGCCGGCTCGGTGACACCGAGCGCGTCGAGGACGCCGACGATCCTGTCGGCCTCGCCGCGGACGGTGGGAGTGGCGCCATCGGGCAGAGGGTCGCTGAGTCCGAAGCCGGGGCGGTCGAGAACCACGACATGATGTCGGGCGCTCAAGATATCGACGGTGTCGTTCCAGTCGAACCAGTTACTGCCCAGGCCGCCGCAGAGAACGATCGTGGGGCCGGTTCCCCGGACGAACAGATGCAGACGTTGGCCGTCCACTTCGATGTACCGCCCGGGAGGATGTTTCACGGGAAACAATGCCTCGCGCTCGGTTCGATTCCCGTGATCCATGTTTTCGTCCCCACCATGCATTGCCTACTCGAAGTTTGTTTAAGCCTCCAGTTTCCACCATTCGCCCCGTTTTGCAACTTTCCCGTGGAGGATCGCCTCGGGAAGACCGTCATTGTCGCGGTTTGGCCAGCGGAAATGCGAGTGTCTCGCGAATGCTGCCGCCGGTGATGAGCATGACGACGCGGTCGACGCCCATTCCGAGGCCGCCGGTCGGGGGCATCCCGTGCTCGAGCGCCTGCAGGAAGTCCTCGTCCAAGCTCATCGCTTCTTCGTCGCCACCCGCAGCCAGCAACGACTGCTCGGTGAGGCGTCGACGTTGATCGACGGGATCGGTCAGCTCGCTGTAGGCCGTGCCCAGTTCGACCCCCCACGCCACCAGGTCCCACTTTTCGGCGACGCCGGGGATGCTCCGATGCGGTCTCGTCAACGGCGACATCGACGTCGGGAAGTCCTTGTAGAAGGTGGGGAATTCGGTGTAGTCCTCCACCAGGTGCTCGTACATGCCCTGGGCGACGGCACCCGCGTCCCACGACTTCTCGTAGGGGATGGCGTTCTCGTCGCACAGCCGCTGCAGCTCGTCCAGGGGCGTCGACGGCTCGACGGGAACACCCAATTTTTCGGCGACGGCACCGTGCAGTGTCTTGACGGGCCATTCTCCGGAGATGTCGATCTCGATCATCTCGCCGTCCGGGCCGTCGGGACGCAGAATGATTTCGCGGCCGTGCGCTGCCACGGCTGCACGCTGAATCAGTTCGCGGCACAACACCATTGCGCGCTCGTAGTCACTGTGTGCCTCGTACGCCTCGAGGATCGTGAACTCCGGATTGTGCTTGAAGTCCGCTCCCTCGTTGCGGAACACTCGCCCGATCTCGAAGACCTTCTCCATGCCGCCGACGCACAGCCGCTTGAGATAGAGCTCCGGTGCGATGCGCAGGTACAGATCCAGGTTGTAGGCATTGATGTGGGTGACGAACGGGGCAGCGTTCGCACCGCCGTGTACCTGCTGCAGGATCGGTGTCTCGACCTCCATGTAGCCGCGATCGCTCAGTGAATCACGAAGCGACTTCACCACATTCGAGCGTGCGATCATCAGCGCGCGCGCATCGCGGTTGATCGCCAGGTCCACGTACCGCTGCCGTACTCGCGCTTCCGGATCGGTCAGACCGCGGTACTTGTCGGGTAGAGGGTGCAGGCATTTGGCGTTCATTCGCCACTCGGTGGCCAACAACGACAGCTCACCACGCCTGCTGTATCCGATGGTGCCACTGACCTCGATGAGGTCACCCAGGTCGAAGTCGGCATCGAATTCCTCGATTCTGTCGCCGACGCGTTCGCGGTCGAACAGCACCTGAATATCGGCCGACCAGTCCCGGATGACGGCGAACGACACGCCGCCGTAGTCGCGAATGCGCAGTATTCGACCCGCAATTCGGACGGTCGTGCCCTGGGGCGATGCCGCCGCTTCACCGACGGTGTGTGTCGGGGGATAGGCGACGGGATAGCCCTCGATGCCGTCACTTTCGAGACGATCGAGTTTGGCCATGCGCACGCGGACCTGGTCGGGACGTTTACGGCCGGGCACGGTGTCGTCTGCGGGAGTCTCGGGTCCGCTGCCGTCGGAATGAATGTCCTCCGCGTCGACCAAGGCTGCGGGCACCGCGACGTGGGACCCGGTGTGCTTCGAGGCGCGCCGAAAAGTCGGCAGAGTCAAGAAGCCTTCGGCGATGGCCGACGCGACACCGACCTTCGGCAGCACCCGATTGTCGGCGAAGCACAGGTAGCGCGGCTCCCATTCCGGCAAGTACTTCACATTCGAGCGATACAGCGCCTCGAGCTGCCACCAGCGCGAGAAGAACACCAATACGCTGCGCCAGATTCGCAGGACCGGACCGGCCCCGATCCGACTGCCCTCCTCGAACGCAGCACGGAACACCGCGAAGTTCAGCGAAATCTTGCTGACACCGAAATGATCTGCGCCGGTGGCAAGTTCGGTCACCATCAACTCGATGACACCGTTCGGCGACGCCGGATCGCGGCGCATCAGGTCCAACGACGCGCCGGTACGACCCCACGGCACCAGCGACAGAACACCGACGATCTTCTCGCCCTGAACTGCCTGCACCAGAAGACAATCGCCGTCGAGCGGATCGCCCAACCGGCCCAGCGCCATCGAGAAACCACGCTCGGTCTCGGTATCGCGCCACGCATCCGCGCACGCAATGATCTCGTCCATCTCCTCGGCCGAAATATCGCGATGACGACGCACGGTGACCACGACACCCGCTTTGCGAGCCCGGTTGACGGCCTGACGCACGGGACGCATCTCGCGTCCATTGAGGTTGAAATCTTTGGTTTTCAGGATCGCTTCGTCGCCGAGTTCGAGAACACTCAGGCCGGCCCGCTTGTAGGCCGTGGCCCCGATCTCGCTGGCCCCCATGACAGCTGGGGTCCAGCCGTACTTCTCGGCCAGGTCGAGCCATTCGGATATCGCATGTGGCCACGCCTCGGGGTTGCCGATCGGGTCACCACTGGCCAGACACACCCCGACCTCGACGCGATACGTCACCGCCGCCTTGCCGCTGGTGGCGAAGATGACGCCCTTGTCGCGGCGGGTCGCGAAGTAACCGAGGGAATCGTCGGCACCCCACTTGTCGAGCAGGCCGCGCAGAGCCGACTCGTCACGCCCGGTCAACGCATTGCTCGACCGCTGCGATCGGAACAACGTGACCACGGCACCGAGCAACGCCAGCGCTCCGAACAGTCCCAACGCCGTATTGACGAAACCGTTCGGCCTACCGTCGAACTGCTCGTTGTCCACCGTCGCCAACGCCGTCACCCTGTTGAACGCCCACAGGAACGTCTGGCCCTCCGGCAACGAACCCGGGAACAACGCCACCAACGCCCACCCGACAATCGTGCCGACGGCCGCTCCCAGCACGAGCACCCCGAGCGCCTTCCACACCGCACCGCGCCGAACCCGCGTGTAGAACTCCTTGCGCGACGCGATCAGCAGACCCGTCACGACGACATGAACCGCCAACGCAATCCACGAACTGACGTTCTTGTCCTCGATGCCCTCCGCGACATTCGTGATCGCCAACAACACCAAATAAATCGTCAGCAACCACCACGCAATACGCTTCCGACTCGCCAACGCCGCCGCCAACAACCCGACAACCAACGCCCACGACAAACTCGTATCCGGAGCATCGAAGTAATACGTGTCGACATACTCCCGCGGCGCATGAACCAGATACCGCAAAGTGGGCGACAGACTCCACAGAAACAACGCCGCCGCGAACACACCGAGCACCAGCCCCGCGATATGCGGAACCTCACTCAACCGACCGCGCTGCGGCGGCGAAAACGACCGTGGTGCCGTAGTACCCGACCGATCCGAGGGAACTGCTGTCGCCGTCATGTCTCACTCCCGAAATAAGAACGCACGAGTTGCAAGATAGACGGTATCCCCGCTGAGGTGGGTGGGTTGCCTGTTGCCGCCCCGCCGTCCACTCAATGCGACATTTGGTGGCCTTTTCGACAGTCAATGGCACATCGAGTGGACTCGCGGCCGGTCACGAGAGCGCGCCTGGCCGTGCTCGAGTCAGAGTGTGGGCCACCCTTCCTGTATGCGTTTGTCCACAGCCATTCGGTTATCCACAGGGCTGTTGATAGTGCGACGTCGGGTGCGATCCGGTGTCCGGCCGAGCGTGCAGGATCGTCTGTATGAAGAGGGGCGGCGCACGGGTCGATGCGAGGGTAATTGCGGCCGCATCGGATCGCGGGCTGGTGCGGACTGCTCATCTTCTCGAACTCGGCGTCGCGTCGAAGACGATTGTTCGGCGCACGCTGCCGGACGGTATCTGGTCACGGGCGCTACCTGGCCTGGTGTTCTTGAAGAACCGTTCGCTGACGCCCTTGGAGCGGGCGATTGCCGCGTCCATCTACTGCGGACGTGATGGCGTAATCAGTGGTCGCGCCGGGCTGGCGTTGCATGGTCTCGGTACATCCGGCTCGTTCGAGGAGACGTTCGTGCTCATTCCCGAGGCGCAGCACCGCAGGTCCGTGAGCTTCGCCGCGGTGGAACGTACGTGGCGGATGCCAACGGCGGAAAGTAAGTCGGGTCTTCCCGTCGCGCCGGTTGTTCGGTGTTTGTGCGACGCGATTCGTCGCATGAAGAACGCCGAGCAGTGCATGGCGCTCGTTGCCAGTGTCGTTCAGCGGGGTGCCGCAACGATCGAGGCGATCATGAAGGAACTGGACGCCGGCACCACGCGTGGAACCGCGATGCCTCGTCGAGTACTTCGCGAACTGGCCGCCGGCGCGCACTCCGTTGCCGAAGCACACGCGCAGAAGTTGTACGCGCGCAGCGGTCTTCCCCCGATGACTCACAATGTCGCGGTACGCGACGAGTCGGGCAGGTTGCTGCTGGTGGCCGACAATTGGCTCGACGATGTGGCCCTCGACTGGGAGATCGACTCGCTCGAATATCACCTGTCACCCGCGGCGCACCGCGCCACCGTAGAACGACGGGAGCGCGCTCAGAACGCCGGCATCATTGTCGTGACTCACCTGCCGAGCGATATTCGCGACGATCCGGAACGTGTTCTCTCCGACCTGCGGTTTCGGTACCGACAGGCGCTCGCGCGTCCGCGCCCCCACGTCACCGTCGACCCGTCCTACCGCCGATCGGGCTGATACACCCAAATCATGTGGTCTCCGGTTTCGGCCGTAGCGGCCAAGGCTCGCGGCTCGATCCTGTCGAGGACGAAACCCAGCCGACGCGGAACGGCTCGACTCCTCGAATTGGCTGCATCGCAATGAATTTCGACGCGATCGACGTCGGCGAGTTTCAATGCCTCTTGCGTGAGGGTCGCGGTGGCTTCGGAGATGATGCCGTCACCCTCGGCTGCACTGTCGAGCCAGTACCCTATTTCGATCCCACCCGGTCCGACTCGTCGGTGCAATGCAATTTTCCCCAGGAATGCGCTGGTGGATCGACCGAAAATCCCGTAGTCGTACATTTCGTCGGCGTCCCACAACTTCCGGCTTTCCGCGATGCGGACGATCTGCGCCGATCTGTCGGCAGCGTCCTCGGTGGCCCAACCGAGCCACGGCAGCAGGCGGACCCGATTTCGCTCGATCGCCTCGGCAATGACAACAGCATCGTCTGCCGTCTCGCGTCGAACCACGAGACGGTCGGTGACAATCCGAACGGGAGGTTTGCTGACCATTGCGACAGTCTGACTCCCTGCTACTGCCGATTCCACTGGTTTTTCGGTGCCCACCCGCCCTATGCAGTCCACTCGATGTGCCATTGACGGTCGAAAAGGCCACCGGATGTCACATTGAGTGGTCAGCCGGGAGTGGTCAGGCGGTAGAGGTCTGGCGGTGGGGTGGGCGATGCTGTGGAGAGGAGGAAAACGATCAGGAAGCTGACCACGATCTCCAGGACAGTTTGTCGATGACGATGACCGGGCCCTCGGGTCGGTTGTTCTTGTATTGGCTGTATTTCGCGACGAGGGTGTCGGTACCGACTGTGCCTTCGGCGCTGCCCGCGTCGACGATGCGGGCGTTGCCGTCGGCACGGATCCACCAGAGTTGGGACCAGTCGTCGGAGTAGTGGTCGACGATGAGGCTGACGGCGGGATCGGCGTGGATGTTCTCGAGTCGCTGCAGTTTCTGGGTGGTTTTGGGTTTCCAGTCGATGGCTGTGTAGATGCGATCGCCGGTGGGCGCGACAGCGAAGACGATGGGGACCAGGTGTGGTGTGCCGTTGGGGTTGATGGTCGAGAGTTGGGCGCGGGGTGCGTCGGTGAAGCGTTGAATTTCGTTGTCTATCTTCACGTTCGGTTCCTCATGCGGATTCGCTGTGGCTGCTGTGTCGGGTGATGTATTGCTCCAGTTCGGCGACGGGCATGGGTCGTCCGAGGAGGTGTCCTTGGCCGAAGGTTACGCCCATGTCGGTGCAGATTCGGAGTTGTTCGGTGGTCTCGATGCCTTCGATGACGGTGTCTTTGCCGAGGGTGGTGGTGACGTCGACGAGGGCGGTGCAGAGGGTGGTCATGGCTCGGCGTCGGTGCAGGTTGGTGCTGTCGAGGTGTTGGGTGAGGGATCTGTCGATTTTGAGGATGTCGACGGGGAGGGTGGCGAGTCGTTCGAGGGAGGAGAAGCCGGAGCCGAAGTCGTCGATGGCGATGAGGACGCCGTGGCGTTGGACGTCGCGGAGTTGGTAGTGCACGGCGTCGAGGTCGTGCAGCGTCTGCGATTCGGCAAGTTCGAGTGCGAGTCGACCGCGTTCGATGCCGTGGGTGTCGACGATGTCGATGACGTCGGTGGCCAGGGTTCCTGCGGCGAAGTGCGCGGGGCTGACGTTGACACCGACTTGGAGCATGATCGCGCGGGATTGCCAGTCGGCGATGGTTGTCGCGACGTCGGTGAGAATCCACATGCTCAGGGGGACTATCAGGTCGTTGTCTTCGGCGAGGGGGATGAAGGCGTCGGGCATCAGGAGTCCGAGTTCGGGGTGGTTCCAGCGAACGAGGGCTTCGGCTCCGACTACGGTTCCGGTCGCGAGTTCGACGATGGGTTGGTAGACCATGGTGAGCTCGCGCGCGGTCATGGCGACTCCGCGCAGTCGTTCGAGGAGCTCGAGCCGAGTGCGGTTGGTGTGGTGCAGCTCGTCGGTGAAGATGTGATGCCGGTTGCGGCCGGTGGCTTTGGCGGCGTGCATCGCGGCGGTGGCGTTGTGCACCAGCTGGGTGGCGCGATCGGTGCTCCCGGTGGTGGACGCGACACCGACGCTGGCGGTGAGGGTGAGTTGACGGCCGCCGAGCTCGAAGGGGGGCTCGAAGATGCTGGCGAATCCCGCGGCCATCGCTCGGGCTGCCAGGGAATGGCAGCCGTAGGCGACGATGACGAACTCGTCCCCGGTGAGTCGGCCGATGGTGTCGCCGGGTCGAGTCGATGCGGTGAGTCGGTCGGCGACCATGCACAGCAGCTCGTCGCCCTGGGCCGGTCCGAGCGCGTCGTTGAATTCACGGAAGCCGTCGATGTCGACGAGGAGGACGCTGAAGTGCTGGTCAGGGCCTAGGTCGACCAGCGCGGCGGTGATGGTGGCCAGGATTTCGTCCCGGTTAGCAAGCCCGGTGAGGGCGTCGAGCGTCGGGTTGGGGTCGGCACGGCGGAGCGGCATGTCGTGTTCTCGACTCACAGTGCCCCCTCGTAGCCGGACGGCCACCGGCGATACTAGCCGAAGAGTTTGCTTAACGCCTATAAACGGGGAGCGCGCCCTTTTTACTGGCCCTCACGCAGCGTGCCCGTCGACCCTCGCGTCTCGATGTTCCACACCGCGGCGTCGACGGCGTCGCTGAGGCCGAGCACCCACCGGGCCGCCGATCGGCCCTGGTCGAACAACGATTGCGCGACGGTGGTCAAGTGGGCCGCCGCCGCTGCAGGGGAGTCGTCCCATCCGGTCAGCGCGACGTGGCCGGGAATGTCGATACCGGCACCCGTCGCCGCGTCGAGTGCGCCGAAGGCGAGTTCGTCGCTCATCGCGAATATCACATCGACGACGTTGTCGCGCAACAACAGTCGCGCTGCCCGTGTGCCCTCTTCGCGCGAATTGTGGGTGGTGAACAGCGTCGGTACCGTCGACCACTCGATTCCTCGACGCGTGCACGCATCGCGGTAGCCCTCGAGTCGTGCGCGGGTCACCGGCATCGAGATGCCCGACGCGTCGGCGCCGTGCACCACCGTCGATTCGCGTCGCGAATCGGGTCGTAGCGCAACGATCGCGGGCCGACGTCGATTGCGCAGAGCAATGGTGGCGATCGCGTCGGCGGCCGCGCGGTCGTCGATTCCGATGGAGTTCAATCCCGGATGCTGGGGGCCGCCCTGGACGCAGGTGGGTCGACCGGTGCCGACGAGCACGTCGAGGACGGGGTCGTCGACGCCGGTGGTCCAGACGACGTAGCCGTCGACCTGCGCGTCGCGAATTCTCGCAATGTCGCTGTCGCGGTGCAGGTTCGGCAACATCACCAGCGCGGTGTCGGCGTCGAGACACGCGTCGGCGATGCCCGAGAGGAACCGTCGGGCCTGGGGATCCTCGAAGGCATAGGTGAGTTTTTCACCGAGTACGACGCCGATGCTGTTGTGCTTTCCGCTGCGAAGCGAGCGTGCCGCACGGTTGGGGCCTGCGTATCCGAGGGCCGCCGCCGCTGCGTGGACGCGGTCTCGGGTGGCACGCGAGACGCGGTCGGGTTGGTTGTAGGTGTACGAGACGCTCATGGTGGAGACTCCCGCGGACGCCGCGACGTCGGCCATCGTCACCCGATTGTTCACGGGGTCACCTTAGCGTGCGTCGACCATCTGTGTAACGATACACACCATGTCGTCGCCCCTCCCCAAGCTGCTGGTCCTCGGTGCAGCCGCCTTCATCTATGTCACGGCCGAAACGTTGCCCGTGGGTCTGCTTCCGGAGATCTCGGGCGACCTCGGCGTCGGCGAATCCGCAGTCGGTCTGCTGCTGACCTTCTACGCATACGGCGTCGCCGTCATGACCATGCCGTTGATCAGGTTCGTACGCGACTGGCCGCGGCGACGGGTCGTCGTCATCACCGTTGCAGCACTGGCCTTTTCGCAACTGCTGTCCGCGGTGTCCGTCGGGTACCCGATGCTGGTGCTGTCGAGGATGCTGTGCGCGGCCACCCACGGAGTCTTCTGGGCCGTGGTCGCACCCGTCGCGGCGTCACTCGCACTTCCCGGTAAGCAAGGAAAAGCGATCGCCACGGTGTACGCCGGCACCTCGTTGGCGTTGGTCGCCGGAAATCCGATCACCGCGGCCATGGGTCAGTGGTTCGGGTGGCGCACTGCTGCAACGATTCTCGGTGTCGTCGCCGCCGCTATCGCGGTGGCGCTCTACTTCGTCCTCCCCGCACTACCGGTCACCCGAGCATCTGCGGGCAACAAGAAATCACCGCGGGTGCTCGACGGCACCCTGGCGATCCTGTGTGGAGTGACGTTCCTGGCCGTGCTCGGCCATTTCGCCGCGTACACGTACTTCTCGCTCATCGTCGATCGCGCAATCGGTTCGGCCGGAACCACTTTGACGCTGATGTTGATGCTCTACGGTTTGTTCGGGGTCGTCGGTATCTGGGTGATCGGCAGAACGTACGACCGTTGGCCGCGGCCCTCCACCATCGCTGCTCTGGGTGCCGTCGCGGCCGCGACGGCGGTCCTGTGGGGCACCCTCAGCGCAGCACCGGGCAGCCTGGCCGTCCTCGCCGTCTGGGCGATCGCGTTGTGGGGTCTGGCATTCACCACACTGCCGGTCTGCATCCAGTCCGCCGTGGTGCGGGCCGCCCCTGCCGACGCCGACAAGGCGTCGGCGATCTACGTCGTCGCCTTCCAACTGGCCATTGCCACCGGGGCCCTGGTGGGAGGCGTCGTCGTCGACGCCAGGGGCATCGGGGCGGTGACCGCTGCGGCGACGATCCTGGTGGCTGTGGCACTCACAGTCGTAGTGGTCGCGCGCAGAGCCTTTCCGAGCTCGTATCCGTCGGTACCGGTCTCGAGGCCGGCGCACTGACCTCTCGGCCCACTCCCGCGATAGGGTCAGCACGCGACGAACGAGGGAATCCGGTGCAAATCCGGAGCTGGCGCGCAACGGTGACGGGTGAGAGCTCGAAGTCCGAATGCTCGGACGTCGTGATCGAACCCCACCCGCGGCTCCGCGACACGAGCCCCAAGCAGGAAGCTCTTCGATGCGTACCTCTCTCGCCGCACTAGGCGCTGTCTCCATCCTTCTGGTCTCCGGTTGTTCGACCGCGTCGACCCCCGACGCGTCCACCGACACCTCCGGGAACTATCCCCTGACCATCGGGAACTGCGGACGCGACGTCGTCGTCGACGCACCACCGCAACGCGCGGTGTCGTTGAACCAGAGCTCGACGGAAATACTGCTCTCGCTCGGCCTCGCAGACCGGATGGTGGGCACCGCCACCTGGACCGACCCGGTCCGCTCGAACCTCGAATCCGAGAACGCCAGGGTGCCGAGGCTCGCAGACAACAAGCCATCGCTCGAGGTCGTGTTGGATACCGAGCCCGACTTCGTGACCGCGTCCTTCGGCGGCACCCTCGGACCCGGGGGAGTCGCAGATCGGAGCAGGTTCGAGCAACTCGGCGTCCCGAACTACCTCTCGCCCACCGACTGTCAGGGCAAGACGGACGAGAGCGTCAATTCCGACGGTGCTCGCACGGAGCCGCTGGTGATCGACACCGTCTATCGGGAGATTCGTGATCTCGCGGCGGTCTTCGACGTACGAGACCGTGGCGAGCGCCTGGTCGCCGAACTGCAGGATCGGTTCGAGAAGGCGTCCGGTTCGGTCGACGCGTCAGGTGTGTCGTTGGCCTACTGGTTCGCCGACACCGATACGCCGTACATGGCCGGTTGCTGCGGATCGTCGGGCATCATCACCGACTCCGTCGGCGCCGAGAACATCTATGCCGACACCACCGACGAATGGCCACAGGTCAATTGGGAGAGTGTGCTCGATCGCAACCCGACTGCACTGGTGCTCGCAGATCTGAGTCGACGCAGTATCGCCGGGGACGCCCTGGACAGCAAGATCGGCTTCCTGGAGTCGAACTCGGTCACGAACCGAATGCCCGCCGTCGAGAACAAGCGGTACATCGTTGTCAACGGTGCCGATCTGAACCCGTCCATCCGGACGATCGACGGTGTCGAGAAAGTCGCGGCCGCCCTGCAGGATTGGGGAATGGCGTCGCGATGAGCCGCACCGATCGCGGGGTGCTCGTCCCACTGCTGCTCGCAGGATCGGCGTTGTTGGTGCTCTCGATCGGGGTCGCCGTCACCATCGGACCCGCGAACGTGTCGGTGCCCGACGTGTATCGAGTGATATTGACGCACATGGGTATCGGGAGTTCGGGAGTCAGTCGCATCCAGGACGGAATCGTCTGGGAGCTGCGCCTGCCCCGGACCTTGCTGGCCGCCGTGTGCGGCGCGGGTCTCGCTCTGTGCGGGGCGATCATGCAATCACTGCTGCGTAACCCCCTCGCCGATCCCTTCGTCCTGGGCATTTCGTCCGGTGCATCCACCGGAGCGGTCCTCGTCGCGGTTCTCGGCGTCGGCGGTGGCGCATTGTCCTTGTCCACAGGGGCATTCGCCGGTGCGCTGCTCTCGTTCGTCCTGGTGATGCTGCTGGCCGCAGGCGCAGGTGGCGGAAACGACCGCGTGGTGCTGGCCGGGGTCGCGGGGACGCAGCTGTTCTCGGCCTTGACGTCGTTCATTGTCATTTCCTCGGCCGACGCCGAACAGACACGCGGCGTGCTGTTCTGGCTCCTCGGATCGCTGAGCGGTGCCGACTGGACGGACGTGGTGCTGTGCGGATCTGTTGCGCTGCTCGGAATGGTGGTGTGTCTGTTCAACACCTCGGCCCTCGACGCCTTCACATTCGGGCACGACGCGGCCGCGTCCCTCGGTGTTCCGGTCAAGTGGGTGCGAATCCTGTTGTTGGTCATCACCGCACTGATCACGGCCTCGCTCGTCAGCGCCGCCGGGGCCATCGGGTTCGTGGGTCTCGTTCTGCCGCACGCCGCCCGTTTTCTCGTCGGCGCACGGCATCGACGACTGCTGCCGACGACGGTGGTCATCGGCGCGATCTTCATGGTGTGGGTCGACACCATCGCCCGAACTCTGTTCGCGCCGCAGGAGATACCCGTCGGAGTGGTGACTGCACTCATCGGCGTGCCGGCATTCGCGCTCATTCTGTTCCGACTCAGGAGATCCCGATGACGTTGCGCGTGAACAACATCCGGTGGACCCGTGGCGGGAACCCGATTCTCGACGGCATCAGCTTCGCACCGGAACCGGGCGAGACCATCGGGCTCATCGGCCCCAACGGCTCCGGCAAATCGTCGCTACTGCGCATCCTCGCCGGCATCGTGGCACCCGACAGCGGCGACGTGCTGCTCGACGGAAAGAACCTGCGCACCCAACGTCGGCGCTGCATCGCCCGACGCGTAGCGATGGTCGACCAACACTCCGACACCGACGTCGACATCACCGTCCGCGACGTCGTACGCCTGGGCCGCATCCCCCACCACGGCATCCTCGGCGGAGACACAGCCGCCGACGACGCCGCGATCGAACAGGCACTCACCGACACCGCCATGGCGTCGAAAGCCACCCGACGCTGGCACACCCTCTCCGGCGGAGAGCGCCAACGCGCCCAGATCGCACGGGCCCTCGCTCAACAACCCACCGAACTACTGCTCGACGAGCCGACCAACCACCTCGACATCCAACACCAACTCGACATCCTCACCCTCGTCGCAGGCCTACCCCTGAGCAGTTACATCGCCCTCCACGACCTCAACCTCGCCGCCATGTTCTGCAACCGCATCATCGTCCTGAACAACGGCAGCATCGTGGCATCGGGAACCCCACACGAAGTGATCACCGAACACCTGGTGCGCGAGGTGTACAACGTGCACGCCAGCGTCTCGCATACCGACGACTACCCCCAGGTGACCTATCGCCGCCCCCGCCCGACCGCCCCCGGAGTCCACTCGATGTGACATTGACCCCCGAAAAGGCCACTAGATGTCACATTGAGTACCCGGGGGAAGGGGCAAAACCGGGGGAGGGGAGACCGAATCTAGAGTTGGCGCAATTTCCGCTCGAATGCGTCGATGCGTGTAGTGTCCTCGAAGAAGTCCTCTTGCGAGACGATTTTGCCCCAGCTGGTGCGGACCAGGAGCACCGTTCGGTTGCTGTACAACTCGGTGCCGTCGGCTGCGTGTGCTTGGTCGTCGAAGCGGACGAGGAGGGTCATGCGCCAGGGGGCTCCGCCGCTGTAGATTTCCGTGACCTGCCCGCGGATGCCGGCGGCGACGAAGTCCTGGAAGAACTTTTCGATTGCCGGTCGTCCGCGGTGGGTGCCCGACCATCGGCTGTCACCGTCGGCGAATTTGAGCACCGCGTCTCGGTGGAACGACGAGAGCAGTGGGCGATAGTTTCCGTTGTTGAGCGCCTCGATGTCTCGCTGCAACTTGAGGGTCAGCACTCGCATCAGCAGAAGCTTGCATGCGAAGGCCGTCGAGATGCCGGCCAGAAATCTCAGTTGCATGGCTATACGTTTGCTTACCGTTCACCGACGTGTCAATCGAGTGGGACGTTTCGAGACCCGGCTTCACCCAGGTCGGTGGTGGTGCTGTTCACCATCTTTTCGAGTTCGCAGCCCGGCCGATACCGTCGATGACGACTCACACCGATCGTGTACTTCGCTTCGGTTCAGAGAGCATCACAGAGTGAAGGTTCCAAGCGTAGGCATGCTCTGCAAGGATGGACTGGTGAGGGGACGAACGTGAGCGCATATCGTTCGTCGGTCGCTGTCCGGCCGAATCCCGGGGGGCCCAGATGGACTCCATAGCTGCGTTCTGGTGCCACGCAGATGACGGCGAGCCTGCTCTGATGCGGTCGGAGATGAATCAGTTGCTCTCGGCGACAAGGCTTTCCCGAGCACGGACACTGTTCGAACGTGCGTCGCTCGAGGATTTTCTGGGCGAAGAATCGGCTGCGATTCCGTTGTACGAGGCGGCGCTGTCGAGTGGGCTCGATTCCGTGCACGAGAGCAAGGCCAGAATTCAGCTCGCCAGTTCGCTGCGTAATGTCGGCCGACTCCAGGAGGCGTCGCGTGTGTTGGAAGACTTCGAGTTTTCCGACGAATTCTCCTCTGCGCGAGATGCATTCATGGCCCTGATCCTGTGGGATCTGGGCGATGGTGCTGGCGCGCTGAAGGCGGCACTGCAGGCAGCGAAGCCTGCGCTCGGCACATACCGTCGCGCAATCGGAACTTATGCCGACGACCTCCCTACCGGCAGGCCGAGGAACAGCGGCACCGACGACCGTGTTGCCCACCATGATCGTGCCAGTTCGTTCGACGACCCCGAGGTGAAGCCATGACCAGCGGAGCATTCGATCCACACGACCTCCTCGAGCGCAGCCGACTCGGCGTACTCGCCACGATAAAAGCGAGCGGCCTGCCGCAACTGTCGCCGGTGACGCCGTTCTACGATCGCACCGAGCGAACAATCAAGATTTCGGTCACCGAAGGACGAGCGAAAACGGCCAACCTACGCCGAGACCCGCGCGCTGCACTCGAAGTGACCAGCGCCGACGGCAAGGCCTGGGCAACAGCAGAAGGATCCGTCACCCTCACCGGACCGGGCGCGAACCCGAACAGCCCCGAAATCGATGCGCTGGTCGACTACTACCGCGCCGCCGCCGGAGAGCACCCCGACTGGAACGAATACCGCGCCGCAATGGCCGCGGATCGCCGAGTTCTGGTGACCATCGCCGTCGACCACGTCTACGGCGAAAGCCTCACCTGATCGCCTAGGCAGTCCACTCGATGTGCCATTGACCCCCGAAAAGGCCACTGAATGTGCCATTGAGTGCACTGGGGTCGGTGCACATCAGCCTCCGTCATGTGAGTTGGTAGACGTCCAGCTCGACGGAATTCGGTAAACGTTCACCGGTTGCCACGAAGAGTGTTCCGTTGATCCAGCTGAGGGAGTCGGCGGACGTCGACAGTCGGGGAAAGGTGCGGAAGTAGATTCGGTCGGCGGGAACCTGCTCGCCGCGAGTCAATGCGTCGATGTCCTGTTCGCTGCCGGTGCGAACCCCGACGTTGTGGACCGAGATCCGTTCGCCTGTGTCGGTCTCGAGTGCATATCGGGCGTCGAGTTCGGTGACAGTGGCCGATCTGAGGACCTGGTGGTCGGCGCCGCCGGCCAGGACGCGTCCTCGTATCACCGGCCCGTCGACGGTCCCACCGAGGATCGGCACGAGGCGTCGATGTCCGTCGCTGACCTGGCCGAGATCGATGGGCTCCCCGACCGTGACGGACAGGTGCGCGACGAACGTCAGATCGGGGCGCACGTCAGTTCGTTCGGTCCGCGAAGCCGTCGGGAAGATCGCCAGGTGCGACGGACACGATGGTCTCGTCGTCGGCTCCGACGTTCTCGAAGAGCGTGATCGTGGCGAACTCGGGGACGACATAGATGGGGTAGGTCGGTCCGGCGTCGCGGTAGGCACGCATTTCGTCGAGGTGATCGTTCTGGTAGAGGACCGTTTTGGTTCCGTCCAATTCGATCCACTGCGGGAAGAAGATGGTTCCGTGCAGACGACGCTTGCCTGGGATGACGTTGACGACGACAGAGGTTCCGGTGGGCTCGTTCCACGAGATCTTGTAGACGTCGTCGTCGAGCTGGACGAGATCGACTTCCTGGTCCTTGACCCAGCGTCCGCCGACCATGCCGGTGTGAATTCGGTAGTCGATCGTGGTCGCGTTCTTGACATACATCTCGTACTGCCAGCTGTTGGCGTACGTGTAGATGAAGCGATGCCCGACGATGCCGCTCAGATCTTGGCTGGGGATGGGGTTCTCGACTGTGGTCATGGTCTTCATTTTGTCACAAAACTATGTTTGCGGCAAAACTATCTGTGCGATCATCGACGCATGGACTCCACCGCAACCGAACTGGGCCGACAGCTGGGGCCCCTGCGGCGATCACTGCTCCGGGCGACGCGGGATGTCGCGCAGTTGCCCGACATCGCCGACTCGCACATCGAGGTGATGCGAGCCCTCGCAGCAGAACCGTCCATGAGTCCGGGACGCCTTGCCGCCCGCCTCAACCTGGCCCGATCCACCGTGAGCAACCTGATCAGAGCGATGGTCGACGCCGGCCTGGTGGAAAGATCGATCACCGCCGGTGACCTTCGAGGGGCGACACTCACCGCATCGCCGAAAGCTGTGAAGCTCCTCGCCGAATACGACGCGGCGAGCTCCCGAGTACTCGCGGACGCACTGGACGAACTGAGTCGACACAACCGCGAAGCCATCGCCGCAGCTCTGCCGGCCTTGGCGGAAATCACGAGCATCCTCTCCCGCCGCAGCTCCTGATTCTCGGCGGTGCGCCCGCACCCATGCAGTCCACTCGATGTGCCATTGACCCCCGAAAAGGCCACCGAATGTCACATTGAGTACCGGGATGTCGTGCTAATGCTCCCTGTTTCGATCAGCGACGCGTGTTGATGTCGAGGACAAGCCGAGGAGTGCGCATCTGACCGACTGTCGACCACCAGCGGTGTGCGGGATACGACAGTCGAACCACGAAGTAGTTGACGAATTCGACAACGGCGAACAGCCACACGACGAGCAGTGCGACGCCAATTCCGGCGCTCGACGGGAACCATACGACGACACCGATGAGCCCAACCGCCAACAGTGGGACGTTTGCGACTCGACATACGCGATAGAACGCGCGAATGACCGGTGGCATCGGGTTGAGTTCGACCCAGGATCGCGCCATCAACCAGTAGATTCCCGCCTGCACGAGGACGGCGAGCAACGGGATGAGAGCGGACCACATGGCGAGAGACTCCTCTCGACCGTCGAGCCGTGGTTCTGCCATGGTGAGCGCAATCGAAGCAAACACCGCTGCGGCGGACAGCTCACCCAGGCCGAGCGACAGATACCGTCGCCGCAACTCGTTCCGGCGACTACTGGACATCACGCCAGATTAGTCATGAGTTGGCACCGACACCCGCCCCCACAGTCCACTGGATGTGCCATTGACCCCCTAAAAGGCCACCAAATGTCACATTGAGTGACCAGGGCGGGCGGGGAGTCATTGGTTGCGGGCAACCGGGATCCAGAGTTCTCCGGCTCCCGATGACCAGTCGGGTGTGTTTTCGGTGACGGTCAGAATTTCCGGGCCGTTGGTGATGTGGAAGGGGTGGGAGGGGAACCACTCGCTGAATGCGTCGGCCCAGAGTTGTTGTAGTGCTGGGGCGAGTGCGGTGTCGCTGCGTGTTTCGAAGACCGCCCATGTCGATGCGGGGACGCTGAGGGAGTCCAGGTCGGCCGGTATGGGGGCTGTGGTGGCGACGGCGAAGTAGTAGTCGAAGAGACTGCCGTCGGTTCGGTCGGCCTCGAAGCCATCGCTGACGAAGAGGATGTGGGGGAGTTCGGGCAGGTCGGCGTGTCGGCGAAGTTGTTCGCCGAATCCGGTGGGCAAGGTCTGGTGGAACTGGGTCATGGGGGTGTTCTCGCCGTGGAATGTGAGGGGGATTCGCGTCGATTTGCCGATGATGTGGAATGCGGGCAGTTCGGTGATGCGGTAGTCCATGGTGCTCTTTCCTTCGATGGTCAGGTGAAATGCCAGTGGTGGTCTGGAGCGGAGGGTGGTCCCTGGTTTGCGGGCGTGGGATGGTGTGACCCCGTGCATGTCTCGGAATGCGCGAGTGAATGCGTCGCCGCTGTAGCCGTATTTGGTCGCGACGTCGAGCACCCCGATGCCGGCGAGAATGTCTGCGGCTGCCAACGACATTCGCCGTTGTCGGATGTACGCCGACAGTGGGATTCCGGCCAGCGCGGAGAAGACGCGTCGAAAGTGATAGTCGGACGTGAGGGTGATGCGAGCGAGCTGTGCCGGGTCGATGTCGTGGTCGAGGTTGTCCTCGATGTAATCGAGTGCTGCATTCCATCGTTCGAGCATGTGCCGGTGGCCTTTCCTTCGTTCTGGTGACAACGATAGGGAGGCGCAGGCACGGCTGGCTCGACTTTTCGAGCCCGGCTGGGTCGGGTTCAGATGGTGCGCAGATGCCGTCCGCGTCGCCGAGCACGGAGGCGACCGAGTTCGGCCAACGCGGCATGCGATTGTGCGTCGGCCGGGCGATAGACGATCAATCGAAGATCCGGGTCGCCGAGTGGAGTGAGGACGTCGAACGTCACGGTCACCGGGCCGACGAGCGGGTGCTGCATCGGCTTGTCTCCCCGGCTTCGTATCGATACTTCACGTGATTGCCAGTATCGCGAGAATTCGGCACTGCCGTGTTGGAGTTCGTCGATCAGCAGGGCGAGGTGAGTGTCGTGCGAGTGGTCGACCCACGCGGCACGCAAATCGGCGACGGCACCGCGGACGACGTCGTCGCGTGACTCGTAGAAGCCGTCGAATGATGTGTCCAAGAAGCACATTCGGAGGACATTACGACTCTCGGCGGGCCGCTCGTCTATGTCGAGCAGCAGGGCGGCCATGGTTTCGTTGATGGCCAGGATGTCGAGTCTGTAATCGAGGACCATGGCAGGCAGGGGCTCGACGTCGTGTACCAACTGGGCGATTCCGTCGGGAATCTTTCGGTCGGTGGGCCGTTCGGGTGCACGATGCCCCGCCAACGTGAACAGGTAGCCCGTCTGGTCGCCGGACAACTTCAAGGCCCTCGACAGTGACCCCACCACCTGGGCGGACGGTCGGATATCACGGGCCTGCTCGAGCCGCACGAGATAGTCGACGCTGACACCGGCGAGTGCGGCGACCTCCTCGCGCCTGAGTCCGGGGGTCCGGGAGGCCCCGATCCGCGGCGGCAGACCGACGTCGGACGGAACGAGCGCTTCACGTCGAGACCGCAGGAAGGCCGCCAGTTCTCGGCGGGCCATCTCCGGTGGCGTCGTGGTCATTCCACACAGCGTAGGTCAATTCGGACCAGTCAGCCTGGTATCGCGCGTCCCAGGATGACCATGACCTTCCCGCTTCTCGACCGGACCGGCACTGTGAGCCGGACGGATCGATCGAGAAGGAGACACACGATGACACGGATGGACGACTATCGACTCCTGGGACGCTCGGGACTGCGCGTGGCACCGTTGTCGTTGGGGGCCATGACATTCGGGGACGTCTGGGGGTGGGGAGCCGACAAGCAGGAGTCGAAACGCATCTTCGACGCTTATCTGGACCTCGGAGGCAACATGATCGATACCGCGAACATCTACACCGACGGTCAATCGGAGCGGTATCTGGGGGAATTTCTCGAAGGTTGTCGCGACTCGGTTGTCGTATCGACCAAATATGCGGCGACGCGCGATCCGGCGGACCCGAATTCGGGTGGCGGCGGGAGAAAGAGCCTGCGTGGTTCGGTCGATGCCAGTTTGCGGAACCTGGGCACCGACTACATCGATCTGATGTACCTGCACGCATGGGACGGTGTGACGCCGAGCGACGAGATCATGGCCGCCCTCGGTGATTTGGTGCAATCGGGAAAAGTTCTCTACCTCGGCATTTCGGATACCCCGGCCTGGGAGGTCGCGCGAATGCAGACCCTTGCGCAGCTACGCGGATGGCCACCGCTGTCCGCACTTCAGGTCGAGTACAGCCTGATCGAGCGCACTACCGAACGCGAGTTGTTACCGATGGCAGCAGATCTGGGTCTCGGTGTGGTTCCGTGGTCACCCCTCGGCGGGGGTGTGTTGACGGGTAAGTACACCGCTGCCGACCTCGAAGGGGCGAGCTCGAATTCACCGACGGGCAGTCGGCGCGATCACGCGAGGTCGAACCGAACACTGACCGAACGTGGTTTGCGCACAGCCCACGTCGTCGTCGAGGTGGCAGGAGAGATGGGTGCGACTCCGGCCCAGGTGGCGTTGGCATGGACGCTGCAACATCCCGCCGTCGTCAGTTCGCTGATCGGTGTGCGGACCGCAGAACAGTTGCAGCACAACATCGGTGCCCTCGATGTCGTTTTCGACGAGTCGCAGTTGGCTCGGCTGTATTCGGTCAGCGCGATCGACATGGGGTTTCCGCACGAATTCCTGGCGCGTCCGATGGTCCGCGGGGTCACGAGCGGGCGAACATCGGTGCGCCCACGTCCGCCGCGGCCCTGGTGATCGGTCCTGGTGAGCAGTCGGATCAGGACGACGGTGATCGACGATAGGTCAACGGATCACCGTCGTGCACGACTGTGAACCCTGCCTTCTCCAGCACTCTTTGCGACGCGGCATTGCCGCGTGCGACTGTCGCAACCATTGCGAGGTTGCCCACGGTCTCGCGGACCTCGCCCAGCATGTGCCCAGCACAGCCGCGTCCCCAGTGGTCCGGATGCACCCAGTAGCCCACCTCGACGTGATCGGCTCGACGGATGAGGCTCAGCAGTCCGACCGGTACCGCGTCTTCGACTCCGATCGACCACATGGGCAGGTCGGGTGTATCGAGGTCCGTCGTCGCCAGTGCTCGGCTGAATCGACGGTCGAAATAAGTTCTTGTCCAGGGCTTTCCGTCGCCCACCCACCGCATGACGGTGGCGTCCGAGGCCATCGAGTACAGGAATTCGGCATCCGTGGCGGCTGCCGGCCGTAGCCGGGTCGACGTCACAACCGCCGACCATCGATCGGTCGAGGGTCGGCCAACCGCAGTACGATGCACATGACCTGCAGACGATAGAGGCATCCGGATCCGACCGCCACCGAATACCCAAGGGAGCCCGATGAACCTGGCCGACTACGACGTCTTGAGCTTCGATTGCTATGGAACGTTGATCGATTGGGAGTCGGGGATCGGTGACGTGCTCGGCGCATGGGCTGCGGATACAGGGTCGCCGATGTCCAAGGACGAATTACTCGCCGCCTATGCGCCCAACGAAGCACAGGCGCAGCAGGATTCACCGTCGATGCTCTATCCCGACATCCTGGCCGACGCATTCGGACGAACAGGCGACGCGCTGGGTATACCGGTCACCCCGGACTGGTCAGGCAGACTCGCCGGCTCCGTTCCGGACTGGCCGGCCTTTCCCGACTCGGCGGACGCACTGGCATCACTCGCCGAGCACTACAAGCTGGTGATTCTGTCCAACGTGCACCGCGCGGGTTTTGCCGGTAGCAACCGTCGGCTCGGCGTTGAATTAGACGCCATCGTCACAGCCGAGGATGTGCACGCATACAAGCCGGCGGACAACCATTTCGATGCGCTCGACGCGATCCTCGACGACTTCGGTGTGCCCAAATCACGTCTGCTGCACGTGGCACAGAGCCTGTTCCACGATCACGTCCCGGCGCGGCGTCACGGCCTTGCTTCGGTGTGGATCGATCGCAGACACGATCGGCCAGGGTGGGGCGCAACACCGGAGCCGAACGGCGACTACGGCTTTGCGATGCAGTTCCCGAGCATGGCGGAGTTCGCCGACGCGGCCCGTGGGGCGCACGGCAATGCGTAGTTTGAGCACCCTGGTCGGGCTGTGTCTCGGATTGATCGGCTCGCTCGGATACTTGCTGTGGGAGATCAGGCCGCGACGGGTCAACTACGCGTTCGTCGTGGACAGTTCGAGTTACATCCGCTCGTTGGGAATCACCTACACAACGGCGTTCGTTGTCTTCGGCCTGCCCGTCCTCGGCGCTGTTCTCGGCCTCGTTGTCGGTGTTCTGTTCACCAGAAAGCGACGCTGACGCTGTCGGCTACGAGCGACTGTCCTACCAGTGCCATGCGTCGCCGCCGACGTTCTCGATGGTTCCTTGCAGGACGCGGATGGTGGTCGCGAAATCGTCCTGACTGATTCCCTGCATGCGTTCGTCCTGCAGCATCCGTTGGATGTCCGCGGCGCGGGCGAATAGCCGCTGGCCCTCAGGCGTGAACTTCAGTCGTGCATGGGATTCGGTGATCAACCCCTTCTCGGTAGCGGAGTCGATTGCGTCGACGATCGCGCCAGGGGTGTCGTTGTGTCCGATCGTGTCGATCGTCTTCGCTCGATCGGCACCAGCGGGATGCAGTGAAATCTGATGCAGGAGCCACCATTCGGCCTGGGTGATGCCGATGTCGCGGAGCGCTCCGCCTGTTCGAGCGCGGACGGCCTCCCCGGCGCGGACGGTCCAGAAGCCGATGGGTTGCATCTCGGGTGGTTGCATGGGGCGCTGTGTCGTCATGCATCGAACGGTAGAACCTGAACAATGCTTCAGGTCAAGAGACCGACTGGCCGGTAGAGTCTCGCGCGTGGACAGACCATCCGGCAGAGGGCTCGTCGCAGTGCTCGGGGGCGTCGGCGCGGCCACAGGGGCTGCGGCCGCAGTGGTGTGGCACGTTGCGATCACCGAACCGCCGGACACTCCTGGGACGGCACATCTGCGACCGAGCTGGTTCCCCGTGTCGCTGTATCTCGTTGCCGCCGGAGTGGCTCTGGCTCTGGTGGTGGCGTGGTTTCTCGTCGATTCCGGAATGCGCGTCGTCAGAGACCGTCAGTACAGTTCCGCCCACCTGTTCACGTTGCTGATCGTCGTCGGTGCCGCGCTGGGAGCGGGCAGCGCCTTCGCGTGGACGCACTGGCCGCCGCAACGGTCGGAACAGACTGTCGTTCCTGCATCGGTGTGGTCCCGATCCATCGCGATTTACGGCGGCACCAACGAAATACCGCAGTCGCCGTTCGGGATCGCAACCGGAGGTCTGTCCGGCATAAGTATTCAGGACGACGAGGGTTACGTCGGAAATCTCTTCAGTTCTGATGCTGCTGTCGACGACGCGTCACCGTCGACCTTCACCCCTATCATCGGCAGTCCGTGGACCGTGTTTCCCATCGGTGGTGCTGTGCTGGCCGCGGTTGCAGCATGGACGTTGTCGCTGAGGGATTTTCGGTTGACTGCGGTGTCGCGATCGGACCCGGATGCGCTTTAGCGAGCCCTACTCGTCCGTGCGCAGTTCGTCGACCAACGTGAACAGCCTGCCCAGGTAGTCGCTGTGAAAAACCTCGGTGGCGCGGATCTTTGCGTTTCCGTCGAGTCCGAACTGAAGGTTGACGAGTTCGACTCCGATGGCGACGCGTCGAGCATCGAGGGTCTCGAGTTCGGCGGCGAGAGCATCGACCTTGGCCAGCGGAGACAGTTCGTCGGTCATATCGGAATCGTAGAGGTCAGCCGACGGCCGCGAGGAATTCGCTGTAGAACAATCCGAGCCCCAGCGCCGACGCGATGGCCGCGAACAGCCACAGTCGGATGATGACCGTTGTTTCCGCCCAGCCGCCCAACTCGAAGTGATGGTGGATCGGTGCCATCCGGAACGGCCGCTTGCCGGTGGACTTGAAGGACGCGACCTGGATGACCACCGACGCGCTCTCGGCGACGAAGAGGGCTCCGAAGACAACCGCGATCAGCTCGGTCTTGCTGACGACGGACAGGCCGGCGAGCAGACCACCGAGTGCCAGGGAGCCGGTGTCGCCCATGAAGATCTTGGCCGGTGCTGCGTTCCACCACAGGAATCCGATGCATGCTCCCGCGGCCGCCGCGCACACGACAGCGAGGTCGAGGGGATCACGCACCTGGTAGCACCCGGCCACCGAATTGGTGGCGCACGATTGCCGGTACTGCCAGAACGTCATCACCGTGTAGGCGCCGAGGACGAGGGTCATCGAGCCCGCCGCCAAACCGTCGAGCCCGTCGGTGAGGTTGACGGCATTGGACCAGGCAACGACGAGGAACACACAGAACAGCACGAAGACGATCGGGGCCATCGTGAAGAAGGTCGATTGCCGCACCAGTGACAGTTCGACGTTGCCCGGCGTCAGCCCGTTGCCGTTGCGAAACTGCAGTGCCAGGACCGCGAAGATCACCGCGGCACTGATCTGCCCGACGTATTTTCCGGTGGCTTTGAGGCCGAGGCTTCGTTTCATGCGGAGCTTGATGTAGTCGTCGAGGAAGCCGACGATGCCGAGGGCGGTCGCGAGACCGAGGATCAACAGCGCCGATGCCGACGGCCCGTCGCCTCCCATCGCCACGAGGTGGGAACCGAGGTAGCCGGCCCACAGACCCACGATGATCGCGACGCCGCCCATCGTCGGCGTTCCTCGCTTGGCTTGGTGGCTCGCCGGGCCTTCGACGCGAATCTCCTGGCCGAAGCCCTGCCGGGTGAACAGCGCGATGAGAAATGGCGTCAACAGAATCGAGACCGCCAATGCGATTCCACCGGCGACGAGAATGTTGATCATGCGTTGAAGCCCACTCTTCCTCTGTGCTGCGGTTGCCCACCGGGTGCTACCGAGCACCGCGGGATACTGTGCCAAACGAATTGGCAAAAGTCGCATTGCGTGACGAAGGTGTTACTCACAGTTGATACGTACCGGGAGACACACCGACCAGTTCGGTGAACTCGCGGGTGAAATGCGCCTGGTCGAACCAGCCGTACCGCGCGGCCAGTTCCGCCAGCGACCCGCTGTATCCGTTGTCGAGATCACTGAGTGCGTCGTGAATCCGATATCGGCCCAGAACCCACTTGGGCGTCGCACCGACATAACGCTCGAACATCCGCTGTAGCCGACGAGTCCCGATGCCACATCTGTCCTCCACCTGGCCGACGCGTATCAGCGTCCGATCACCGAGCATCGTGCCGATGACATCCAAGACGATCTCGTACTCCGGCTCGACATCGTGGGCGTAGGGCTCGAGAACCGCGTCGACGACGGTTCGGCAGTGGTCGGCATCGTGCTGTGCGTCCAGTTGCGTCAACGCGGCGACGGTCTCCGATCGAAAGGGGGTGGGCGGAGCTACTGGGACGTCTCGCAGAGTTCGGGCCACGGTTCCGGTGAAGCTCGCGTAGCCGCCGGGTCGGAACTTGACGCCGAACACCCACCCGGACTCGGCGAGTTCGACGTCGAACCGTCGGGTCAGCACTCCGGTCACGACCACCGGCTCGGTGACGCCGGCGCGGGTCCAGCCGTGCTCGACGCTGAGCGTGCATGCCGGGTGGGGCAGGGTCGAGCTGCGATACGAGGTGCCCGACGGCAGATCCCACCGAAGTTGCCAGTAGTTCTCGACCCACGGTTCCAACGACGCCGCACACGGCAGCCGGACCAGGTCGACATACTGCGCCAGCTGATCCGGCCGCAGGACACCGGCGTGGGTGGCTGTCGCATTTTTCCTATCCGGCACGGGCGTCAGTGTAGGAGTCTGGTCCGACACCTTCGAGAAACGATCGACGCTGTCGAGGAGAAACACCATGAACGATGCACCCGTGGCAACCCTGAAGATGGTCACGCTGGACTGCGGAGATCCCGAGGCCAGCGCGACGTTCTGGTCTGCGCTACTCGGCTGGACCGTCGTCCACGCGGAGAAGGATTACGCGATGCTGCAGGGGCCCTCCAGCGCGCTCGGATTCGGACGCGTGGAGAATTATCAGCGGCCGGAGTGGCCGAACACGAAGGGCAGCACACAGTTTCACTTCGATCTCGCGGTCGACGATCTGGATGCGGCCGCGAAAGCCGCAGTGCAGTTGGGTGCAACTGTGCCCGACGAGCAACCGGGTGAGACCTGGCGTGTGCTGTTGGATCCGGCCGGGCATCCGTTTTGCCTGACAAATGCCGCGAACTGGGGCTGACGTGGCTACCCTTGTCCGGGTGAAACCACGTCTGGCAGGAATCGAAATCGTCGTCGCCGATATGGCAGTTGCATTGGCGTTCTACCGCGTTCTGGGACTGGACATTCCGGCCGAGGCCGATGCCGAGCAACATGTGGAGGTCGACCTCGGTGGGGTTCGGTTGTTGTTCGACCTACCCTCGACGATCACCTCGTTCGATCCGACGTGGACCGCGCCCAGCGGAGGCCACCGCGTCGCGCTGGCATTCGACTGCGGCACGGCCGCCGGAGTGGACGCGGCGTGGGCCGCAGTGACCGACGCGGGGTACACAGGGCACCTGCAGCCGTGGGATGCGTTCTGGGGGCAGCGTTATGCCGTCGTGCACGATCCCGACGGCACCACCGTCGATCTGTACGCGAACGTGTGACCGGTCAGCTCACCGGAGCGATGATCTGAATCAGGTTGCCGCAGGTGTCGTCGAACACGGCGGTGATCACCGGGCCCATCTCGGTGGGCTCCTGAGTGAAGCTGACACCCAGTCCGACAAGCCGATCGTGTTCGGCGGCAACGTCTTCGACGGCGAACTGGGTGAACGGAATGCCGTCGGTGAACAGCGCCGTCTTGAACGGGCCGGTTGCCGGATGGCCGCTGGGCTCGAGCAGTAGCTCGGTGCCCTCCGGCTCCTGAGGAGATACGACCGTGAGCCAGCGATCTGTTCCGCCCATGGGAATGTCGTGCTTGACCACGAAGCCCAGTACGTCGGTGTAGAACGCCAGTGCCTTGTCTTGATCGTCGACGAACACACTGGTGATGTTGATTCTCATTGCGGCCCCTCGCCTGTGGGCCCGCCGGTCAGTTCGACGGCGACGTCGAGGTGGCCGAGATGGCGGGCGTATTCCTGCAGTACATGAAAGCAGATCCAGATCAGAGTGGGCTGTTCTTCGGTGAATCGTCCACCCAGGGTGGCCACGTCGTCCATGCGATGAGACCGCAGCACCTGCTCGGTCAGTCGAGCGCCGTCGTCGAGGCGCGCGAGCAATGCCGCCGCCGGCACGTCGGTCGGCACATGCCAGGAGCCGTCCTTCTTGTCTCCCCACGGATCGTCGACGGCGCGCCCGAGAAACCCCCAGACGAACCAGCGCTGCTCCATGTACACAAGATGGATGAGCATCTCGAGGGGAGTCCACTGCGACGGCACAGCCGACGTGGCCAGAGCGTCGTCGCTCAACGCGGTGATCCGCCGGGCGAGCTCGCCTCGGTAGAAGCGCAGGTACTCGACGAACAGGTCGGCGGGATCGGACAAGGAGGAATCGGGCTCCGGGAACGTCGTCAGCTGTGCCATGGGTCCTTCGTATCGGGTGGTGGGCTGCGTGTCCATTCTGTGGATGCGAAATCGGGATGAGGGCCGCGATCGTGAATTGTGGACACTCAGCTCACTGCTCGCGCTCCGTCGGCGCGGCAGACTCAGCCGAACAACAGCAGCGCGGCCAGGGTGAGCATCATGATTCCGATACCGAGATCGAGGACCCGCCACGCCATCGGCCGCGCGAACAGGGGGCTGAGCACGCGCGATCCGTATCCGAGAGCGGTGAACCAGAGCACGCTGCCCAGCACGGCACCGAGGGCGAACCACCACCGAAGCTCGCCCGGCTGCCGGTTACCGATGGACCCGAGAAACACGACGGTATCGAGGTAGACGTGGGGGTTGAGCCACGTCAACGCGAGACACGTTGCGACAGCGGCGATCAGCGAGCCCCCGCCGCCGCCGTCGGTGGTCATCGCCGCTGGGGTGCGGGCGCGGTTCAGCGCCATCACTCCGTAGACGAAGAGGAACAGCGCTCCGAGCACGGTGACGACGCGTAACGCCAGCGGAAACCGGTCCACGAGCACGCCGATGCCCGCCACCCCGGCGACGATCAGCACGGCGTCGGACAGCGCGCACACCGCAACCACCGGCAGCACATGCGTGCGTTGCAGGCCCTTGCGCAGGACGAACGCGTTCTGCGCACCGATGGCAACGATGAGGGACAGGCCGACTCCCAGTCCGGTCAACGTCGATTGTGCTGCGGCAAGCGAGGTCATGCTGTTCACGTTAGGAGTCGACCAGCATTAGAGCCAGCGAATGTTTTTCACCATCGGTAAGTGTAGCTTCATATTGTGGAGATCGAGCAGCTCAGAGCGTTGAAAGCAGTCGTCGACGGTGGCACATTCGAGGCTGCCGCACGTGCATTGCATGTGACCCCCTCGGCAGTGAGTCAGAGAATCAAGTCGCTCGAAGCGTCGTTGGGGCGCACTCTTGTGCAGCGGACGAAACCGGTGGTGGCCACCCAATCGGGTGCGGCGGTATTACGCCTGGCTCGTCAGATCGATACGCTGACGGATCAGACGAGGGCCGAGCTCAACGACGACGGCGTCTCGGCCCCCATTTCGATTGCCGTCAATGCCGATTCGATGGCGACGTGGGTGCTACCTGCGCTCGCGCCACTCGCCGGTACGACGACTTTCGATCTGCATCGCCAGGACCAGGACCGCACGGCCCAGCTGTTGCACGACGGAATCGTCTCTGCCGCAATCACATCGGTGTCCGAGCCGGTCCGTGGATGTACTGTCCGATCCCTCGGTGCCATGCGCTACCGGCCGTCGGCCACCGCAAAGTTCATCGAGCGATGGTTCGGTGCTGGTACGACGATCGAGGCACTGAGCACCGCACCGGTGGTGGTGTTCGACGCCGACGACCGGTTGCAGGACAACTACTTACGGCACCGAGGCGTCGATTCACACACTCCGCCCCGCAACCTCGTTCCGGCGTCCTCGGACTACGCGCGGGCGGTGGAACTCGGCTTCGGCTGGGGCATGATCCCGGACCTCCAGAACTGTGACTCGCTGACGTGCTTCGACGCCGACGGCATCGAAGACGTTGAGCTGTACTGGCAGCAGTGGTCGCTGTCCTCGCCTGCACTGCAGCGAGCGGCCGACGCGGTGGCAGCTGCCGCAGCGACCGTGCTGCGGTAAGTCACGCCGGACTGTCGTTCGGAACGATATCGGGCTGCCCATCGCCGACGGGATCGAGAATCGCCGCCGCGCGGGCACCCCACCGCTCGTGCGCCGATTGACGAGACATGCCGACCGCCTGGCCGATGATCGCCCACGTCGCACCCTGAACGCGCAGCACCACAATGGTTTCGATGCCGTCGAGCCCCGCCGCCAGTTGCACACGAAGACTCAACAGATGCCACGCGAGGCTCCGTCGTGCAGGCAGGTTGGTCGACTGCTCTGCCTCCCATTCCGGTGTGCCCGGCAGTGGGCCGGTGCCGATGATCTCGTCGGCAATGCGACCGGCCTCGGTGGCTGCGGCCGTCACGACCGCCCGTGTTGCCGCAGTGATATCGGCCTCGGCGGCCAGCTCGATCGGATCCATGATCCACCTCCTGTGTCAGGTTGATCCTGACAGAAGGTTACGGCTGGTGTCAAGGATTACCTGACGCGGTGGGTCAGAGCCGACTCAGCACCCGATCGATCGACTCGATTGCCTGTGTCAGTTCGGCTTCGGTGACCGTCAGTGCCGGCCGGAATCGCACTGCCGCGTCGCCGCAGCCCAACGCGAGTACGTGCTCCTCGGTGCGCAACAGTTCGATCACTCGGTCGCGGGTCGTGGCGTCGGGCAGGGAGAAGGCGCACATGAGTCCCCGTCCACGAACCTCGGAGACCATCTCATGTCGAGTTGCCAACTCCTGCAACTGCTTCAGCAGCACTGTTCCGAGTTGGCCGGCGCGTTCGATGAGGTTCTCGGCTTCGACGACCTCCAATATTCGACGCGATCGCACCATGTCGGTGAGGCTGCCGCCCCACGTCGAGTTGATTCTGGAGCTGACCGCGAACACGTGGTCGTCGATGTCGTCGACGCGACCGCCCGCCATCACGCCGCAGACCTGGACCTTCTTACCGAAGGCGACCACATCCGGGACGACGTCGAGCTGCTGGAAAGCCCATGCGGTACCGGTCATTCCGGCTCCGGTCTGCACCTCGTCCATGACGAACAGTGCGTCGAACTCGTGGCAGAGTGCGCGCAGCTTCTGCAGGAAGCGGGGGCGGAAGTGGTGATCCCCACCCTCGCCCTGGATGGGTTCGATGATGGCGCAGGCGATGTCGTGCGGATTGGCTTCGAAGGCCAGCCGCGCGGCCGTCAACGACGCGTCTTCGAGCTCGTCCATGTTCGCGTCGGATCTGATGAACGGGGACGGAATTCGGGGCCAGTCGAATTTCGGGAAGCGCGCGACCTTGTTCGGGTCGGTGTTGGTGAGGGACATCGTGTACCCGGAGCGCCCGTGGAATGCGTGCTCGAAGTGCATCACCTGCGAGCCCAGGGACGGATCGATTCCCTTGCGTTCGTTCCACCGGGACTTCCAGTCGAACGCCACCTTCAATGCGTTCTCCACTGCCAACGCACCGCCCTCGACGAAGAACAGGTGCGGTAGCCGAGCATCGCCCAACACCCGGGCGAACGTGTCGACGAAACGTGCCATCGGCACGGTGTAGATGTCGGAGTTGCTGGGTTTGTTCATCGCCGCCTGCAGCAGGTCGGCCCGGAAATCCGGATCGTCGATCAGGGCGGGGTGGTTCATGCCCAGGGCATTGGACGCGAAGAAGGTGAACAGATCCAGGTAGCGGGTGCCGTCTCGGGCGTCGACCAGGGTGGACCCGGTAGAGGCGTCGAGGTCCAGGACCAGCTCGAAACCGTCGGCCAGTAGGTGTTCACCGATCACGCCGCGGGCGGTCGAGGCGTCGATGGGCACTCCGGTGCGCTGTAATACTTGCGTCATGATGACGAACATACGCGTTAATATTCCGTAAGCAAGACCATTGGGCAGGAAATAATACTGTTGTAACCCCCGTCGGTAGGCTTATGTCCGACGGTTCGATTCTCTCCACGGAAGGTGTACGCGCATGTCTGCATCCATCACCCACGACGAGCTGAGTGTGCGTACGCGCGCCATTCTCGACCGGCTGGGTGCGACGATCGCGCTCGACGTGCCGGCCGGTCCCGACGCGATCACCGCGAGATCGCCGATCACCGGCGGAAATCTGGCGTCGCTGGCATCGGCCTCTGCCGCAGACGTCGACGGTGTCATCGCGGACGCAGCTGCGGCGTTCGTCTCGTGGTCGCAGGTGCCGGCACCGGCGCGGGGTCAGGTGATCCGAGAACTCGGGGAACTGCTGCGTACGCACAAGGAGGACCTCGGCGCGCTTGTCTCCATCGAGGCCGGAAAGATCGTCTCCGAGGGGCTCGGGGAAGTGCAGGAGATGATCGACATCTGCGACTTCGCCGTCGGCCTGTCACGTCAGCTGTACGGCAACACCATTGCCACCGAACGCCCCGGGCATCGCATGATGGAGCAATGGCATCCGCTCGGTGTCGTCGGCGTCATCACGGCATTCAATTTCCCTGTCGCGGTGTGGAGCTGGAACACGGCGTTGGCGTTGGTGGCCGGCGACACCGTCATCTGGAAGCCGTCGGAGAAGACCCCGCTGACTGCCGTCGGCGTGCAGGCTCTGTTCGAGCGTGCTGCTGCCGCTGCAGGTGTCGATCCCAAGATCGCTCAGTTGGTGATCGGGGACCGAGCGTCCGGTGAAGCGCTGGTGGATGATTCGCGTGTTGCTCTGGTGTCGGCAACCGGTTCGACCAGGATGGGCAAGGCTGTTGCGCCGCGGGTTGCGCAGCGATTCGGGCGCGTGCTGCTCGAACTCGGCGGCAACAACGCGGCGATCGTGACGCCGTCGGCAGACCTCGATCTCACGACGCGCGGGCTGGTGTTCTCGGCGGCGGGTACGGCCGGTCAGCGGTGCACCTCGCTCCGACGCGTCATCGCGCATTCCTCGGTTGCGGACGAACTGGTGGCCAAGTTGGTCGCGGCGTACGAGACGCTGTCCATCGGATCTCCCTTGGAGAGCGACACTTTGGTGGGACCGCTCATCGACGCGGGCGCGTTCGCCGGCTATCAGAAGGCGCTCGAGGCCGCCAAGTCCGACGGCGGAACGGTGGTGGTCGGCGGTGAGCGCGTGGATGTTGTCGACGAGTATTCGTACTACGTGCAGCCCGCGATCGTGACGATGCCCGCCCAGACCGACATCGTCAAGCACGAGACGTTCGCGCCCATCCTGTACGTGCTCACCTACGACACCCTCGACGAGGCCATCGCCCTGCACAACGATGTGCCGCAGGGGCTTTCGTCGTCGATCTTCACTACCGACCTGCGTGAAGCGGAACGCTTTCTGTCGGCTGCGGGATCGGACTGCGGCATCGCGAACGTCAACATCGGTCCCTCCGGTGCCGAGATCGGCGGTGCTTTCGGCGGCGAGAAGGAAACCGGTGGCGGACGCGAATCAGGTTCGGACGCATGGAAGGCCTACATGCGTCGGGCGACGAACACGGTCAACTATTCCAACGAACTGCCCCTGGCGCAGGGAGTGAAATTCGGCTGACGGCATGATCGGCAGTATGAAAGTACTGTCGATGCTCTTGGCCGGTCTCGTTCTCGGCTATGCCATCAGTGACATCGGCCCCGTCGAGTCGCTGCTGAACGGCACAGCGGAATTCGGGTCGTTCTGGTCGATTGTCAACGGGCTCACAGTCGTTGCCGTCGCTGCCTGTGGGACGGCGGTCGCCGTGGCCCGGGTCAGTGCGCCAACTGCGACCATCGTGGCGATGGCAGCGCTGCTCGTCGTGGTGTTCCAGACCGTCGGAATGGTGCCCGGGATGCTCGGGCACTGGGCCGCTGCAGTGGGCACCGGTGTGCTGCTGGGTGCGGCCGCGGTTCTGTCGGGACACCACCGTGGTGCACAGGCCGCCCTGGGTGTCTCGATTGTGGGTGCCGGGCTGCTGGGTTATTGGCTCGATGCCCTGTTGCAGGCGAACGACGGTCCCGTCTTCGTCTGGGATGTGGTCGGTGCCGAGGACGATGTGGCGCCCGAGCGCGCGATCGTCATGGTGATCGCTGCAGTGGCCGCGGCAGTCACGTTGTTCCTGGTACGCCATCACGAGGTGGTGCAGCCACCCGAGACCCCGCGGATTCTGCTCGTCGGCCTGGCGCTGCCCGTCGTGGCAAGCGTCCTGAGCTGGATTGCGGCAGATGCCGATACGCGGAGCGTCGAGTGGCTCGGGGCTCTCGTCGGTATGACGGCTGCCGCGCTGCTGGCCTCGTTCCTACTTCCGGGGCGGGACGGACGGCTGCTGCTGGTGCTGTTCGCAGTGTCGGCGACGGCCCTGGGTACCTCCGGCTTCGCCGCGGGAGATGCCGTTCGGTTGTGCGCGAGCGCAGCACTGTTGGTAGTGGGAGCCGGGATCGGTTACCGGTGGCCGCAGCTGTACATCGGGCTGGGCGGCCTGTTCGTCATCGCTGCTACGAGCCTGACGGAGAACTACGTCGAGATTCCGATCGTCTCGCAGTTCGCTCTGCCGCTCGTTGCGGCCTATGTTCTGGTCTCCGCGCTGGAGACATCGCCCGGATCTCTGGCGATCTCACTGCCGGCGGTGTTCGTCATGGCCCTGCCCGTGACCGTGGTGTCCGCCGGCTACACACCGTCGTTGTCCATGGATGAATCGGTCATCTCACGCACAAGCGAGCCCGACCACCTGGTGCTGTCGGTGGCCGGGCTCGTGGTTCTTGCTGTGGTGACGGGTGCCGCTGTTCTGCTGGCGCGTCGCTCACCCGTCGTGCGTGGAAACTCGTAGTGGGCTACGAGTTTCCACACACCTACGGGGTCGGTGCGACAGTCGTCGTCGGAGCTGCGGCCTCGGGGGTGACCGGCGTGTCCGTGGCGGGCTCGGTGACGCATACCGGCGGTGCGCCCTCGACGGGTGTCTCATCCTCGACCGGAGTCGTGCAGGCCGGTTCTGCAGGCTCGGCAGCGGGAGCCGGTGCCGGTGCGGGTGCCGGCACCTCGGCCGCGGGGGCGGGAGCAGGCGCAACGGGGGCGGCCGGGGCAGCGGGGCTGGTGGTGACCGGTGCCGGTGTCGTTGCCGTCGGAGTTGCCGTTGCCGAGGTGGTGGTCTCGGGTGTGGCGGCGATGGCCTGGATTGCTGCGCGGCCTGCCTTCTCCTGTACTTCCTTGGTCTTCACCGGCTCGCCCCGGTTGGCCTGCTCGGCCAGCTGGGTCAGCCAGGCTGCGGCGTATTGGACCGAGGTCAGTGGCTTGCCGTTGGCGGCGTCGGCGTCGCGCCAGTAGTCGAAGTGGTGTCCCGAGCCGGGCCCGAGGGTCAGGCCGTAGGGATCGTTCATGATGACCGGGATCGTGTTCTGGTTGGACGAGATGAACCCGGTGATCTCCTTGAAGATCTTCTGCGGCAGGTACACCATGTCGACCATCTGGCCGGTCTCGATCGGCTCTTCACCGTCGACCTTGGCAGAGACGGGGGTCGTTGCGGTGCCGGGCTTGTAGTTGGGCTCGGACACCTTGATCAGTACGTCGAGGAAGGTCTCGTCGCTCTGCATCCAATTGGGCTGCGACGCAATGTCGTTGAAGGCGTTGACTGCGATGCGTCCCAGTGCCAGAGCCAGGTCGGCTCCGGTGGCCGGGGTGAGGTTCTCGTTCTGCAGCGCGTCGGCGTTGACCTGTCGACCGACGTTGGCGGCCAGGTGGATCAGCGACGTGTTGGCGGGCAGTGCGCAGGTCAGGTCGCCGTCGGAGCAGAAGGACGCGACGCGTCCGTCGAGTGCGCCGAAGCCGCCCGACGTTCCCGGCAATGCACCCTGTCCGGGGATGGCGTTGTTGCCGTTCTGGTACTTGGTGTCGAAACCGTCCGGGTTGCTGAACGGGTTCTCAGCACCGGGGAACGGTCCCTCGCCTGCGACGCGTCCCGCGTCGGCGAAGATGACGACGCCGACGACCTGCGAGGGGTCGATGATGCCGTACTTGCCGTCCTCGGGAACGGCCTGGTTGCCGATCTCCATGGCGGTGCGGCGAGCAACGTCTGCGCCTTCGCTGTAGCCGACGATGGCGAAGCGAGTCTGGGGGCAGGACGCGGAGATTTCCTTCATGATGGTCTGCGAGTTGGTGACGCCCGTCTGCACGGCGTTCTCGTAGCTCGCGAGGTCGGCCGGGTACTCGACGTAGACCGCGGCGTAGGAGTCGGGAACCACGTTGCCGTTGTTCGGAGCTCGCACGGCCTGGTCGATCCAGTCGCTCGAGTAGTCACCGGACATCGCTGCGGGCAGGCGGGTGCCGTCGGGCTTGGTCAGCCACTTGACGCCCTCGCGTGGGGTGTCACCGCGTCCGCCGATGGCGATGCTCACCATGTCGTAGCAGGTCGATGTCGAGACCAGCTCGACGGAGGCCTCGACACTCGTTTCCGACGCAGACCAGGGTGCTGCTACCAGCACTCCGGCACCGAGTGCGCCGATCGCAAACGCGCTGAGCGCGATGCGCACACGCTTCGACTTGCCACCATTCATGTTTTCGATCCCCATCATCCACGCCCGAGCCGATCCCGACTGCAATTGCCAGTGGGTTACCCGGCATTTCGTCGCCCGGATGGTTCGCGTTACAAAACGCTTCGTTTACCGTCGTGGACATGACTTTTCACGCCCGAATGACACCGATGGAATTAGCTCTGACCGATGGATCGACCTGCATCGTGCGTGAGGCGGTGGCGTCGGACCTCGAGTCGATCGTGGCGCTGCTGGCGGACGACCAGTTGGGCGCGACGCGCGAATCCGTCGAGAACATGGACGGATATCGCACCGCTTTCGAGGACATTTCCTCCGATCCACGGAACGTGCTGGTCGTCGTCGTGCACGGTGACGAGGTGGTGGGAACTCTGCAGTCGACGGTCATTCCGGGACTGGCGCGAGGTGGTGCGTTGCGCGCTCAGATCGAAGCCGTACGGGTGGCCGCTACCTGGCGCAGTCGCGGGCTCGGTGGCGCGTTGATCGAGTGGGCGATCGAGGAGGCCGCGCGGCAAGGGTGCGCTCTGGTGCAGCTGACGTCCGACTCGCGTCGAGTGGATGCCCACCGGTTCTACACCCGTCTGGGCTTCACTGCCTCACACGTCGGCTTCAAGAAGGCGATCGGCACTACCCACTAGATACCCTGGGGGGGTAGGGTAGGGATGTGAACTCCACACGACAGGAACTCGGCACCCCGACCAAGCTCGTCGGATTCGTCGTCGGGATAGCCCTCGTCTTCTTTCTTGCCCTGTTCGTCGGCCACGCGATCGGACCCGACGCGTCGCCCAGCGAACCGACGCATTCCGACCACGAGTCGCACGACGGAACATCTGCGCTCTATCCGGACTTCCAGCATCAGGGTGTCGTCCGCACGGCCACATTCGTCATCGAGGCAGAAGGGAATCAGGGATGAGTACGGAAACCGAACTGATTCTGGGCGGCATGACCTGTGCGTCGTGCGCCAACCGAATCGAGCGCAAGCTCAACAAGCTCGACGGGGTATCGGCGACGGTCAACTACGCCACCGAGAAGGCGCGCGTCACCAGTGACGGCGTGGCCACCGAGGATCTGATCGCCGCTGTCGAAGCCGCCGGGTACACCGCCACGCTGCCCGCCGCCGAGTCACAGGACGATCTCCCTACCGATCCGCTAAAACAGCGGTTGGTCGTCTCGGCAGTGCTCAGCATTCCGGTCATCGCGATGGCCATGATTCCGGCTCTCCAGTTCACCAACTGGCAGTGGCTGTCGTTGACTCTCGCCGCGCCGGTCGTCGTCTGGGGAGCGCTGCCGTTCCACCGGGCCGCGTGGACCAACCTGAAGCACGGTACGTCGACGATGGACACCCTCGTGAGCATGGGAACCCTTGCTGCACTGGGCTGGTCGCTGTATGCGCTGTTCTTCGGTACAGCCGGCGAGCCCGGCATGACGCATCCGTTCGAGTTCACTATCGCGCGGATGGACGGGGCGAGCAATATCTATCTCGAGGCGGCTGCGGGTGTCACCACCTTCATCCTGGCCGGCCGGTGGTTCGAGAGCAGGTCCAAGAGGCAGGCCGGTGCGGCGTTGCGCGCACTGATGGACCTCGGTGCCAAGACCGTCGCTGTGCTGAAAGACGATGAGGAACAGCAGATTCCGATCGATCAGCTCGCCGTCGGCGATCTGTTCGTCGTTCGTCCGGGTGAGAAGATCGCCACGGACGGAACCGTCGAGAGTGGATCCTCGGCCGTCGATCGGTCGATGCTGACCGGCGAGTCGGTGCCGGTCGAGGTCGGGACCGGCGACGCGGTGACCGGAGCGACGGTGAACGTCGGTGGTCGAATCACCGTGCGCGCCAGCAGAGTCGGTGCAGACACCCAGCTCGCGAAGATGGCGAAGGCGGTGGAAGATGCGCAGACCGGCAAGGCTCAGGCCCAGCGTCTGGCCGATCGCATCTCGGGAATCTTCGTGCCGATCGTCATCGCCATCTCGGTGGCGACGCTCGGATTCTGGCTCGGCACCGGCAATTCGGTGGCCGCTGCCTTCACGGCGGCGGTCGCCGTCCTGATCATCGCGTGCCCTTGCGCACTCGGGCTCGCCACCCCCACCGCTCTGATGGTCGGCACCGGTCGGGCGGCGCAGCTGGGGATTCTGATCAAGGGCCCCGAAATACTCGAATCGACCCGCCGCATCGATACTGTCGTGCTGGACAAGACCGGCACCGTCACCACCGGTGAGATGACACTGCATTCGGTGCACGTGGCCGACGGTGAGGACGAGGACGTGGTCCGTGCCGTGGCGGCAGCGTTGGAATCGGGTTCGGAGCACCCCATCGCCCGGGCCATCGCAGGTGGGGCATCGTCCCAGTCGGTCGAGGAGTTCACCAGCCTCGAGGGTCTCGGTGTCCAGGGCGTCGTCGAGGGTCGCGCCGCGGTCATCGGCCGTCGCAGCCTGCTGGCCGACTGGTCGATGCCTCTGCCACCGGAACTGGCCGACGCCTTCGACGACGCCGAACGCCAGGGACGCACCGCCGTCGCGATCGGGTGGGACGGGAAGGCCCGCGGGGTTCTGGTGGTCTCCGACTCGGTCAAGCCGACGTCGAAGCAGGCCGTCGCAGAACTGCGCGAGCTGGGCCTGACGCCGGTCATGCTCACCGGCGACAACGAGGCCGCCGCCCGAACGATCGCCGCGGAGGTAGGCATCGAGCAGGTCGTTGCCAGTGTGCTGCCGTCGGGCAAGGTCGATGCCGTTCGTGAACTGCAGGCCGCAGGCAAGGTCGTGGCGATGGTCGGCGACGGCATCAACGACGCGGCAGCGCTGGCCACCGCCGACCTGGGCCTCGCGATGGGAACCGGAACCGATGTCGCGATCGAGGCGAGCGACCTGACGCTCGTCCGCGGCGACCTACGGGCCGTCGGCGATGCGATCCGGCTCTCGCGTCGCACGCTGAGCACCATCAAGGGCAACCTGTTCTGGGCGTTCGCCTACAACGTTGCGGCGATCCCCCTCGCGGCCGCGGGCCTGCTCAACCCGATGCTCGCCGGGGCTGCAATGGCGCTGTCCTCGGTGTTCGTGGTGAGCAACAGCCTGCGATTGCGCCGCTTCCGCGCCGCGATGTGACTCGTTGGTAGCAGCGAGCGGCCCGCTAGTACAGGATGGAGACATGTCCGATGCACACGATGTCCCCATCCGCGACGAATCGATCCGGCTGGGCCAATTCCTCAAGCTCGCCAATCTGATCGAATCCGGTGCCGAAGCCAAGGGCATCATCGCCGACGGCCTGGTCAGCGTCAACGGGGACGTGGACATCCGCCGCGGACGGCAGTTGCAGCACGGAGATGTCGTATCGGTCCAGGGTGGGCCAGCAGCCCGCGTGAGCAAGGAAGAGGCACTGTGAAGGTCGGTAAGCGCGGTCTTCCGCGAAACGAAGTTCCCGGCGCATTCGACGTCGGTGCCAAAGCGTACGACCGACTCGTCGGAGCGAACCCCGGCTACCACGAGCACCTCGTCAAGTCCGCGCATCGCCTCCGCATTCCCGATCTCGGAAGCGGACTGCGCCTGCTCGATATCGGTTGCGGTACGGGTGCGTCCACCGCAGCGCTGCTCGAAGCGGCACCGCACGCCGAGATCGTCGCCGCCGACGCGTCCGCCGAGATGCTCGAGGTCGCCCGGAGCAAGGACTGGCCGTCGAACGTCACGTTCGTGCATTCGCGGGTGGAGGATCTGGCCGTGAACGGGGTCGACGGACCGTTCGACGCCATCCTGGCCGCATATCTGATCAGGAACGTCGACGACCCCGACGCCGAACTCAAATCGCTACTGGCGCTGCTGCGTCCGGGTTCGACGATCGCGTTCCACGAATACTCGGTGCACGATTCACTGCGTGCTCGCATCTCCTGGAACGTCGTGAGCTGGGGCATCATCATCCCGCTCGGCTGGCTCGCGACGCGAGACGCCACGTTGTACCGGCACCTGTGGCGGAGCGTCGTGACGTTCGACGGCGCATCGGCGTTCATGCGACGGATGCAGCGTGCGGGCTACAGCGGTGTCGCCCGTGAAACGATGACCGGATGGCAGAACGGTGTGGTGCACACGTTCCTGGGCTCTCGACCCGCGAAGGAAGAGCGTTGACCGATTCCAAGAAGGTCACCCATGCTGCGGTGCAAGGCTATTCGGACGCAGGTCAGCTGGCCGACGTCCCGCATGTGGTGGTGGTGGGCGGCGGTATCGCGGGGCTGAGCGCCGCGACCGCGCTGGCCGAACGCGGCGTCAAGGTTCATCTGGTCGAACGCGAAAGCTACCTCGGTGGCCGCGTCGGTGGCTGGGACACGACGCTGGAGGACGGCTCGCCCGCGACGATGAGCCGCGGCTTCCACGCGTTCTTCCGGCAGTACTACAACCTGCGAAACCTGCTGCGCCGCACCGACCCAGACCTGGCGCGTCTACGCCCGGTCGACGACTACCCGCTGATCGACGGCGACGGTCGTATCGACGGATTCAAGGGGCTGCCCGAGACGCCACCGCTCAATGCGTTCGCGTTCGTCAAGCGCAGTCCGACGTTCCGGTGGAAGGACCTCACCGACCTCAACGGAATCGCCGCCCTGCCACTCATGACGGTGAGCGTGCCGAAGACCTTCGACGAACTCGACACCACTCCCGCGGCGGAGTTCCTGCGCAACATCAACTTTCCCGAAGCGGCACGCCATCTGGCGTTCGGGGTGTTCTCACGCAGCTTCTTCGCCGACCCGGAGGAGATGTCGGCTGCCGAACTGGCGATGATGTTCCACATCTACTTCCTCGGCTCCTCCGAGGGTCTGATCTTCGACGTCCCCCGCGATCCCTACCCACAGGCACTGTGGAACCCGTTGGGGGAGTATCTCAGTGGTCTCGGTGTCGACATCAGAACGTCCACTCCGTGTGGCGAGATCACCCGCGGTGGCCTGCGCAAGTTCCGCGTCGACGCCGGCGGAATCATCGACGCCGACGCGGTGGTCCTCGCTACCGACATCGCCGGATTGCAGCGGGTGCTCGAGAAATCCCCCGAGCTCGGGACGCCGGCGTGGCGCAAGCAGATCGGCGCGCTGCAGAACACCCCGCCTTTCATGGTCCACCGCGTGTGGCTGAGCAAGGCGGTGAATGCCGATCGTCCCGCGTTCATCGGCACCGGCGGTATGCCTCCGATCGACAACATCAGTGTGCTCGAGCGGTTCGAGGACGAGGCCGCGGAGTGGGCAGCGAGGACCGGAGGTTCGGTCGTCGAACTGCATGCCTACGCCGCGGAGGAATCCGAGGAGGTCACCCGCGCGCAGCTGATGGCTCGCATGCACGAGATCTACCCGGAAACCGCTGCGGCAGAGGTGATCGCGGAACGATCCGAATGGCGAGACGACTGCCCGATGTTCGGCCTCGGAGCATTCGCCGAGCGGCCCACCGTGCGCACCCCCGAGCCCTCGCTGGTACTTGCGGGTGACGGCATTCGGATCGATCTGCCCGTGGCTCTCATGGAACGTGCCGCCACCACCGGACTGCAGGCAGCGAACACCCTGTTGGCGGGCTGGGGCGTCACCGGCCACGACATCGAAACCGTGCCCACGAGTGGACGATTCAAGATGTTCGACGCTTTGGAGCGGCTTCGCCGCAGGTGAGTGGTACTTCGTAGCAGGGGTCGAACTTCCACTCACGACAGGAGGTTGCATGCGTCTCGAGGTCGACGATCTGTCGCGGCCGGAGGTCGGTGCGTTGCTCGTCGAGCACCTTGCGGACATGCACGCGACGTCCCCGGCAGAGAGTGTTCACGCACTGGATCTGTCGGGTCTGCGCGGGCCGGACATGCGGGTGTGGACGGCGTGGCAGGCCGGGGCACTGCTCGGCATTGCCGCGCTGAAGACACTCACTCCCGAACACGGAGAACTGAAATCGATGCGCACCTCGAGTTTCGCGCGAGGCCGCGGGGTGGCGGCCGGACTGCTCGAGCACGTTCTGACGGAGGCGCGACGGTTGCGATTCGAGCGCGTCAGCCTGGAGACGGGTACCCAGGACTACTTCGCCGCAGCTCGACGCCTCTACGAGCGACACGGATTCGTCGCAGTGCCCCCGTTCGGCGACTACGTCGTGGACCCGTCGAGCACGTTCTACTCGTTGGTCCTGTGATGTCTGGCCTCGTGACCAGTTACTCGGTGCGGCAATGACGCAGGCCGGCACCGAATGTCGGTGCCGGCCTTGCGGTCGTTCGGATCACGCAGCGACGGGCTCTCGCGGTACGTGCGGGTAGAGGTCGTCGTCGGCCGGCTCTGCTCGCTGCTGATCCAGTAGATCGGCCGTGGCGCATTCACGGATCTCGGTCCCGACCCCGAGAACCGTGCGCCACCATTGGTCACGATCGGGAGATTCCGGCCAAACCACGGTATCCGTTTCCATATGCATCACCCTCCCTGAGTAGTTCGACAGTGCTCGATGTGCTTGTGCGCGTGACGGATCAGGTCGATTGGTGTTCGATGGATCTCTGCTGGCCGGTCAGCTCGGCACGAGCGATGTCGACCTTGCGCGGCTTCGCTCGCTCGGCAAGCGGAATGGTGATCGACAGGACGCCGTTGTCGTACGACGCCGAGATGCCCTCGGTGTCGACGCCGTCACCCAGTGAGATCTGTCGACGGAACGTTCCGGCGAACCGTTCCGATGAAATCCACTGCACGCCGGAGCTTTCCGGCACGGTTCGTTGCGCGGTGAGCGTCAATGTGCCGCGATCGACGTCGACGTCGATGGATCCCGGGTCGACGCCGGGAAGGTCGGCACTGAGTACGTAGTGATCGTCGACTTTGTACAGATCCATGGGCATGAATCGCGGTGCGCGGTCCGAACCGGTAGACGCACCCAACAGTGCCGAGGTGAGCGAATCGACGTCACGGAACGGATCGAAACGAAGCACAGCAACCACCTCCTGTACCCAGATGCGCTCGCCCCTGTGGCGAGGCGCTCCTCAACTGTGCAACACAGAAATTAGCACTCGAATGCAGCGAGTGCCAAGACCTTTTCGGCACTTTTTCGGAAATTCTTTCCACCCAATAGTGCTGCGGCGCAATGGGGGTGGCGTGCGGCAGTCGGTGTGACGGTCGAACCGCCGCCTCGCTCGAATGCTGCAACCTACACTCGGTCCGATGGTGACCATCGTGCCGTACGTCCCCCGGTATCGGGCCGAGTTGCTCGCGCTGTCGCTTCGCGCGTGGGAACCGGTGTTTCCGCTCGTGCAGGAGGCGGTCCCGTGGTTCGTGTACGACTGCTTCTATCCCCAGGGGTGGCAGGCGCGTCAGTACGACGATCTCGCATCCGTCGTCGACGACGAACCCGAGAGCGTGGACGTGGCCGTGGACGGTGACACGCCGGTCGGCTGGGTCTGTACCCGCCTGCACCCGAACGACGACATGGGTGAGGTGTACGTCCTGGTGGTCGACCCAGCTCAGCAGCGAGCCGGCGTCGGAAGGGCGCTCCTCGATCGGTCTTTCGCGCGAGTGAGATCCGCCGGAATGCGCATGGTGATGGTCGAGACCGGTGACGATCCCGGTCATGCGCCAGCGCGGTCGGTCTACGAGAAGAGTGGTTTCGAGCGGTGGCCCGTCGCCCGCTATTTCAAGGACCTCGCCGACGACTGATGGTTCCGGCGAGTCCGCACCGAATCGCCGATACTGTGCCCTTGCGCTAAGTGTTGTTGCAGAGATACTGTGCCATATGGCTCAGTATTTCGAGGTGCTCGACGACGTGTTCCAGGCGTTGGCCGATCCCACGCGGCGTGCAGTACTGGGCCGACTGGGGTCCGGGCCTGCGACCGTGGGGGAACTGGCCGAACCGTTCGACATGACTCTGCCGTCGTTCATGAAACACATTCATGTACTCGAGCGCAGCGGATGGATTCGCACCCACAAGACCGGACGTGTACGCGCATGCACGATCGAGCGAACCAACCTGGACGCGGCCTCCGCGTGGCTGGAGCAGCAACGGTCCGTGTGGGAATCCAGAACCGACCGCCTCGAACAGTTCGTCACCCGATCCTCGAAAGAGAGTGAACAACAATGACTTCCTTCGATCCCGAACTCGACCTGAGTATCTCCCGCATCATCGCGGCTCCGCGCGAGACGGTGTGGGATGCGTGGGCCGACCCGTCGAAGTTCGAGAAATGGTGGATTCCGGCACCTACTCTGTGCCGAGTCGACGCGTGGGATCTGCAGCCCGGAGGCGCATTCCGAACGCTGATGAGTGAACCCGGAGGAGACTTCGAACCGCACATCGACGGATGCTTCCTCGCCGTCGACCATCAGGAACGCATCGTGTTCACCAACTCCCTCGTCGAAGGTTGGCGACCTGCCCTACAGCTGTTCATGACCGCGGTGATCACGTTCGCCGACCATCCCGACGGGACGCAGTACCGGGCGCACGTGATGCACCGCAACGTAGAAGACCGAAAGATGCACGAGGAGTTGGGCTTCCATGACGGTTGGGGAACCGTCATCGGCCAACTCGCCGCGTTCGTCGAAGGCTAGATCACGCGCGACCCGTCGAGCGCAGTTCGTAACGGCGTTCGGCGTAATCGAGGTCGTCCTTCCACAGACGTGCTGCGGTGAAGTTCATCGCCGGACGCAGCAGTCCCGAGACCTTGCGCGCCATCTGGAAGCCGGGTCGATCCGAGCTCGCGATCGTCGCCTCGATGACCGCCGTCCGCGGGGTGCCGTCGGACGCAGGAGCCAGGGGAGTCGCGTGTGTCTCGACGACGCTTCCCGCCCCCTCACCGTCGAGGATGCGCATGACGATGGTGCGTGGGCCGGGGCAGACGAACTCGGCTCGAACCGGAACACCGATGCCGCGACTGACGCGGAACGTGACATCGACCAGGAAGCGATCGTCCTCCTCGGGCACATCGATGTCGGTGGGCGCGCTCACCACTTTCAACCTCGCGAACGAGTACGGATGGAACCATGCGCCGTGCCACGGATCGAGGCGATTGGCGATGATGTCGTCCGGTTCGCACTTCCCGATCAACGTGACGACACCAGGAATGGACGTCGACGCAGGGGGCCTGATCGGAACCACCGGCACCGGCGTCGGCTCCTCGCCGCCCAGCTCGTCGAGCCGGACCCACACCAGAACACCGTCGTCGAACGCAGGAACCGGCCGCCAGCCAGCCTTACCCTTCGGACCCAACGCCAGCCCATGCCACCGGCACACCAACGCGTCGCACTCGATCTTCGCGGTATCGAGTGCCGCCCCGAGATGCGGACACGCACCCGGACCGATATGCACCTTGCCCGCCGAATCCCGCCACGCAACCAACTCGGTGGTGCCGACATAGCGACCGAACGGCTTGTCGGCCTTCACGTCACGACTCGCAGCGAAGACGAACCAATTGCCCGACGTCCGAGTCTTCGCACGCTTCAACGCCGACTCGATGACCTGGGGATTCGCACCCTTCCACGTCGGCTCCTGCTTGGCCCACGACTCCGACGGAAGCGGCTGAAGTGGCATCGTCTTCGGCCAGCGTCGTCGTACTGCATCCAGCGCGGTCATTGCTGCTCCCCACATCGAGACATTGTGTTCATTCTCCATTGTCCCCGCCCGGGGGTACTCAATGTGACGTCGAGTGGACTTTTCGGGGGTCAATGTCACATCCAGTGGACTGGGGGTGCCGGTGAACGGGGAGCGGTGCGCGAGGTCAGGTGGGTCCAGCGGGGGTCGGCGGTTCACGCTGCGCCGGTCAACTGATGTCAGCGCCCACAATTCGGTTCGAAAGACGGAATCCCGGGGCTGCAGGGAAATAGTGGGCGCTCAGGTCAGTAAGCGAGGTCGCCCAGGTGGCAATGGGCTCGTTGTCGTGTAGGTAGTCCGCGAAGGGGCGATGGCTGTCACCGGTGTTCCCGATCCGATGCACTCGATGTGACATTTGGTGGACTTTTCGGGGGTCAATGTCACATCTAGTGGACTCGGGGTGCCGCGGTTCGGTCAGGCGACACCGAACCAGCGGAGGGAAGCGGTGGTTGCGGCAGCCGCGATCACGATGACGACGAAGGGTGCTTTGCGCCAGGCGAGGATTCCGGCGACGGTGACGCCGATGGGGGCTGCGAAGCCCGCGAAGTCCTTGCCCACGAGCAGGGTCGAGGTGGCGATGAGGGCTACGAACACGACGGCGACCGAGGTGGACATGACGCGGTCGATGCGGGGCGAGATGGTCATGCGCGAGCGCAGGGCCGGGCCGATGAGGCGGAGCGCGAAGGTGCCGACGATCATGGCGATCAGGGGAATCGTGAGGCTCATGCGGATTCCTTGCGTGCGGCGGGCTTGGTGGACAGCAGTGCGGGGACCACGGCGATCAGCGAGAGGAGCACCGGCAGTCCGCTCGGTAGGAACATCGACGCTGCCAGGGCGATCCCTGCGCCGACGAGTGCGGCATTGCGCGTGCCCCGATCTCGGAGCGCAGGCATGATCAGTCCGAGCAGGATTGCCGGAAATGCGGCGTCGAGTCCGAGTGCGGCGGTATCGGTGATTGCGCCACCACCGAGAGTGCCGATCACCACCCCGATGTTCCAGGTGACGAACAGTCCGATTCCGCACAGCCAGAACGCTGTTCGACGCCGTCCTTCGTCTTCTTCGGCGACGCTGAATGCGACCGCTTCGTCGGTGATCAGGTGGGTGCCGAGCAGTCGCTTCCATGGCGAGACGTTGTCGAAAACGGATCCTATGGAGAATCCGAGCGGTACGAGCCGTGTGTTTGCAAGCAACGCGCTCGCCACGGCGGCGACGGGGTTGCCGCCGACGGCCAGGATGCCGACGAAGATGAATTGGGAGGAGCCCGCGAAGACCACCAGGGACATCACTACCGGTAGCCACAGTGGCAGGTCGGCGGCTACGGCGATGGCACCGAACGAGGCCCCGACCAAGGCGTCGGCCAGACAGACCAACGCGATGTCGCGGATGTTGACCCCCTGCAGGGTTCGCCATGTCGAACGCATGGTCGTTATAGTGGACGATGTTAGGCTGTTCGTCAAATCAAACGAACGTACCGATGGAGTGAACGAATGGCGGACGCCGGACCACCGATCGCGGCCATCGCTGCTGCTCTGCAGCAGGAGCGACGACGCGTCGGCCTCTCGCTGGCTGAGGTGGCGCGTCGTGCGGGTATCGCTAAATCGACTCTGTCGCAACTGGAATCGGGGACGGGTAACCCGAGTCTGGAAACTCTGTGGGCCCTCAGCGTCACCCTGGACGTGCCGTTCTCCAGACTGGTCGAGCCCGCGAAGCAGTCGGTCCGCCTGATCCGTGCGGGCGAGGGGCCAAGATTTGCGTCGGACCGGGCGGACTACTCCGCGACGCTGCTGGCGTCGTCTCCGCCGAACGCGCGACGAGACATCTATCTGGTCAGCGCGGACGTCGGCGAGCCGAGGCGCTCGGACCCTCATTCGCCCGGTGTGGTCGAGCACGTTGTGCTCAGCGCTGGACGAGCCCTGGTGGGGCCAGTGGGCGAGGCAGTCGAGCTGGCACCCGGCGACTATGTCGCCTACCCCGGCGACGCGCTGCACATCTTCGAGGCGCTGGAGCGTAACACCATGGCGGTGATGATCACCGAACACAGCTGACGTGCGGGGAATAGTCGGCGACGGCGCCTCGTTGGACTCTTTCGACGGCGTTCGCTTGGCAAGCCCCGGGCCTCACCCCATTTGTCGCTTCGAGCGACCACTCGCCGAGAGGCGTTTGCAGCGGACGTCGTCCTTACTTTTGTCCGTGTAGCGAAGGGACGAGATTCATGACAGCCAAGACGTGGTTCATCACCGGCACCTCCAAGGGATTCGGGCGGGAGTGGGCGATCGCGGCACTCGACCGTGGCGATCGGGTCGCAGCGACTGCTCGCAACACAGACACCTTGAAAGATCTCGTCGAACAGTACGGCGATGCGATTCTGCCTATCGAACTCGACGTGAACGATCGCGCCGCCGACTTCGCGGCAGTCCAACAGGCCTACGACAAGTTCGGTTCACTCGACATCGTCATCAACAACGCCGGCTACGGCCAGTTCGGCATGATCGAGGAACTCTCCGAGGAAGATGCTCGGGCGCAGATCGAGACGAACGTCTTCGGAGCGCTATGGGTTACGCAGGCGGCGCTGCCGTTCATGCGTGAGCAGGGGAGTGGCCACATCTTGCAGGTGTCGTCCATCGGCGGAATCTCAGCATTCCCGAATGTCGGTGCGTACCACGCCTCGAAGTGGGCGCTCGAAGGATTCAGCCAGGCATTGGCGCAGGAGGTCGAGGACTTCGGTATCCACGTGACGCTCATCGAGCCGGGTGGGTTCTCCACCGACTGGTCCGGCCCGTCTGCCAAGAAGTCCACCGACATCGCCGCGTACGACCCGATTCGGGAGAAGGCCGCCGAACTGCGGAGTGCAAGGCAGGCAACTCCTGGCGATCCGGTAGCTACGCGTTCGGCGCTGCTCAAGGTCGTCGACGCCGAAAAGCCGCCGCTGCGAGTCTTTTTCGGAGAAGCACCGCTCCAGATCGCGAGGACGGACTACGAATCACGCCTGGCCAACTGGCGCGAATGGCAGCCCGTGGCCGTCGAAGCACACGGAGGCTGACCTAAAGCCACCCGTTCTCACGCGCGGACTTGATCGCTTCGAGTCGGCTGCTTGCGTCCAACTTGGTGATGATGCTCGAGAGATAATTGCGCACCGTTCCGGGGCTGAGAAACAAGCGTTCGCCGATCTGCTTGGTGGACAACCCTTGATCGACGAGCCTCAACACGTCGAGCTCGCGGTCACGCAAGGGATTCGGCCCCGCCCGCAACGCTTCGGCAGCCAAGGCCGGATCGATGACGGTGTGTTTCGAGAACACCGCCTTGATACCGGCGAAGAGGTGCACCGCGTCCGTGCTCTTGAGGAGATACCCGTTCGCTCCCGCGGCCAAAGCGTCGTGCACATGCCCGCTGCCGGGTAGGGCAGTCAGCAGCAGCACCGGGGTGCGATCGTTCATTGCTCGAAGGGCAGCCGTGGCCGCGATGCCCGTCATACCGGGCATGTCGATGTCCATCAGGACGAGGTCCGGCCGCAAGCGATCTACGGCATCGCATACTTCGTCTCCTCGGGACACTCGTCCGACCACCTCGATGTCCGGGTCGGTGGACAACAACACCTCGAAGGCTTCGGCCAGTAGAGCGACGTCCTCGGCAAGCAACACGGTGATCGTCATACGTCTGCCTTTGCCCTCGGGATGGTGGCCACGACTCGAAACTCGGTACCCGCTGCCGTCTTGCCGGCTGTGAATCTGCCTCCGACGGCCTCGACCTGGCGGGTCAGTGCAGCGATCCCGGTTCCCGTACCTGCGTCGGTCTCCTCACGGGTGACGCCGTCGTTGGTGAACTCGAAGACGTCGCAGTTCTTCTCAGCGGTGACTCGAACGGTGCACCTGCGTGGGTGAGCATGCTTGAGCATGTTGGTGGACGATTCGCGTACGACGGCGGCGAAGATGCGGTCCACGTCGCTGACCGGCGGGGCTTCCACCGAGGTAAGGCAGTCGATGCCCAGCCGGGCACACATCGCTTCGACGGCTGCCAGCTCCGACACGAAGTCGTCGAGGATGGGTCCGCTGGTAATCCTCCGCAGATCCGCCTGACCACTGTTGAGAACGTCGTGCACATGCCCCAGCTGCTCACGGGCCTTCTCCGGCTGGTTCTCGAACATCTGCAGTGCAGCCTGATTGCGTAGCTGCGCGGTCACCAGAGTGCGGCCTATGACGTCATGCAAATCCCGCGAAATCCTATGTCGCTCAGCATCGACGAGCAGCCTGGCAACCTGTTCACGAGACGCCCGCAAAGCGTCGAGTGCCAGTGCAAGCTCGGTGAGTACGATCAGCACCACAGTCGTACACGTGTTGAACAACGTGATTCCGAACGCCTCTAGGGGCTCAGCGCGGTCCACGCCGACAGTGACAACGGTCGCAATGACGAACACACCGCCGACGACGGCTGGTGCCCAGCGCCCACGTACCAAGGTCGCCGCGATCGCCACCGACATCGCGCTCATCTCCCAGACCTCGGAAAGCGGGACGAGGACGATGCCGAGCGGAATGGCGATCCATGCCGCCACCGTCAGCCGTGAATCGACGCGTCCCAGTACCGACATGCGTTGTGCCAGCACCAGGATCACCGCAATGAAGACGACCATCGCTGCGGCCAGGAGAGCAAGCCCGTATCCGATGCTTTCCCGGTGATCGAACACCGTTGTCAGTGAAATGAACGTGAACAGCGCGACGACGAACCAACTCGCAATGAACGCGACCAACGCGCTGGGGAACCGCTCGTTGCGTCGGGCATCGGTTTTCTGCGTGGTCACTGCTGTCACTTTCTCCGGTGAGGAACCCACACTATCGACGACGCCTCCGCGCTGGGCAACCGTGACCTGTATGTCACTGGCGGCCGGTCGCCCCAGCGAATCGTCGGACGGCGGCGAAGGAGAATCCGAAGAACCAGGCTGCGACGTTGATGAGGGCACCTGCGAGCGAGGCGTGAGATCCGTCGAGGTTGTAGCCGTCGGTCAGCGCGTAGCGGGCCAACGTCGCCACACCGTAAAGCGGTGTCACCTGTGCGACGGCGAGCATGCCGCCAGAAAGCGGGATGAAGATGTTGCCGAGGAAGGCGAGGCCGGTCATGACGACGCCAGGAACGTGGGTGACGACCTCGGGTGGCAGCAGCATCCCCAGCACAAGGCCGAGGGCGGAGAAGATGGCAGATCCGATCCAGGCCACGACGAGGCCGGTGATCCACACGATCGCGTCGGCGCGGGCTCCGGTGAGTGCTCCGAGGATGCCGACCACGATGACCGGGATGGCCGCGTACACCTGGCAGGCGATGATGCGCGATGCGACGTAGCCGCCGGCACCCAAGGGCGACAGGCGAATTGTCCGCAGCCAGCCGTTGGCTTTCTCGTTCGAGATGCCCGCGGCCCGCGAGATGGTGCCGATCGACGCACCGTAGACGGCGATTCCGATCATCATCCAGGCCTGAAAGTTGCCGTGCGGCAAATCGACTCCGGCGCTGGGTTCCACGACGCGGAACAGGGCGAGGTAGAGAACGGCGGGCAGCGCGACGGTGAAGATCAGATTCTGTGGGGTGATCTGCCTGCGGATGTCGTGCAGGACGAACGTGGGGTGTAGTCCGCGGCGGGGGCGTAGTGAGGTCGTAGTGGTCATCGGATGTCCTCAATTCTGGTGAGTGCGGTCGGTCAGCGCCGAGAATGCTTCGTCGAGTGAGGCCGACACGATCGCGATATCTGTCGCGGAGGTCGACGTGCTCAGTGCGCGCACCACGGGGTCGGTATCGGTGCAGACGAATCGGAACCGGCCGTTGGCGAGTTCCTGCAGTCGCGAGCCGGTCTGCCCTGCAACGAATTCGGCCTCGGAGCGTGGCAGGTTGGCGTCGACGGTCCGATTGGAGACGGTGGCCTTGATCTGGGCCACCGTGCCGTCGGCGACGAGGGCACCGTCGACGATGACGACGATTCGATCGGCGAAGTCCTGTGCCTCTTCGAGGTAGTGGGTTGCGAACATGACGGTCGTGCCGTTGGCTGCCTGCGCGCGCATCGCCTGCCAGAAGTGCTTGCGCGCAGTGACATCCATGCCGGCGGTCGGCTCGTCGAGCAGCAGTAGCTCGGGGTTGGAGAGCAATGCGAGGGCGAACCGCACCTTCTGCTGTTCGCCACCAGAGCATTTCGATACACGTCGATTCACCAGTTCACCGAGCCCGGCGCGGGTGATCGCGGCGGCAGGATCGGCCCCGATGTACAGCGAGCCCATCATCGCGACCAGTGCTCCGACAGTGACGTCCGGCAACAGTCCACCGGACTGCAGTACCGCTGCGCTGCGTCCTGTCGACGCGGCGGTCAGCGGATCGGTGCCGAGCACCTCGATGGTGCCGCCGTCCGGTTCGGTGAGCCCGAGGATCATGTCGATCGTCGTGCTCTTGCCTGCGCCGTTCGGCCCGAGGAACGCCACAACCTGCCCGCGGGGAATCGAGAGGTTCAACTCGCGAACGGCGCGGAACTTCGAGCCCGTGGAGTCGCTGAACGACTTGTGGATACCGGTGGCGTGTACCGCGAGTGCTGTCTCGGTACCCACCGCCTCGGTCCGAGTCGAATTCTGCGTGATCATCTGCAATTCCCTTCGCTCTTTCGTCTGTGGATCTTCAGCCGTGTTCCTCGGCGACACATCAGACTCTTCACTGCGACGAAAGTGCTGGTCAACGGCAAACAGGACGTCGTTTCCGGTGTCATGGCGAACTGCTGACAACTGTCACGTGCAACTACGGACCAGGTGTCACGTAAGTGCCCCGATGCTGGGATTCACGCCCCTCGTGGGAATCCACACCTCGTCTACGGGGTGTGCTCGACGACGGAGGTCGTGGATTGGCTCTACCGTGGCTGAATGGAATTCGGATTCGACGCGGGAGCGTATGCGGTGCGTGAGGTCGACGGCAGGGATAGTCCCGAGGACTTCCTCGCCGTGTTCAACAGCAATCCTCAGTTCCTCGACGCGAGTACGTTGCACACCGGAGTCACCGCCTTCACCGTCGAGGATGTCGAGAAGTTCCTCTGGCACAACACGGTCATGGAGAACTCTCACTGCGTGGTGATCGGGGCAGCGGACCGAATCGTGGGCGTGATGACACTGCTGGCTCCGCATCCCCGCGAAGGTCAACCGTGGGTGGGGAGTCTGATCGTCGACGGGGAACTGGAGCATGACCGGGTGGCGAATCCGGTGCTGGCGGAGCTCGAGCGCATTCTCGAAACACAGGGGTGGACCCATGTGTTCGTGGGTCCGATGGTGAGCATGGTCGAGAGCATCGGATGGTGGCGTTCCCGCGGTTACGCACCCATCGAACGGCGTCTGGACAACGACAAACGCGAAGTCGAGGTCCACCGAAAAGTGTTGGCGTCTCTCAGTTCTCCGGGGTGAGCGCGGTGATGTTCGACGACGTCAGATCATCGGTATCGGTCGTCTCGTCGAAGTAGCGACGGAAGAGCATGCGCATCGATTCGATGACGTCGATGTGCTGCTGAAGAATGACGTCGAGTGACGTGTCTTTGCCGGCCGCCAGGCGAGCGAACCGACGTTGTAGGTCCTGAGCAGATTTCATGTCGCCCCAGCTCTTGGTCTCCGACAGTTTGCGGGCATCAGCTTGCATTTTCTCGAGGTGCGCAAGATAGACATCGCAGGCAGCGTCGCACTTGGCGGCGACGTCTGCAGGAATGATCAGTGTCCCAGCTTCAGCTAAAGCGTTGAGTCCTTGCCAGTGGGTGATCAAATCAGGCGGCGACTCGGACATAGTTTGCACCCTTCGGTTCTGAGGGTCAGGCAGGAAGTTGGGACTCGAGGAGTGTGACTACGGAATTGAGCTCGATACATGGTTCGTACGGCGGGTCGTCGACACGTCCGGCAGTGACCAGAGTCGCCCTGACCAGTTGTGCTCCCGCGGCAAAGGCAACACCGCAGTTTCGGGACGAGTCAGCAGACAGTTGCTGGTACTGGGTGGCGTCACGTGCGCCCACTCGGACGGATTGAAGGCGGTCGAAGTAACTCGGATCGTCGATGTAGTCGATACTCGCAATCCCCACGAAGAGCGAGAAGAAGTATTTGCTGCTGGGCGGCTGACTCTCCCAGCCGCAGATCTTGAATCCGTTTTGATCGCGTCCGAACACCCCCGACTCCTTGGTGGCCGTGTTCAATCCCGCCTGCTCGATGGCGTCGTCGGGGATGGTGCATGGATCCCAGGGCGTCGGTGCTGCGACGGCCGTGCTGGTTGTTGCGATGACTTCTGGGACTGCAGTACCGTCTTGGCCCGTCGAACATGCGTTGAGCAGGAGCAGACCTACTGCGATTGCCGCCCATCGACTGTTTCGATGCATGTGCACTGTCCTTTCCCAAGAGCCCATCTACGGGTTGGACGCAACGGAGTCGGCGCTGGTTCCGTTCACCTGCTCCGGACTCGAGAGCTCCGGCTCGTAATCGAGCAACTCACGAGAACTTCAAAACCCGACCGGTCGGTCGAACCAGCGAGTCATCCCGCTGACAGATCGGCCTCGATTTGGCATGGTGGACGGATGCAGCGGCGCGTGGGCGAGAGTTGGTCCGCGGGACCGGTCTCAGGGGTAACCCCTGGGTACATATTGAGAATCGAGCACTGCGTCCGAAGCTGGTCTGCACGCTACGCGTGCTTGGCAGCTCCGAGGACGAAAGATTTCGGTCGCCGCGCGCCGCTGCATTCTCTCGCTCGAGACCCGTTGGAGCGATCGACGTGAACGACCGCGAACTGTCTCCGCGCGCCGCCGCAACCCTGGCTCGTTTGGCTGCAGACGCAGAGTGGACGCAATCGGGGCTCGAGGAGGCGTTCTCTCGGTTCATGCCGGCCAAGGCCTCGAGGTTGGCCGATCGAATCATCGACCTGTACCCGAGTCCGCCGTTCGACGAGGCGTCGATATTCGTTCTGCTGCGCGATCTTCCGTTGATTACGCAGCCGTCGAAGTTACAGCGATCGCCGATACGTGGCCGTGTCGTACCCTGGCGGTTCGAGGTGCCTCGCTACGAGACGACGGGCCAGCTCGCGCAATCACTGGATCTGACCATTTCCGAAATCGAGTGGTTTGCCGACCTGCAGGGGAGGCTGCGTACTGCACCGTTTCCCCTGCAGCACTATCGATCTGCTCGTCTCGACAAGCGCCACGGCGTCCGTCTGCTCGAGGTGCCCAAACCGCGCTTGCGCGAGATTCAGCGAAAGATACTGCACCGCATCCTGGATCGAATTCCGCCACATCCCGCCGCGCACGGTTTTCGTAAAGGGCGGAGCCCCCGCACGTTCGCGACGCCCCACGCCGAGCGTGAGGTGGTGGTCTCGGTCGACTTACGTCGTTTCTTTCCGTCCATCGGGTTCGATCGAGTGGTGGCGATCTTCGAGGCCGTCGGCTATCCCAGAAAAGTTGCGGCGAATCTTGCCGCGCTGTGCACAACGGTCACCCCGGCCGGCGAATTGACGGGCATGGACCGCGCGACGGCGGCGAGGCTTCGCACCACCCACTTGCCGCAGGGCGCACCGACGTCGCCCGCCCTGGCCAACCTGGCTGCCCGCCAACTCGATATTCGAGCTGCCGGGCTCGCCCGCACCATGGGTGCCCGGTATACCCGCTACGCCGACGACCTGGCGTTCTCCGGTCCGGCAGACCTCGACGTCGTCAAGTTGCTGTGGGTGCTGTCCCAGATTGTGCACGACGAGGACTTCACGATTCATCCCGACAAAACCCGAGTACGGCGCGCGCATCAACGCCAACAGCTCACCGGGCTGGTGGTCAATGCGTGGCCCGCAGTTCCGCGAGAGGAGTACGACAACCTCAGAGCGTTATTGCACAACTGCATCGGTAGCGGTGCAGCCCAACAGAATCGGGACGATCTGACCGACTTCCGCGCCCATGTGTACGGACGTATCGCGCGGATCGGCGAGACCAGCGAGACACGTCGTCGGAAATTGCTCGAGATGGCAGCCCGGGTCGATTGGGAGGGATCCGGGTAGTCGGACTGGGTACACCGACGTTTTACGAAGGAGCCGCTATGAACGACCTGACCTTCACTATCGGGCACGAGGAGCTGGTGATTCGCCAGCGGTGGGAAGTTGTCAGCATCATCAACGACATTCTCGTTGCGGTCTGGTTCATCGCCGGCAGCATCCTCTTCTTTCAGGAGAGCACGACGGTGATCGGTACGTGGTTCTTCCTGCTGGGGAGTATCGAACTGCTCATCCGTCCCGTGATTCGACTGGCGCGACGGGTGCATCTGACACGGATCGGTCGTGCACGAACCGCGTCCGAGAGCGACGACGACTTCTGACCTCATCGCCGCACCCTGTTCGCTTTTGTTGACATTTGTTGCTACCTGGTGAATGTTGTGTGCATGGAACCAGGTCTGGTGATGGTGTGATGCTCGCCCATCAACGTCAGCAGAAGATTCTGGACCGGGTGCTGTCCGAGGGAGCCGTCACGGTGGCCGCGTTGGGCACTGCTCTGTCGGTGTCCGACATGACCATTCGACGTGACGTCAATGAACTGGTCGCCCAGGGCCTGGTCGAGCGAGTGCATGGCGGCATCACCGCGCCGAGTTCCGCGAGCGCGTTCGAGCCGGGTTTTCCGGTGAAGTCCGAGCAGAGCCGTGACGCCAAGGCCGCCATTGCCCGCGCCGCCGCACGATTGATCCGGCCAGGAACGACCATCGGCATCTCCGGAGGTACGACGACACACGCGCTGGCGCGGGAACTGCTTCGGATACCCGACATCACCGTGGTGACCAACTCCCTGCCCGTCGCCGACGTCCTTCATGCCGGCGGCAGAGCAGACCACACCGTGTTGCTCACCGGAGGCCAACGCACCCCGTCGTACGCACTCGTCGGTCCGTTGGCGGTCGGCGCGTTGCAGACGCTGCACGTCGACATTCTGTTTCTCGGCACGCATGGAGTGGACATCGATGCGGGCCTCACCTGCCCCAATCTGCTGGAGGCACAGACCAATCAGGCCTTCGTCGCCTCGGCTCGACGCGTCGCGGTCCTCGCTGATCACACCAAGTGGGGTGTTCGCGCCCTCGCAACCACCGCTGCGTTGTCGGAGGTGGAGGTGATCGTCACCGATGTCGCTGTGCCCGAACGTATTCGTGACGCGCTCACCGACATCGTCGACGACGTGGTCGTCGCAACCGGCCCCGCCGAATCCAGGCCGACAACTCGAGAAGAGAGCAGTCGATGACCACGCAGGACACCAGCCATCCGATGCGCAAGACCTCGACCACGCTGGCCGACGGTCGAGAATTGATCTATTACGACGACACCGAGCCCTACCTTTCCGGTGGTGCCACCCGGGAGCTGGTGGATTCACGGCCGCTGCCGCCGTCGATGTCGCTCTCGCAGATGAGATTCGACGTTCTCACCGGCGAGTGGATCGTCATGGCTGCCCAGCGGATGGACCGCACGTTCCTGCCTCCCGCCGACCTGTCCCCGTTGGCCCCCAGCCGTCCGGGCCGGCCGGCGACCGAGATCCCGGCCTCGGATTACGACGTCGTGGTGTTCGAGAACCGTTTCCCGTCGTTGGCGGGAAGTGCTGCACAACAAACTCTTCCGGCAGCGGTCGACGGTGAGCCGATGTGGCCATTGGCGGCAGGTACCGGTCGGTGCGAGGTCGTCTGTTTCGCCAGTGATCCCGACGCGTCTTTCGTCTCGCTGGAACTGTCGAGGGTCCGAACGATCATCGACGTGTGGGCAGACCGGACCACGGAGCTCTCGGCGATCGATGGAGTGAAACAGGTGTTCTGCTTCGAGAATCGTGGCAAGGAGATCGGTGTCACCTTGACGCACCCGCACGGCCAAATTTACGCCTACCCCTACCTTCCTCCTCGTACCGATGCCTTGATCAGGCAGTCGCGCAGACACTTCGAGAACACCGGTCGAGTTCTGTTGGCCGATGTACTCGCCGCCGAATTGCGCTCGGGTCGACGGATAGTCGTGGATGTCGAGCATTGGGTGGCGTACGTCCCCGCGGCGTCACGGTGGCCGCTCGAGGTGCATCTTGCTCCGCGCCGCGACGTCGCAGATCTTGCCGAACTGAACGACGCGGAGCGCGACGAGCTGGCCGGCGTCTACCGCGCATTGCTGCGGGGCGTCGACGCATTCTTCGAGGACGTGGACGAGGTGCCCTACATTTCGGCGTGGCACCAGGCCCCCGTCGGATCCGATCGAGAGCTGGGACGACTTCACCTGCAACTGTTCTCGATGATGCGGTCACCGGGCCGGATGAAGTTTCTGGCCGGATCCGAGTCGGCGATGGGCGCATGGATCAACGACACGACTCCCGAGAGAATCGCAGACAGATTGCGCGAGGTGCTGGTGTGAACTGGTTGAGCGTCGTGTCCGAGCAGAGCCTCGCCGACGGTGCTTCGGAGCTGTTCGACACCGCGTTCGGCGGTGAACCGGACGGCGTCTGGTTGGCACCGGGGCGAGTCAACCTGATCGGCGAACACATCGACTACGCAGGAGGTCTGGTGCTGCCGTTCGCGCTGCCCTTCGCCACTGCAGTCGCTGTTCGGCGGCGCGAGGATGCCACGATGCGGGCGGTCTCGACGCACACGGACCAGACGTGGACGGGGCAACTCGGTGACATCGGACCGGGAAGTCCGTCGGGCTGGGCCGCGTACGTGGCGGGCGTTGCCTGGGCGCTGCAGGAACACGGGATAGGCGGAATCGATGTTGCCGTGCACTCCTCGGTACCGGTGGGCTCAGGCCTGTCGAGTTCGGCGGCCCTCGAGTGCTCGTTCGCCTTGGCTCTGAGCGATCTGTTCGATCTGAACGTCGATCGAAAAGCACTGATCGACGCCAGTATTCGGGCCGAAAACGATGTGGCCGGCGCGTCGACCGGGGGCATGGATCAAGCCATCGCGATGCTTGCCGAACGAGGACACGCCCTGCTTCTGGACTGCCTCGACGGGTCGACCCGGCAGATCCCACTGGACGTCGCGGCGTCGGGTGCTCGCATCATGGTGATCGACACCAACGCTCCGCACCGTCTGGTCGACGGCCAGTACGGTGCCCGCCGGGCCGCCCTCGACCGGGCCTACCTGGAGCTGGGTGTGCCGACGCTGCGCGGACTCGACCCCGAGCGGGCGGTATCGGGGCTCACCGATCAGGCTCTCGTTCCCCGAGTTCGTCACGTCACCAGCGAGATACGACGAGTTGAGCGGGCAGTAGCGTTGCTGGACGCCGGTGCCATCGGTACCGAACTCGGCGACCTGATGACGGCGTCACACGTCTCGCTTCGAGACGACTACGAGGTGAGTTCCCCCGAGTTGGACAGCGCCGTCGATGCTGCGCTGCGAGCCGGGGCATACGGGGCCCGTATGACTGGTGGGGGGTTCGGGGGTTCTGCCATTGCGTTGGTTCCGATAGCTCGGGTCGATGCAGTCGCTGAGGAAATCTTCACGAGCGCAGAGCAATCCGGGCTACCGGAACCGACTTTTCTATCCGCAGAACCATCGGGGCCCGCGCACCGATTTCGGTGAGTCGAATCAGCTGCGTACCTGAGCTGCCGCGAACGAGGCACCCTGCGTCGTCGAGCCGTTGGTGCCGTAGGTCAGGTGAGCGAAGGTGTTGAAGCCGCCGATCTGGCACACCGGGTCGCCGAAGTTGCAGAAGCTGTTGGTGCGTGAACCGTATGTGCTGCTGGCTGTTTCGATCTTCCTGCCGGTGAGCCCGAATGGGTTGCCGAACACCACAACGGCCTCGATACGGTCGGCGATCGCGGCCGGAATGACGGCACCGGTGAAGCTGCTGGGAGTGCGCAGACCCACTGCGTTGGTCACCACGGTCGCCCCCTGCGAGTAACCGCCGATCACGAATTTCGTCGACGGGCACGATGCCGCAACGGAATTGAGATGAGCCACGAGGTCGCGAGATCCGGGTCCCGCGCTGGCCTGGGTGAAGTCGGCGGCGTAATTCACGGCGTACGTGCTGACCGAGCGATCCGAGAGTTGCGATTTGACGCTGTTCACGAAGGGAGTTCCCGTGATGCCGAGGCCGGGAAGTTCCCCGGTGCCCCGAGCGAACGAGACGTCCACATCCGAACACGGCGCGGCCGACGCCACTCCGGTGGGAAGCGCCACTGCGGTGGCGGAGATAGCAAGTGCAGCAATGGAATAGGCGATCAGGCGTCTCTTCATGGCGAGTCCTTGTGGGTTCGGGGGAGGAGCATCGAAACGAACCATAACCGCTGCGACGTCGCATTCACAGGGTCGTTCAACATTTGATTACAGACGCCCGGTCGGTTATCGAGGCGGGTCCGGGAGGCCGTATCGGGATGTGTCGGGAATCCACTGCCAAGCCTGGTTTCTCAACGCCTGTTGCGCTACGGTGACCGCTGGGGTGCCGTAGACCTGGCGAATGGCCTGGTCCGAATTTCTGGCGACTATCAGGGAGCGCACTCGATCGATGCGACGACCGGCCAAATCGGTTGATCGGTGCGCGCAGAACGGGTCGAGCCACCGCACGGCGCGCGATACTTGACCCTCACACAGTGTGAGACGGCAGTCTCGGAGGGTCATGTTCAGTATCGGAGAGTTCGCATCGATCGGCCGGGTTTCGGTTCGCATGCTTCGGCATTACGACGAGATCGGGCTGTTGACGCCGGCACGGGTGGATCCGTTCACCGGATATCGGTCGTACGACGGTAGACAGTTCGAGGAGTTGGGACGCATCCTGATGTTCAAGGACCTGGGATTTCGGCTCGACGAGGTGAAGCAGATCGTGCATGCGCAGGTCAGCGAAGACCGATTGCGTCGGATGCTCGTCGCCAAACGTGAAGACGTCGCCCATCGACTCGATCTCGACGCCGCCCGATTGCGTCGGATCGATGCGCGCCTCCGCGCCGTAGAGGGAGAAGATTCGATGATCACCGTGGACACCAAGTCGCTGCCGGCCACCCGCGTCGCCGTCGTTACCGAGAATGCTGCCGGTTACGGGCCACAGAACATCGGCCCGGTGATCGGTCCGATGTACGCCCGGCTCGCGTCGTCTCTGGCACGAGACGGAGTCGAATTCGGACCGTCGTCGATCGCCCTGTACGAGGCCGTCGACGACGGTGACGGCACCGGCATCACGGTGCATGCCGCGTTCGAGATCACCCCCGACGTCGATGCAGGCGAGGACTACGACGTCACCGAGCTACCCGCGATCGACCTCGCGCTGACGACCGTGCACCACGGCTCGATGGCGACGATCGGGGAAACCTGGGAGCAGTTCATGGCCTGGATCGACGCCAACGGTTACGAGCTCTCCGGCATCTGCCGCGAGTACTACCTGGTCTCCGAGCCTGCGCCGCAGGAGAACTGGGTGACGGAGCTGCAGCAGCCGGTCGTCCGGCGTCAGGACGCCTGAGCGAGCTCAACCAGCGCTGTGCACTGGCAGCCGCCGGTGATCTCCTCGCACTCGAGCACCAGGAAGTGGCGAACGTACTCGAGATCCACGCAATCGGGTTCCGTGCATTCCGCACTACCGACTGCGTGGATCACGAGCGTTCCGTGGCAGGTATCGACACTGGCGGACATGGGAACCCTTTCTGTAGTCGTGTACTTTCTTGATATCACCGGCTACCGACAAGTTCGGGAAGCAAAGGGCGTGTTCGACGCCTGAGCTGGGCGAACTCACGTGGACCCGCGCGCCGAGGGTAGGGCTGGCCCTACCTCACCTCGTGGGTTCGCAGTGAGGACGCCCCGGCGACTGCCCACTTAGGCTCATCCGCATGAACCAGGCATTACCGATTCCCCTCAATCCGCTCAGAGCGTGGATTTCGCAGCAGTGGTGGTTGGCAATGGCGTCGCTGTTGGCGACGACGTTCGCCGGACTGGGCGGATGGCTGATCGTAGGTCTGCTCCTGCTCGCGGTGTTCGCGTTGCCGTTCGCCCTCAGCGGTGTGCTCGTCTTCGTGTTCACGATCGTGGTCCTTCGTTGGCTGGACATCGCGGCGCGAGCGGGCATCGACCTGACCAGTGGCATCGAGATCACGAAACCGGACACCATCGTCTATCCGACCAGTTGGCGAAAGTTGGTGTGGTGTGTTCGTGACGTCGGGCTGTGGAAGTCGCTCGTCTACTGGATCATTCGTATTCCGATCTCGGCTGCGCTGCTGTTCTTGCTGCCTGCGCTCTTCCTGGCGCTTCCGGTTCTGGCGGCCGCCCCGGTCGCGTGGTTGGTCACCGATCCCGAGGGCACCGGGTTGGAGATAGCCGAACGAGTGGACTTTCCGCTGGTTGCGGTGATCGGAGTGGCAGCTCTGGTAGTCCTGGTTGCCGGCGTTCCGCCACTGACGACCCTGATTGCCAAGCTCGATTGGTGGAGCGCTGCAGCACTTCTCGGGCAGTCGGAGTCGAGCAAGCGGGTGAACGAGCTGACCGTGAGCCGTGCTCGCGTCGTCGACGCCGCCGATGCCGAGCGGCGACGCATCGAACGAGACCTGCACGACGGTGCCCAGCAACGGCTGGTCTCGGTGGCAATGTCACTGGGGCAAGCGAAGTCTCGCGCATCGGCTACGGACGACGTGGTCTTGAAGGGTTTGCTCGACGACGCACATCGGGAGGCGAAGAACGCGATCGGTGAGATCCGAACGTTGACGCGCGGACTGCATCCCCCGATCCTGACCGATCGCGGACTCGACGCAGCGCTGTCGTCGGTCGCGGCGTTGTCGACAGTTCCGGTGACGATCGACATCGACCCGGCCCTCACCGGCGAGCGACGTCTGAACGCCACCGCCGAGTCGACGGTGTACTTCGTGGTGTCCGAGGCCGTGACCAATGTCGGCAAGCACGCCCACGCCGGAAACGTGCAGGTCGATGTCGCTCGCGGCGAGTCCTCCGTCGCCGTCACCGTGGTCGACGACGGTTGTGGCGGTGCGCATTTCGAGCCCGGCGGCGGATTGGTCGGATTGGCCGACAGGCTCAGCGGAATCGACGGAACCCTGACGGTGACTTCGCCGTCGGGCGGCCCGACACGAGTGGAGGTGACCATCCCGTGCGAGTGATCATTGCCGACGATTCGGTACTGCTACGTGAGGGTGTTGCGCGTTTGTTGGTCGACTCCGGTGCCGAGGTGATCGGAAAAGTTGGTGACGCGGCGCAGCTGTTGACGCTGATGTCGTCCACCGAGCCCCTGCCCGACGTCTGCGTCATCGACGTGCGGATGCCTCCGACTTTTCTCGACGAGGGTCTGCGAGCGGCACTGGTCATTCGTGAGCGTTGGCCCCATGTCGGAGTACTGGTGCTCTCGCAGTACGTGGAGGAAAGGTATGCGGCAGAACTGATTCGGCAGAGCACGGACGGCGTCGGATATCTGCTGAAGGATCGTGTCGCCGATGTGGACGAATTCTCCGACGCGGTGAAAACGGTCGCCGACGGCGGAACTGTCATCGATCCTGAAGTTGTGCAACAGATTCTGGCGCGCGCACCACGTTCGGATCCACTCGACTCGCTGACACCGCGAGAACGAGATGTGCTGACGGCGATGGCCGAAGGTAAGTCCAATGCCGGCATCGCTGCCGCTCTTGTCGTAGGCCAAGCAGCCGTCGAGAAGCACATCGGAAACATCTTCGCCAAACTCGGATTGCTCGGTGACAGTGCGGATCACCGCCGGGTCATGGCAGTCCTACGATACCTGGGAGCTATTCGATGAATCGAATTCCATTGTTGCGCTACACGTTGGCGATCACTACAGCGGCCGTCGTGGTCGGTGCGGCCGGAGCAGGCACCACTGCGGCGATCGCGCTCGGCTTCTCCGTTCCGAAGACTCAGAACTACGACTACTCGGTAGATCACGCGATCGACGGCTCGCAGCTGACCGTGACGACCGGGTTCGCGCACCTGAAGTTCGTGCCCAGTCCCGATGATTCGCTGCATGTTCGAGCGCACGGGATCTACCGAGGGGACGCCCCCACGATCGACGTCGGTGCGGACGGGTCGAGCGTGGCTGTGGAATGTTCCTACGGTAGGTACAAGACGTGTGACGCCGACGTCGAATTGCAGATACCCGCAGGTCTGACCCTCGCGGTGAACGGTGCGGGCGGTGATGTCGTGCTGTCGGATGTCGGTGCAGACGTATCCGTCTCGACAGCGTCGGGGTCGGTGTTCGCTCGTGGATCGGCGGGAGCCATCCGGGTCGACACACGGTTCGGCGACGTGAAGATCAGTGATGCAACTGCGTCCATCGTGGATGTGAGCACGACGTTCGGCGAGATCAGCGTCGAATCGCGTACTGCACCGGAATCGGTCAAGGCGCGCAACGTGATCGGCGATACGACGATCGGGCTTCCGCCCGCCGACTTCTATGCCGTCGACGCGGCATCCGACAAAGGCGACGTCGTCGTCGACGTGATCAACGACCCCAGATCGTCGAAGACGGTCTCCGCCACCAGCGAGGAAGGGCAGATCACGGTGCGGGCACGTCAGTGACTGCGCCGCCACGCACTGAACGACCGGACCGAGGATGTGGTGGGACGCGTCAGCCAGGGCCATGGATGCAATTCGACCGGGGCGATGGCGTCGGCGATGCGAGAGAAACCGGGAACAGGTGCCCAGGTGGCGGCCAGAGACCGTCCGGAAAGCTCCTCCGATACTCGGCCGCGACGTACCTCCAACGGCCGGGTCGACGCGATCTCGCCGAGAGTCTCGGCTAGGAACACCAGTCGCTTTCCGGACAGCCGAAGCTTCTGCAGGAGTGGTTCGTCGAACACGAAGACGGCGGGTCGCTCGAGATTCGCAGCCATGGCGGGGTCTGTGGTGCCGAGCGATTCGGCGGTCAGCCAGACCTGTTCTGCACCATCACCTTCCATGCTCGCAGGGCCCGCGGGTACCGGTGCCTTGTTGAGATCGGGTCCGTCGACTGCCGGTCCGAGATCGTCGTCGGGCCAATTCTCGATGGGGCAGGCGTCTTTCAGCGCGCAGTTGCGGCACAGGGATGGTGCGCGCTTGTTCACCTGCCACCGACTGAAGCCGTACACCTTGCCGCTTCCGGTACCGACCGTCCATTGCCAACCCAGTCGATTGGCCGCCCGTGAGCCGTCGAGCAAGTGGGTGAACATCTCGTCCTCGCCGTCGCGCCATGTCGCGCCGGCACGCACAGCCCATTGGGACGCCAGCCACATGCGTGTTTGGTTGACGAGCCAACCGTCACTGTGCAATTCGCCCACCACCGTGGACATGCAGTTCATCTCGTCGGGCCAGGGTTCGGAAGTCCAGTTGTGCGGTCGTGGTTGTTCACGACGAAGGGATCTCCCCAGATCGGTTCCGACGCGGGCATAGAGGTGGCGGGCGTATTCCTGCCACATGAGTTCGTCCCGGTACCGCGTGCGATCGCGCGCAGGGGCGTCCGCTACGGCGTCCCACACCTCACGGAGAGTGAGCAGACCGTGCCGGATGTACGGCGACATTCGACTGGCTCCACGACGATTCGCAGGAAGGACAGTGCTGCGGTCGCGGGCGTAGCCGGTGATGTCCAGACCGGCCAGCGCCATGTCGGCGGCCGACTGTCCGCCGCGAATGCCGCCGGCGGCAATCCCGTCCGGCCGCTCGAGCGTCAGGTCGCCCAGATGCTCGGCAACCCAGGAAACGACGTCGTCGGTGGTGAAGCCGTCGGCGATCGACGGGGGAGCGGGGAGCTGGGACATGCACCCGGACTTCCCCGTCGGCACGAAAGAGAAACGCCGAGATCAGGGACGTGGCAGGCGACGGTGGAGCGGGTTCGACGTCGTCGGGCTCGCCGCCCGCCCCTGCTGTGGGATAGACGTGACTACCGTCGGTGAGTCGGCGGTGGCCCGCGAGGCGTCGTGTGCCTTCATCGCAGCGCTGTTCCCCCTGCCGAGGGCAGGAGACGAAATCCGGCGTGCAGCTGTTTCGCCGCACTCCGGGCACGTCACCTGGGAGGGGACATCGGCCATGGAGAATCTCTGCTCGACGGGTTCGCAACGCTGTGTGCAGCGAAAGCTGTAGGTGGGCACGCACACGAGGGTAGCGTGAGATGTCGTGTCAGTGGCGTTCCGGCGCAACGTCATACAACATTTACACGTCATACCGGGCCGAATGCACCACGACGGTGCAATGATCGACGCAGGAGAATCCGCGCAACCGGAGGTGCCTCGTGCCCGAACTGCTGTTTCCGCTCGACTCGACGAAGAGTTTCACCGAACAGGAGATCGTCGGTCACAACCGATGGCATCCCGACATACCGGCCGCGGTCACAGTGAAGCCCGGTACGTCCTTTCGGGCGCATTGCCGTGAATGGTTCGACGGGGCCATCCACAACAACGATTCCGCCGAGGACATTCTGAATGCGCCGCTCAACAACGTGCACACGTTGTCCGGGCCGTTCCACATCGAGGGAGCCGAGCCCGGGGACCTGCTGATCGTCGATATTCTCGACGTCGGTCCGATCCCGCAGGAAGATTCGGGCCCACTGGCCGGTCAGGGCTGGGGATACACGGGGATCTTCGCCAAGCAGAACGGTGGCGGATTCCTCACTGATCGATTCCCCGACGCGTACAAGGCGATCTGGGACTTTTCCGGCCAGACCACCACATCTCGCCACGTTCCGCACGTGAAGTACACCGGCATCACTCATCCCGGCCTGATGGGAACCGCGCCATCGGCTGCTCTGCTGGCCAAGTGGAACGCCCGTGAAGGTGCTCTGATCGCCACCGATCCCCATCGTGTTCCGCCACTGGCTTTGGCACCCGAACTCGACGGGGCAATTCTGGGATCGTTGAGCGGCGACGAGTTCTCGCGTGTCGCAGGCGAAGCCGCACGTACGGCACCGCCACGAGAGAACGGTGGCAATCAGGACATAAAGAATCTCACCAAGGGCACTCGCGTCTTCTATCCGGTGTTCGTGCCGGGGGCGAAGTTGTCGTTCGGAGACTTGCACTTCTCGCAGGGTGACGGGGAGATCACCTTCTGTGGTGCCATCGAAATGGGCGGTTTCATGGACCTGCACGTCGACCTGATCAAGGGCGGCATGGACACGTACGGGGTCAGTGAAAACGCGATCTTCATGCCAGGAAACACCGCACCGCAGTACTCGGAATGGATTGCCTTCTCGGGCATTTCGGTCACCGTCGACGGCGAGCAGAAGTATCTGGACTCCGACCTGTCCTACCAGAACGCCTGCATGCATGCGATCGACTACCTCACCAAATTCGGATACAGCCCCGAGCAGGCGTACCTGCTGCTGGGCTCGGCCCCGATCGAGGGACGCCTGTCCGGAGTGGTCGACATACCCAACTCCTGTGCCACCGTGTACATCCCCACCGCAATCTTCGATTTCCCGATAGCGCCGTCCGCCAGCGGGCCGTTCCAAATCGACCCGGGAATGGGCGCACCGAGAGCGCAGTTCTGATTGAGTTTGCTTGATATGTCGCAACTGTGGATGCTCGAGGACATGGAACCGTGGCCTGACGAGCCTGCCGTAGGCGCGGTGTTTTCTCCCACCACGTACTGGGCGTCACCCGACCAGATGGACCTGCCGGCGCAAATGTGTGCCGAGGTGCCGGCTCGGGTCGAGGCCGTCACTGTGGACGGGCGAACGGAGTGGGTAGCGCATCTCGGGAACGGCTTCACCACGATGATGGGCGACGGCGGCCTGGTCGGTGATGTGACGTTACACGGCTGCCTGGTGTGGGACAGGTATCTGTGGTTGGACTTTCGGACGCGGCCGCGAGGCACCCTCCGCATCCATGATCGGGCCGGTCTTCTCGTGCAACGACGGGAATTGATCCCGACGCGACATCCCGGCGCGTTCAGTGTGACGTACAGCGGTGCGCTGGAGTACCACGAAAGGGATTCAATACCTGCGGGATTCGGAGTTCGATGGAAAGCATCGACTGTCGAGACCGTTGCATCGACTGGTTGAGGTATCTCAGTCGATGTGCTGGTCGTAGTTCACGGTGATGATCTGGTCGACGCGGACCGGCGACGAATCGATATCTGTGAGCGCGAGAAGGTCCGCAACAGCATCCCTGCTGCCCCCGATATAGGCACAGGGGAAGTCGAAGTGCTGAGCTACACACCACGCGTGGTCGTTGGGCCACCACAGATTCGGTGACAACCCACGGAGGGTGTCCGTTGCGCGTTCGATCGGGCCCCTCAACAGGAAATAGTTGTAGCCGGCGATTTCCGCGGTCGGTGCCGTTACGCGAATGTCATCGAGTGCCGTGTTGCCTTCCCAGACGGCGAACCAGCATTCGTCGGGTGTTTTCGTGCTTCGAGCGAGAACCTCGGTGATGGATGGCAGCTGAACATGCCAGGCTGCAACGGTTTTCGCCGGCGTTGTACGGTGTGGCATGCCGTTGCGAGCGGGATACAGGATGCGGGCGTAGGCGTCGAACACAGTGGGGACCAGCGAGTTCACTGTGGTTGTGGCGACGCCGTCGAGGTTGTAGTCCACCCACTCTGCTTCCGAGACATCCTGTTGCAGATCGTTATCCGACCATTCCGCCCGATCGGTTTTCGATTCCATATACCCGACGCTACCGACATCCGGTGTGGATTGGTCGACCCATCTCGCAAGCAAAGATGGCTAGGTGACGGATCCTGCCTGCCCGCTGCGCCCAGTCCACAGCGCTGCGAGCGTTGCGCCTGTTGGGATCATGAAAGCTGCGTACGGTGCCGCAACCGCCCACTGCTCCACCGAGGACAATTCGGGGCTCCAGCTGTCCGGGTCGCGAAGGGCTGAATCGCCGACGATGGCAATAATCGAATTCAGCACCATCAACAGGTAGAAGGCCATCGCCAGAGCCAATCCAACGGTCGCATACCAGCGGGCGTGACGAAGACGGCCGGGGGAGGCAAGCTCGAAGCCTCCGTTTACGGAGAAAAAGGCAGCTGGAATGAGAATGACCAATCCGGCTGCCGTAGTGATATTCCAGGTGCTCACGACGTCGCCGACGTCGCCGATGGCGTCGTTGCCGATGCCCAGCGCGCCAGCAGCCAAGCTGAGGCACCACCAGGCGAGGGGAAGACTTCCCGCCACGATCACCGAGCGACGGACTCCGCTCGTGCGATTCGGAATCGTCAGCATGCTTTCATCCTCTACCAGTGTCACCGTGCAGATGTCCGGTTCGGGGCCCGGGGGCATTCGTCTTTATGTTGTCGCACGTGCGTTCGAAAACTTGTCGGTGGGTCGCGGTAGATTCTGTTCATGCTTTCGGGGGACGGCGGATCAGGGGTGGACGGCATCGAAACGGTGCCGCCTGCCCCCGTCGTGTCCGATCCCGAGTTGTCGGTGCTGGTGGACCGTGTGGAGTCGGCGGTCGCCGAGTTGGCGGGGCAGGCGTCGGTGTCGTGGTCGAACGCCGACCGGCGTGCGGTGATCCAACGCATGGAAGCTATCTCGCGGTCTGTGACGGCGTATTCGCACACCTGGCTCAACGAACTGATCGCACAGCACGGCCTCGATGTCTATCCGGGGTCGGTGCCGTGCTCGGTGGCGTGGATGCTGCGGATCACCCCACGTGCTGCCGGGGCGCGAGTGCGTCTGGCTGCGGAGTTGGGGGATCGCACCGCATTGTCCGGCGAAGTGCTGCCTCCCTTGTTGCCGCACACCGCTGCAGCGGTGCGGGCAGGACTGATCGATGCCCAGCACGTGCAGATGATCCGTGAATTCTTCCGGCACCTACCGTCGAGTGTGGATCCGCAGACCCGCGATCGCGCCGAACAGCAGTTGGTCGGTCTCGCCTCGACGAGGCGGCCCGACGACTTCGCGCCACTGGTGGCGCATCTGGACTCGATCCTCGACCCCGACGGCGACTTCGACGAGGACGAAGACGAGGACAAGAACGCGAAGCCGAGGCCACGGAAACGGGATGCGTTCTTCTACCTCGGTGAGCAGGGGTCCGACGGGATGTCGGAAGGGAAGTTCTGCGTCGACTCGGAGCTACGGGCCTACCTCGAGGCCTTGTTCTCGAAAGCTGCGAAGCCGGGGGTGAACAATCCTGCAGACCCGACATCGATCGTCCACGAGGATGAACGTGACGACGACAAAGACGAGGCCGGCAGTGATGACAACGGCGGGAGCGGCAGCGCTACTACGCCGACGCCCGAGCCCCTTCCGGGCGATGTCGGGTCCAGTCATGCGGGTTTGTGGGATGAGACGAACTGCGACAGTGACGACGACTACGGTGACGATGACGACTGCGGTGACGATGACGACTGTGGTTGCGGCACAGAGCCCAAGGATGCAGCCGCACCCAAGGACGCAGCTGCACCCGACGGTGTTACTGACTCAGACGACGCAGCAGATATACGTGATGCTGCCGCTGCGCGGGATCTACGCACCCAGAACGAACGCCGTCATGATGCACTGAAGATGGCGCTCCGGCACACCCTCGCCTCCGGCACCCTCGGCACCCACCGCGGGCTGCCCGTCACCGCCATCGTCACCATGACCCTTAGAGACCTCGACGCAGGTTGCGGCTACGCCATGACCGCCACCGGATCCCGCGTCTCGATCCGCGACGCCATCCGCATGGCATCGCACGCCCACCACTACCTCACCATCTTCGACGACAACGGCAGAGCCCTCTACCTCGGCCGATCCAAACGCATCGCCTCCGCCGACCAACGCATCGTCCTCATCGCCCGCGACCGCGGCTGCAGCTTCCCCTCCTGCACCCGCCCCGCGACCTGGTGCCAGTCACATCACCTCGACGACTGGGTCGAGGGCGGACCCACCGACATCGACTCCCTCACCTTCGGATGCGACATGCACCACGCACTCGTCGGCACCGGTCCCGGAAAGTGGGCCACCACCAAAACCACAGCGCGACACAGATACCCGGGCCGCACCCTGTGGCACCCACCAACAGGGATGGACCCCACACGCCGTGGGCTGATCAACCACGCACACCACCCCGAAGAAGTGCTCTACCCACCCGACCACCACAGCGACACAGGCGACACCGGCGACGAAGAACCACGACAACCCGCATAACGACCCACACCACCACCACGGCACAGCTCTGCCTTCAACACAGCCTCGCCTCCCACACAGCCCGGCCCTCCAACACAACCCGGCCTTACTACCCAGCCCCGCCTTACTACCCAGCCCCGCCTTCTGCCCAGCTCTATCCGGAGTGCGCGGCACTGGCTTCCGCTTCTCGTAGCGGCCGGTGCCGGTGATGCGGCTGGGTTAGGTTGCGCAACATCGGGGCACCCTCACCGCATGGCAAATTACAGAGTTATCGACCCGCACGGAACCGTCGTCGCCACCAAGGACATCACCAGTTCCGAGGACGCGCACGCCTGGTTCAAGGACAGCCGCGCCGACAACGAGGAGCTGGGCTGGCGCCTCGAAGTCGAGCACGACGGCGACTGGGCATTTTTCAGCGACTCGGAAGGCACCAAGGACTAGACCTTGTGCTTTCACACGACAATCGGGCGGTCCCAGTGATTCGCGGGACCGCCCGATCGTTGTGCGGGGGGACGGCAAACGACAGTGGGCAGCCCCAGTGCAGGAGCTGCCCACCTCTTGTCGCGGCGATGTCGCCGCCAGTTCTATTGGTCGGTCGTCGGTCGGGAGGTCGGAATCGTCGACTCGAGGTCGGCAACCTGCAGCAGGCGGGTCACCGATCGGCTTGCCACGATCGACCACGAAGCACCGATGCCAGCCGTGTATTCACGAACTGCATCGAAGACGGAGAGTCCGGCGATGCCGAAGAACTCGACATTGGACAGGTCGAGAGTCAGATGCCGTTTGCTGGACACGCGACTGCAGACGAAATCGGAGAACATCGGCGCGCTGAGCATGTCGATGTCGCCGTGGACGGCGACGACGAGTGAACCGTCGGTGCCGTCGTGCGCGGTGAAGATGGCTCCGGTTGCTGCAACGGACACGGACTTCTCCGCGACGCTCACCGAAGTGGTTCGAACTTTGTTGCCTCGTGATTCAACACTCATGGCAGATCCCATCGATCGGTCGAACTGAAGGGGAAACCGATCTACGCAACGGGAGCAGAATTCTTCGCCTGACCCGGGCGCACACTTCGCTGCGTTTCCCCGTGACCGGCTGTTAGCTCAACCACGGCCAACCCTACGGCACCGGCACGCTCGGAGTCCAGCATTGGCACAATGCGGCCCCCCACCAGCGGTTCGAACATCCCGATGCGAACGCGGGCTACGAGCGGGTGCTGTTTCCCAGGTCGGCGTGATGCTCGCGCATGGCTCCGATGAGCGCTTCGAACACTCGGTGGGCAGCGTCGAGATCCGAATCCGGTAGGTCCTCGAGCGCAGCGCTGGTGCGCGCTCCCAGTGGTCCGAAGAACCCGCGAGCAACCTCCATACCGTGCTCGTCGTAGCGAAGTATGACTTTACGTCGGTCCGACGCGTCGGATTCGCGTCGAATATGACCCGACGCGATCATCCGCTCCACCAGATACGTCATCGCCGCGGACGACAGGCCGAGCATCGTGCCGAGCTCACCCGCGGTGAGGGGCGCGCCCTCGACGTCGGCGACCATCACATGCAGCAGAGCGCGAAAGTCGTTGGGCCGCAAGCTGTGTAACGCACCGAATACCTGACCGATCTGTTCCGACACCGATGACAGCGCCCGAAGGTCCGCCGATATCGCGGATTCGAGGTGGTTTCGGTCGGTCATGGCGGTGGTAACTCCTTCGCTGCGGTCATGGTCAGACTACTGCCCGCAAGAGATTCAGTTGCTTAATATCTAAGTAAATGAGATTGTTTCTTCGTGGACAGCACCCGTACCGAGACCACCGCAGCCTGGGACCGCATCGCCGCGGCCGTGACGCATCGTCGATCGTGGGCGCTCGCCCTCGCCATTCTTATTCTCTCGATTGCCGTGATCGGGCTCGTCGGTAGCAACGATTCTGCCGGTCAGTCGCCGAACTCCTTGCCGACCTCCGCCGAGTCCTACCAGGTGGACGAGCTGCTCTCCCAGTTCCCGGACTCCGACACCGCACCGGTGATCCTCGTTCTGAGCCGCATCGATGGCGGTGACCTGACCCCGGCCGATATCGAGGCAGCCGCTTCTGCGCAGGCCAGGCTGCTCACCGTCGACCGGTCGGTGACCGACGAACCTGGACCCCCTCCCATTGTTGCACCGGACGGGAAGGCCGCAATCGCGTTCGTTCAGGTGAACTCGGAACTGTCCGGCTTCACCCTGAACGACCTGATCACAAGCCTCCGATCCGCGGCGACGGACGGCCTACCGTCCGATCTCAACGCCCAGGTCACCGGCGGGCCGGCATTCGGAGCAGACATCGCCAACTCGTTCTCCGGGGCCAATTTCACGTTGCTCGCCGTCACCGCACTCGTGGTGGCAGTGCTCCTCATCGCCACCTATCGATCGCCCATTCTGTGGTTGGTTCCGCTTGCCGTCATCGGTTTCGCCGATCGGTTCGCCTCCACCGTCGGCACGGCCCTCGCCGAGGCGACCGGGCTGTCGTTCGACGGGTCGACCTCGGGGATCACCAGCGTGCTCGTCTTCGGCGCAGGCACCAATTACGCCCTGCTGCTGATCTCTCGTTACCGCGAGGAGCTCCGCCGCGAGTCCGATCACCGGCTCGCGTTGCGCCACGCCGTCCGGAACGCGGGACCGGCCATCCTCGCCAGCAACGCCACCGTTGTCCTCGCACTGCTGACTCTGCTGCTGGCCATCCTCCCCAGCACTCGCAGCTTGGGAGCGCTGGCCGCGGCCGGCCTCGTCGTCGCATCGGTGTTCGTGCTGTTCGTACTGCCTCCGTTGTTGGCACTGTGCGGCCCGAAGTTGTTCTGGCCCTTCGTCCCCAAGCCGTCCGATCGCGATACCACCACCGAGGGCGTCTGGCATTCGGTTGCCGCCGGTGTCGCACGTCGTCCGGTGGCGACCGCGTCCATCACCATCGCCGTATTGCTCGCCTGCTGCGCGGCCTTGGTCGGCACACAGATCGGGCTGTCGCAGACCGAGCAATTCCGGGTGACCGCCGAATCCGTCGAAGGATTCGACACTCTCTCGCAACACTTTCCGGCCGGATCCGCCGACCCGATCACGGTTCTCGCACCCACCTCGGATATCGACGGCGTCGTCGCTACCGTCCGGGACGTCGACGGCGTCGTCTCGGTGGATCGGGTCGCTGATTCCGATACCGGACTGACCCGGCTGTCGATAGTCACCGACGCGGCCCCCGCCTCCGACGAATCGTTCACCGTCGTCGAGAACCTTCGGTCCGCCCTTGCGGGTGTCGACGACGCACGAGTCGGCGGCAGCGACGCCAAAGCACTCGACACCACCGATGCTGCCGCCCGCGATCGGCTCGTGGTGATCCCGGCGATCCTGGCGGTCGTTCTACTCGTGCTGTTGATACTGCTTCGCGCCGTCGTCGCACCGTTGATTCTCGTCGCCACCACGGTCCTGAGTGCCGTGGCCGCCATCGGTATCGGTAGCTGGGTGAGCCTGCACGTCTTCGGCTTTCCCGCGCTCGACGACAACACTCCCCTGTTCGCGTTCCTGTTTCTCGTCGCCCTCGGTGTCGACTACACCATCTTTCTGGTCACCCGGACCCGGGAGGAGACGGTTCGGCACGGCACCAGATCTGCGATCGTGCGGGCGGTCTCGGCCACCGGCGGCGTCATCACCAGCGCGGGAATCGTTCTGGCAGCAGTGTTCTGCGTCCTCGGCGTCCTACCGCTGATCACCCTCACCCAGTTGGGAATCATCGTCGGCCTCGGCATTCTGCTCGACACCTTCGTGGTACGCACCGTCGTGATTCCCGCCCTGTTCACCCTCATCGGCCCGGGGATTTGGTGGCCGAGCACGATCGACAACGAGACGACCACAACCAAGGAGCGAAATTCATGAAGGTACGTACGATGTTGAGCCGCACCGCCATTGCAGGAGCAGTCGCAGCAGGTGCCCTGCTCGGCGCGGCCCCGGCGCAAGCGCAACCGGTGGGCCCTTTGGGGTCGGTCGGTCTCGAGCCACTGGCTCCGATCCCATCACTCGATGTCGAACGGTACCTGGGCACCTGGAACCAGGTTGCCGCGGTGCCGCAGCCGTTCAACCTGATCTGCGCCCGTGACACGCAGGCGAACTACCAGATGATCGATGAATTCAACATTCGCGTCGAGAACACCTGCACCACCTGGACCGGCGGCGAGAACCGCATCGTCGGCAATGCTCGGGTCAACGACACCGTCACCAAAGCCCAACTGCACGTGAGCTTCCCGGGCGTCCCCACGCAGGAGAGCCAGGAGGGGCCGACCAACTACATCGTGGCCTACATCGCAGACGACTACTCGTGGGCCTTCGTCGGAAGCCCCAACCGCACGTCCGGATTCGTGCTCAAGCGCACGCCCGACGTCAGCGTCGAGCAGTTCCGCGAGATCCGCAGCGTCGTCGAATCGCTGGGTTACGACTCGAACTTCATCACCACGACGCCCACCCCGGGCGGCGCGACGACGATTCAGCAGCTCTCGACGGTGTAGTGCGGCGGAGCCGCAGTGGCGTGGTTATGTGCCGCAGAGTGCTTATAACCACGCCACTGTCGGCGGCGCTCAGCTCGCGGACAGGATCGAGATAGCGAAGATCAGGCTGTCGCCCTGCTCGATTCCGGCTGCCGGATTGCCGGTCGCGTAACCGTCGGCCGACGTCACCGCTACGGCGACGGTCGAGCCGACGGTCTGTCCGGCGATGGCTTTCTGGAAGCCCGCCACCACGCCGGTCAGTGGGAACTCGACCGGTGCGCCGCGCTCGAAACTGCTGTCGAACGTCGATCCGTCGCGTCCGTTGACGCCCAGGTAGCAGACGGACACGTTCGCGTCGTCGGCGACGATCGGGCCGTCCCCGGCCTTCAGCGTTTTCACCTGCGTCTCGGCGACGCTGAACGGGGCTTCGACGTCGACGGCCGGGGCCGCTGTATCCGTCGATCCGGTGACGGCGATGCTGCCGGTGTCGCCTGCCAGTGTCCACTCCGGGGTGGCCGACGGGTCGGGTGTGCCCGTGGGGCAGCTACTCGAAGCCGTCGCATCGGTGGAGGACGTCGCCGAGGACGTCGTCTGCGACGTCCCAGAATCCGAGTCGGAACTGCATGCACCCGTCAACAGGACGAGTGAGGTGGTGGCGGCCAGGAACAGGGTGCGAGTCGAGGTGAGTTTCACGGGGCCCACGCTACAAGTGGCATACGGGGCCCCGTGTATCCCGTCAGATCGCGGAGCGGAACACCTCGGCGACCGGGGTGGACGCGCGGCCGATCAATGCCTGCAGGTCACCGGAATCGGTGTCGAGTTCCCCGCGGGAGATACCGGCATCCGCGCTCGCCAGCATGGTCGCCACGAAATCGGGCAGTCCTGCGCCCTGCAGAATCGAGACGTACTCCGACTCGGTGACGTCCTTGTAGACGACCGGCTTCCCGGAGATGCCGGCGAGAACGTCCGCGAGTTCGGCATAGGTCACGCGCTCGTCCCCGCCGAGCTCGTAGATCTTCCCGCCCTGGTTCTCGAGAGTCAGCACAGCCGCGGCAGCGGCGGCGTAATCGGCACGTGAGGCAGCGGCGATCCTGCCGTTCCCGCCTGCACCAAGCCACACTCCGCTGTCGATGGCCTGGCCGAGCGAGCCCAGGTAGTTCTCCCAGTACCAGCCGTTACGCAGAAACACAGCGGGAATCGGCGAGGCCGTCAATCGCTCTTCGGTGGCCTTGTGCTCCGGCGCAAGGCTGATGCCGGAGGTGTCGGCAGCGAGCACGCTCGTGTATGCAACGAGGCCCACTCCGGCTGCCTCGGCGGCGTCGATGACGTTGTTGTGCTGAGCAATTCGCTGGCCGACCTCCGATCCCGAGATCAACAGCACCTTCTCGACACCTGCGAACGCAGACGTCAGCGCGTCGGTGTCGCTGTAGTCGGCCACCCGTACCACCACACCGCGCTCGGCGAGTGCGGCCGCCTTGTCGGCGTTGCGTACGACGGCGACGATGTCGGCAGGCGCGACGCCGCGATCGATGAGTGCGGCGACGACGAGCCCGCCGAGATTGCCTGTCGCTCCGGTGATGGCTGTGGTCATGGAAAACGCTCCCGAGGTTGAAGTATCAAGTTCCGTTTCATCATGCACTTACTTTTCGTGCAGTGCAACATCGAAATTTAGCGCTGCGGGTACGGCCTGCGCTAACATGGAGAAATGTCCGAGGCCGTCGAATCTCTCGAAGCATCCGTCTTCGCACGGGAATGCGGGTCACGGCAGACACTGCAGAACGCGACGAGTAGGTGGGGAGTGCTCGTCCTGGCCGCCCTCACCGAGAGCGATTACCGATTCAATGCCCTGCGCCGACGCGTCGACGGCGTCAGCGAGCGAATGTTGGCACAGACGCTGCAGACCCTCGAACGCGACGGCCTCATCGTGCGCACCGTGCTCGAGACCATCCCGCCCAAGGTCGAATACAGCCTCACCCCGCTCGGACGTGAGGTCGGATCACGGTTGACCGACCTCATCGAACTGATCGAGGGCTCGATGCCTGCCGTGCTCGAAGCACGCGCCGAGCACGACGCCCGCTAGTCAGCTGGGGGCGTCACTACACACCATTCGTTGCCCTCGGGGTCGAGTAGCACCTGGAACGACCCGGCCGCAGTGGTGTGCCGGTCCCCCACCGCCGTCGCACCCAGACCTACTGCCTGCTCGACGGCAACGTCGATGCTGGGAACGTCCACGTCGAGATGTAGTCGATTCTTGCCGGACTTACCCTCGGGCACTCGCTGGAACGCCATCCGGGTGAACCCGGGAACATCGACGAAATGCCACGAGTCGTCGCGCACGACGGGCTGACCACCGAGCACACCCGCCCAGAATCGGGCCAGCACAGCCGGTTCCGTGCAGTCGAATACGACCTCGTCGATACGTCCGATCATGGAGCCATCGTAAGCACCGAGGGTGGGGGAACGCTGTTTACCGCGCTGTGATCATACCGAGATGCACTCGTGACCATGCGGATCTCTGAGCGCGTCGCTACGGGGTAACACTCGAGGAAGGTCGTCGGGGCGCACGAGCATGTCGATCCGGCAACCGCAGGAGCGCGGCACGCCCGGTGCCTGCGCCAAATCTTGGAGGCATCGACCATGTTCCATACCAAGAGAATTCTCGGCGGAGCGGCAGCATTCGGATTCGCCTGTACCTTCGCGGCCCTGGTGCCCGGCACGGCCTCGGCCGCACCGGTTGCCTGCACCACGGCACCCGGAGAGGCCGACGTCGCCGCGCTCGTCGGAGGTTCACAGTGCGACAGCTCCGCAGACGGCGCAAGTGCCGCAGCAGGAGTCGGCCTCGAGGGATGGGGCTCGGCGGAAGCGATGAACAACGCGGCGGCACTGGCCCTCGGTCTCAACGGCGGAACTGCCGTCAGCAACGCCGGCTTCGGCGGCGCGCCTGCTGCGATCGCCTTCGGTCCCGGTGCCATCGCACAGAACACTGCGGCCGGCCTCGGACTGTCGATCGCCGTCGCTGCGCCGGGCTCGACGATCACCCTCACCCCCGAGGGTGCCGTCTGCAACGGTGCCGGCTTCGCCGGAAGCTTCACCACCCTGCAGGGCTGCATCGGCTGATGCCCGTCGTCGTCGGGGTGAAACACGACTTGCGCAGGCCATATCAGTGCCGCCGGGCCCAGGTTGATCTACAGTCTCACTGACTACAGTCTCGGTACGCGAGCCGGTGACGGCCCGCTGAACAAGGAGTTCGACGGCAATGATGTCCTACCTGCTCTACGACGTTCTGCTCCCCCAACTCGGCCACGATGTCGCGTCGTATTGGGCACACCTGTTGGTCATCGCCCCGATCTGACATTCGGACCCGGTGCTCACGAAAGATCCCCGCTCGGCCACGTAGGCCGGGCGGGGATGATTCGTATGGGGTGACCGAAGATCAGACAGGCTCGGGCAGCAGCCGCGTCAACACATCCGACAGGGTGACAACGCCGATCGTGCGCGCACTGTCACCCGCCTCGGCCGACGGTTCGACGACCAGCGCCAGATGATGTCGGGTCTCGCGCATCGACTGCAGGGCGACGTAGACCGGTGTCGTCCGATCCAGCGTGTAGGCCGGGCGGGTGATCTCGGCGAGATACTCCGGCTCGGTCAAAGTATCCCTCACGTGCACAACACCTTTCACTACGTCGTCGTCACTGACGAGGATGCGCAGATGGCCGCTGATCCGGGACGCCTCACGCACGTCGTCGATCGACGCCGACGACGGTACCGAGGTCGGTGTGCCGCTCCCGGCAACCAGATCGCCGACGGTGAGATCCTGCAGTTCCAACGCCCCCGAAATCTGCGCCTGGTAGCTGGCGTCGAGCGCACCGACGTTGACCGAGTGCTCCACCAGTTGACGAAGATCGTCCGCGTTCTGCCCGGTGCCCACGGTGTCGGCCGGCTCGACGCCCACCTTGCGCAGGCACCAGTTCGCCATGTTGTTCAAGGCCGTCAGCACCGGACGCGTGAGAAACATGAACGCGCGCATGGGGATTGCGAGCATCGTGGCCGACTTTTCCGGATGTGCGATGGCCCAGGACTTCGGAGCCATCTCGCCGACGACCAAGTGCAGGAACGTGACGACGATCAGGGCCAGGACGAAGCCGAGGACGTCCGCGAACCAGTAGGGCAGGCCGATGCTCTCGAACAGCGGCGTGAGCCAGTAGTGCACGGCCGGCTTGGTGGTCGCGCCGAGCGCGAGCGTGCAGACGGTGATGCCGAGCTGCGAACCGGCGAGTAGCACCGTCAGCTCCGAGGAGCTGCGCAGAGCGGCCCGAGCGGATCGCGAGTTCGGCGCAGCATCTTCGAGGCGATGCCGCTTGGCTGCGAGCAGAGCGAACTCGACTGCGACGAAGAACGCGCTCGCCGCGATCAGACCGATGGTGACGGCCAGAAAGACCCAGAGGTTGCTCATCGGTGCGCTCCTGCAGTATCGGACTCCGCCGAACCCTTGTCGTGCTCGGTTGCTCGCTCGTCGATGGTGAGGGTGAGCAGCGACGGCACGTGACTGTCGATCTCCTGCACCTCGATCGTGACGAATCGAATGGGCGTCTCGTCGTCGTTGGCCAGATCGGCGTTGTCCGGCGGCAGATCGACCTCGATTCGGGTCCCGATGTCGGGTAGCGAACCATGATGGGCGATAGCGAATCCCGCGATGGTCTCGTAGTCACCGTCGGGCAGATCCACCCCGATCGCACGCTCGACCTCGTCGACGTGCACCTCCCCTGCCATCGTCCAGCTGCCGTCGTCTGCGCTGACCGGGCTCGGGTCGAGTACGCCGTCGTCGTGCTCGTCGGTGATCTCGCCGACGAGCTCTTCGGCCAGGTCCTCGATGGTGATCACTCCGGTGAGACCACCGTATTCGTCGATGACACAAGCCAATTGGTTCCGTGTCGCCCGCAGCTCGCGCATCGCGTCGGGCAGGCTCTGCATCTCGGGAAGGATCAGCGCATCGCGGGTGAGGTCTGCGATGGGGGTCGAATCCGGCGCGGTGGAGGCCAACACGTCGTGCAGATGCACCACGCCCACGATTCCGTCGTCCTCGTCGAGCACGGGGTATCGAGAATGCTCTTGGCCCATCAGTGTTTTCACCTCACCGAGGGTGTCGGTGTCGCGGACCGTCGCCGCACGCGAACGCGGGATCATGGCGTGTTCGACGTTGCGCGTAGGGAAGTCGAGAATGCGATCGAGCAGCGTCGACAGCTCGTCGGGCAGATCCCCGGTCTCCCGCGAATCCGACACGATGTGCTCGAGGTCGCGTGGGCTCGCCGAATGTTCCACATCGTGCACCGGCTCGATCTTGAGTGCTTTGAGCAACAGGTTCGACGACTGGTCGAAAATGGTGATGAGCCAACCGAAGAGCTTGAGATAGATGGTCGTCGACAGCGAGAGCCATCGAGCCACGGGCTCGGGGCGGGCGATGGCGAAGTTCTTCGGAAACAGTTCACCGAAGAGCATCTGTACGAACGTCGCGAACGTGATCGCCAGAACGGCACCGAGGCCGACACCGACTGCTGTCGGAACACCGACGCCGCCCAGTATCGCTCCGAACGACTGCCCGATCAGCGGTTCGGCGACGTAGCCGACCAGCAGGCCGGTGACCGTGATACCCAGCTGTGCACCTGAGAGCATGAACGAGGTCCGCTTGGTGACGGTCAGCGTGCGAGCTGCGACGGCGTCGCCGGCCTCGGCACGCGCCTTGAGCCGGGACCGGTCGACGGTCATGTACGCGAATTCCTGCGCAACGAAGTAACCGGTTGCGACGGTGATGAGAAAAACGACGAGCAGGCCGAGCAGAAGAGTGAGCAGAACGCTCATTCGCCGGACACCGCCTCGCACGTAGTAGCTGTAGTGCGGGGAGCCGTGTCCGGCCCGGGTTTATCGCTGTCCATGATTCCTCGAGGTCGAGTGGTGGGAGATTTGTCCGATACTACCGGGTCACGGCGCTTTCACGACGAGGACGGGGACCGGGCTGTCCAACAGAACGCGCTGCACCGTGCTGCCCATCAGGAATTTGCCGACCGCCGATCTGCGCTTGGACCCGATGACGAGCATCCCCGCACCGACGTCGGCGACGAGATCGACCAGTGCGCCGGCCGGGTCTCCGCCGTCCGGTTCGACGCGCACAGTCGTCGCAGTTCCGGGGAGAGTCCGCTCCACCTCGGCCTGCGCCGCGCTACGGTCTTCCGCCGATACGGAATCGCGGTCCACCACGGACAATACGATCAGCTCGGTCCGACGCAGCTCTGCCTCCGCGGCACCACGTCGCAACGCTTCCTGGCCCTCGGGGGTGTTGCTCATCGCTACTGCCACTGCGCTGCCTACCGACACGATCTCTCCCGTTGCTCGAATCCACCGAAGATCGACCTCGATGTTGTGAACTGGACTAATCAGACAAACTGTATCTAACCTGACGCTGTGACACACCACACGAAAGGTCTCTGATGGCGATATCGCCCACCCTGCTACGAACGGCCGGAGCCCTGGTGGTGGTGGGAGCAGTCACCGTCGCCGGGATCGACGCCGCTCGCAGTGCCAGCGGCTCCGACGCCCGAGCCAAATTGACACTGATAGCACCTGCTGCCGCCGGCGGCGGCTGGGACTTGGTCGCGCGCGAGTCGCAGCAGGCGCTGCGCAGCGACGGCATCGTCAACAACGCGCAGGTGGTCAACGTTCCAGGGGCCGGCGGCACCATCGGCCTGAGCCAACTCGAGAACCTCAGCGGTCAGCCCACCACGGTGATGATCACCGGCACCGTCATGCTCGGCGGCATCGCGATCAACAACTCCGACACCACCTTGGCCGACACCGTGCCGATCGCCAAGCTCGCCGAGGACTTCGAGGTCTTCGTCGTTCCCAAGGACTCGCCGATCCAGAACCTCGACGACATGATCGAGGCGTGGCGGGCCAATCCCGGCGGGCTTCCGATCGGCGGCGGCTCCCTCGGCGGAATCGACCACATCGTCGCGGGCCAATTGGCACAGGAAGCCGACATCGATCCGGCCGCAATCAATTACATCGCCTACTCCGGTGGCGGTGAGGTACTCACGTCGCTGCTGTCCAACACCGTCGGCGTCGCGGTCAGTGGATTCAACGACTTCCGGGACCAGATCGAAGCAGGCAACGTGCGTGCCCTAGCCGTGGCCGCGCCCGAGCCGCTCGAAGGATTCGACGTGGACACGTTCATCGAACAGGGCTACAACGTCGACCTCGTGAACTGGCGCGGAATCGTTGCGCCGCCCGGGATTTCCGACGAGGACCGGCAGACGCTCGTCGACATCGTCACCGAGATGGTCGAGACCGAGCAATGGGCGACGGCCGTCGAACGAAACCGCTGGAAGGAATCGGTCGTCACAGGAGACGAATTCGGGGAATTCCTCGAGGTCGAGCAGGCACGTATCACCGGAATTCTGGAAGAGCTGGGGCTGGTATGACAACGACGACTCCCGACACCGCAACCTCCCGCTCCTTCTGGACGGGCCGTAGCGGCCTGATCGTTCCGGCACTGCTCGTCGCACTGGGCGCATTCCTGGTCTACGGGACCATCACGATGGATGTGCCTCCCACCGCCACCTCCCCTGGCCCGCAGGTCTTTCCGGCCATCGTCGCCGGCGGTTGCTTCGTGGTCGCCGTGTTGGTCACCATCCAACTCTTGGTCAAGCCCGACGTCATCGATCGCGGCGTCGACGACGACGGCGTGCCGCACACCGGTACCGTCAGCAACTGGCGAACCCTGTCGATCACCGTCGGATCGGTGGCAGTGTTCATCGCTCTCCTCGACCCGCTCGGCTGGGTTCTCGCCGGTGCCATCCTCTTCTGGGGCGTCTCGGTCGGATTGGGTGGTCGCCGTTACGTGTTCGACGCGGCCGTCGCGCTGCTGGTCTCGAGCGCCGTCCAGATCGCATTCTCCGCGGGCCTCGGCCTGACCTTGCCCGGCGGCGTTCTCGCCCAGATCTTCTGACGGAGCTGAATTTTCGATGGATTCATTGAGCAATCTTCTCGACGGGTTCGGCACTGCGCTGACTCCGATGAACCTGGTGTGGGTGTTCGTAGGCGCACTGCTCGGCACCGCCGTCGGCGTGCTACCCGGACTCGGTTCTGCCATGGCGGTGGCGCTTCTGCTGCCGGTCACCTTCACTCTCGACCCCACCGCGGCGCTGATCATGTTCGCGGGTGTCTACTTCGGCGGCCTGTTCGGCGATTCCATCTCCGGCATCCTGATGAACACCCCCGGCAACAGCACCGCCATCGCCGGCACGTTCGAGGGCCACCGGATGGCCAAGAACGGCAGAGCCCCACAAGCTTTGGCCACCTCGGCCATCGGCGCGTTCATCGGTGGCATCGTCGCGACGACCCTGGTGGTGTTCTTCGCCCCGACGCTCGCGTCGTTGGCGACCAACTTCGGTCCGGCCGAGTACCTCGCGCTGGCAGTGTTCGCCTTCATCGCCACCTCCGCGGTGGTCTCCGACTCCGCTCTCAAGGGATTGACCGCACTGCTGATCGGTCTCACTTTGGCCGTGATCGGTATCGACGGTCCTTCGGGCGCTTCACGATTCACCTTCGAAGTACCTGCCCTGTTCGACGGCATCCACATCGTCGTCATCACCGTCGCGATGCTCGCGCTCGGTGAGGTCATCCACATCGCTTCGAAGATCGGACGCCCCGAGGACCGGTCGTTGATCAAATCGCAGGGCCGCCCCTGGCTCAGCAAGGCCGAGTTCCGCGACGCACTGCCGGCCTGGCTGCGAGGCACGGCATTCGGCGTGCCGTTCGGTGTCATTCCAGCAGGCGGCGCTGAGGTGCCGAGTTTCCTCGCGTACGGCACCGAGCGCAGGCTCGACCGCAAGCGCGAGAAGCCGATGTTCGGCAAGGGTGCCATTCGCGGTGTCGCCGGACCGGAGGCCGCTGGAAACTCCACAGCCGGAACGGCAATGGGAGCGCTACTGGCGCTGGGGCTGCCGACGTCGGCGACAGCGGCCATCATGTTGGCTGCATTCCAGCAGTACGGCATGCAGCCCGGACCACTGTTGTTCGAGCGCAGCGGCGACATCGTCTGGGCCCTACTGGCGAGCCTGTTCGTGGCCATGATCGTGCTGCTGATCCTCAACCTGCCGTTCGCACCACTGTGGGCGCAGCTGCTGAAGATCCCGAAGAACTACCTGTACGCGGGTATCTCGGTGTTCGCCGCCCTCGGCGTTTATGCGTCCAGTGCGTCGATCGTGGATCTGATATTCATGCTGGGGCTCGGCATCGTCGGATTCATGATGCGGCGCTACGACATTCCGCTCGCACCGGTGTTGATCGCCGTGATCCTCGGCCCACTCGCCGAGGAATCACTTCGACGCGCGCTGGCCGTCAGCGAGGGCGACCCGTCGATTCTGGTCAGCAGCGGCATCACCATCGTGCTCTACGCATTGATGATCATCGCCGTGGTGTTCTCGATCGTCAGCAAGATCCGCGCCCGCAAGACCGCCGACTTCTGAGTGCCCTCCGCGCAGTGGTGCGGCTCTGTTCTCGGGTCGTTCCGCAGGCTCCACTCCTGCGCGCCCGCAGGCGCATAACCACACCACTGCGAAGCACTCAGTGCTGCAGAGCCGGGTAATCCGTGTAGCCCTTGGCACCGTCGGAGTAGAACGTGCTCTGGTCCGGCTCGTTCAGCGGCAGATCCTCACGCCAGCGGTACGCGAGATCGGGGTTAGCGATTGCCGGACGTCCGACCACGACGGCGTCGCCGACGTTGTCGTCGAGCAGCGACAGCGCTTCGTCGCGAGTGGTGATCTCACCGAAGCCGCTGTTGACGAGCACAGCGCCGCCGAACGCCTGCCGCAGATCCTGTACCAGCTCGCCCGACGGATCCTTGTGCAGCACACTGAGGTACGCCAGACCCAACGGCGCGAGCCGCTCGACCAAGGCGCGGTAGGTGGCACGCACGTCGTCGGAGTCCGTCTCGAGCGCATCCTGAATGTTGTGCTCGGGCGAAATGCGGATGCCGACCTTGCCGGCTCCGAGCGCCGCGGCCACGGCCTCGACCACCTCGGCCACGAACCGTGCCCGGTTCTCCGGCGAACCGCCGTACTTGTCGTCACGCTGGTTCGAGGCGGGCGAGAGGAACTCGTGCAACAGGTAACCGTTGGCACCGTGAACCTCGACGCCGTCCATACCGGCAGCGACCGCATTCTTCGAGGCCTGTACGAAATCGGCGATCACCGAGGGCAGTTCGTCCTCCCGCAGTGCACGCGGGGTGGGGTACGCCTTCTTGCCCTCGTAGGTGTGAGTCTCACCGTCGATGGCGATGGCACTGGGCCCGACGACCTCACGGCCACCCGTCGTCGCCTCATGGGTCACGCGCCCGGCATGCATCACCTGAGCGAAGATCAGCCCGCCGTCGGCATGCACTGCGTCGGCGACATTGCGCCAACCCTCGATCTGCTCGTCGGTCACCAGACCGGGCTGACCGGGGAAGCCCTGGCCCGCATGGCTCGGGTAGGTGCCTTCACTGACGATGAGACCGAGGGACGCCCGCTGCTTGTAGTGCTCGACAACCAGCGGACCCGGCACTCCGTCACGTCCTGAGCGCACCCGCGTCAGCGGAGCCATCACCAACCGGTTGTCGAGCTTCAGGTCACCGAGCGTCAACGGGGAAAACAACTTCATGGATCTCTATCTCCTTACGAGTGCGTGCACAGTTGCCACTGATCACTCGAACGACCGAGATCCATGAAGCTATTCCGATCCGAGACATTGCTCACTCACAGGATGTACAGCATCTCCTGGTACGTCGCCAGCGGCCAGAGATCGTCGGCCACCATTGCCTCGAGGGTGTCGGCCGCAGAACGGACAGCCGCCATTGCAGGCAACAGTTCGTCCTTGGCGTGGGTGGCCTCGGCCAGAGCGTCGCCGCCCGGATCCGCTTCGAGGGCCGCCTTCAATGTCGCCAACGCTGCCCGCAGCTCCGACAGTGGAGCCGAGACCGCGTGCAGCGCAGTCATGTCCACGTCGTCGACGCCCGCGCCCTTGAGCGCACTGACGTTCTGCGCCAATTCCGTCTGGTAGCGCACGGCAGCGGGCAGGATCGATGTCTGACCCATTTCCAGCGTCAACCGCGCTTCGACGAACACCGTCAACGCATACTGCTCGAGCCCGATTTCGTAGCGCGAGTGCATCTCTCGGTGGTTGAACACCTTGTACTTCTCGAACAGTTCCATCGCCGACTCGGAAATCAACTCCGGCAACGCGTCGAGCGTCGTACGCAGGTTCGGTAGGCCGCGTGCCTCGGCCTCGATCTGCCAGTTGTCGGAGTAGCCGTCTCCGTTGAACACCACCGCGCCGTGTTCGGTGATGATCTCGGTCAGCAGATTCTGCACGGCGGTGTCGAAATCGGTGCCGTCGGCGACGGCCGCTTCGAGGTTGGTGGCCATGTAGTCGAGCGCCTCGGCCATGATCGTGTTGATCGTGACCATCGGGCCGTTGACGGTCTGCATCGAACCGGGGGCGCGGAACTCGAACCTGTTGCCGGTGAAGGCGAACGGGCTGGTTCGGTTGCGGTCGCCGGGATCGGTCGGCAGTACGGGCAGGGTGTCGGCACCGATCATCATGGTGCCCTTGCCTTTCGAGGATGTGGCTGCACCCTTGGCGATCTGGTCGAACACGTCGGCGAGCTGGTCCCCGAGGAAGATCGAGATGATTGCCGGCGGTGCCTCGTTGGCACCGAGGCGGTGATCGTTGGTCGCCGACGCCACGGATGCGCGCAGCAGACCGCCGTACTTGTGCACCGCGCGGATGACGGCGGCACAGAACACGAGGAACTGCGCGTTGTCGTGTGGGTTGTCGCCGGGCACCAGCAGCGATCCCAGGTCGGAGTTGCCGAGTGAGAAGTTGACGTGCTTGCCGGAGCCGTTGACACCCTCGAAGGGCTTCTCGTGGAACAGGCACTCCATGCCGTGCTTCTTGGCAATGGTCTTGAACGTCGTCATCAACAGTTGCTGGTGATCGGCCGCGATGTTGCCGCGCTCGAACATCGGCGCGATCTCGAACTGTCCGGGTGCTACCTCGTTGTGCCTGGTCTTGGCCGGAATGCCGAGCTTGAACAGCTCACGCTCGGTGTCCATCATGAAGCCGAGCACGCGCTCGGGGATGGCACCGAAATAGTGATCGTCGAACTCCTGGCCCTTGGGCGGCTTCGAGCCGAACAGGGTGCGACCTGCATTGAGCAGGTCGGGACGGGCCAGGAAGAAGTGCCGGTCGACGAGGAAGTACTCCTGCTCCGGGCCACAGAACGAGACGATGTTCTCGATGTTCTCGTGTCCGAACAGCTTCAGGATGCGCTCGGCGTGTCCGCCCATCGCCTGCTGCGAACGCAGCAGCGGAGTCTTGTGGTCGAGGGCTTCACCGGTCATCGAGACGAACACCGTCGGGATGCACAGGGTGTTGCCGTTCGGGTTCTCGAGGACGTACGCCGGGCTGGTGACGTCCCAGCCGGTGTATCCGCGTGCCTCGAACGTGTTACGCAGGCCGCCGTTGGGGAAGCTGGACGCGTCGGGCTCGCCCTGAATCAGCGTCTTGCCTGCGAATTCGGCGAGCGAACTGCCGTCACCGACGGGATCGAAGAAGCTGTCGTGCTTCTCGGCCGTCAACCCCGTGAGCGGGTAGAAGACGTGCGCGTAGTGCGTTGCCCCCTTCTCCAGGGCCCAGTCCTTCATCGCCGACGCCACCGCGTCGGCCACCATGGGGTCGAGCTTCTTGCCCTTGTCGATCGTGGCCATCACCGACTTGAAGACCGACTTGGGCAGTCGCTTCTGCATGACGACCTTGCTGAAGACGTTCTCACCGAATATCTCGCCCGGCTTCTCGTCTCCGACGAAGCTGGCTGCAGGCGGCACGTACGCCTCGACGTCTTTGATCGCCTGCAGGCGGACGGTATTTCCACTCATGGCTACCCCTTGGCAAGGTGCGCTCCGCACCTGGTGTGTGCGGAGTCCGACTCGGCGGCTGTACGAATGCCTCGTGGCGGTGGTGTTTCGTCGCTGTGTCCACTGCAATGCAAAACCGTCGGAAGGCAGGAGTTTCCTTCCACGCAGACGGGGGTAACTGCGTAGCCAGCGTAATCAACCGGAAAGCGTGGCCCCATGACCGACGAACTGACCGTCCGCCGCGTGATCGACGCTCCTCCCGCCTCCGTCTTCACCGCGCTCGCCGATCCCGAGGTCCAGGCCGCGGTCGACGGCTCGGACATGCTGCGCGGTCCGATCGATCCGACGCCGCTGAACGCGGTGGGCGACACCTTCACGATGGGTATGTATCAACCGGAACTGGGCGAGTACGTCATGGAGAACACCGTGTTCGTGTTCGAGCAGGACCGACGCATCGGTTGGATTCCCAATCGCCAGGGCATGGAACCCCGTGGCACGCGGTGGTCCTGGGAACTCGAGGAGGTCGCCCACGACAGGACAGCACTGACGCAGGTCTACGACTGGTCCCGCGTCACCGATCCGGAGTTCCGAAAGATGGCCGGCTTTCCGAGGGTGACCGAAGAACAGATCGTCGGCACGATGCGCCGTCTCGCAGAACACCTCGGCGTCACCGTCGAGAACTGATCCATCGAAAGAGAGAACCTCATGGTCGACGTCACCCGAACCTTCACCGCCGCTGTCGCGCTCGACAAGGCCGCCGCATTCCTGCGCGACTTCTCCAATGCGTCGGCGTGGGATCCGGGAACCGAGAGCTGCACCCAGGTCTCCGACGGCCCGGTGGCCGTCGGAACGCAGTGGCACAACGTCTCGAAGTTGTTCGGAGTCACTACCGAACTGACGTATACGTTGGTCACCGACGAGCCCGATCACGTCGTGCTCGAGGGGAAGAACAAGACGGCAACCAGCGTCGACGACATCACGCTGACAGCCGAGGGCCCCGGGTCGACCCGGATCGACTACCACGCGCACGTCGAATTCAACGGTGCGGCAAAGGTTGCCGGCCCGTTCCTGAAGGCGGGCTTCGAGGCAAAGGTCGCTCCGGAGACCGTGGAGAAGATGACCGCCGCGCTGGAAAGACTGTGACCTCGGCGCTTCCGAGCTCAGTACCTCGAAGTCACTTTCGTTCCAGCGCAGGCTTTTTCGCGAGGACGGTGAAGTTGTCGGCCGCGGACTCGTGTCGGTCCGGCGCGATGCGTTCGCCGTCGTCGCCGTAGACGGCGATCAGTTCGAGGCCTGCGCCGGCCACCAGAGTGCGGACGTCGTCGAGGGTCGAGAAGTGCATGACGAGTGCGAATTCGTGGGCTTGCAACGGGGCCAGAGCCCACGATCGGTGATCCTCGGCTTTCGACCGATTGACGAGCCAGTTCCGCACACCGCGCACCTGCGCAGACGGATCGAGCAGACGACGTCCGACGGCGACGAGAAGTGCTCGCAGCGAGAACTGTGGCCGAGTCGTCGGTCGCCGTAACTGAAACGGGCTCTCCAGATACGACCGGCCACCTCGATTGAGCGTCGAGAAGACCACGACGCCTGTCTCGTCGGTCACCCGCGCGAATTCGGCCAGTACGCGGCGGCGTTGCTCGTGGGCCACGGTATCGAGTCCGTTGTTGCTGAAGACGACCAAGCCGAACTCACCGTCCTCGAACGCCGCCAGGTCACGAGCGTCGGCGACGTGCGCAGGCAGATCGGGAAAATTCTTCCGGAAAGCGTCGATCATGTTGGGGGCGTAGTCGATTGCCACGTAGCGGTCGGACAGCAGTCGCAGCAGCGGCGTGGTGCGGCCGCTCCCCACACCCACGTCCAACACCGGAACCCCGCGGGCCAGGTCTGCGGCGGCGACCAAGGCTGCGGCCTCACCGCGATCGAGAAATCCGTCGGTGGGTCCCATGAATTCCACGTACGTGGCGGCGACCCGAGCATCGTCGAAAACACCCCGGTTGGAGTCGGTGGACAACTCGGACACCTCCCCGTTCACGAGCTGCGGACGTACCGCAACTGCCGACGACCGTACCGACGAATCCTGAGGCGCGCCTGAGGTGCTGCCCCGGCGTCTCGGCACAGGTATGGTCTGGTTCCCCTCGTCCGTGCATCATCGACATATGACGAATTCGTACGACGCGTGGCCCGAACTTCGAGTCGACAGCTGGGCGGACACGCGCGACACGGTGCAACTGTGGACCCAGATAGTCGGCAAGACCCGAATGGCGTTGTCTCCCCCGCTCAACCACTGGTGGGGAGTTGCGCTGTACGTCGACGCCTCGGGCCTGACGACGTCGCTGATGCCACTCGGCGATCGAGGCCTCGAGATTCGCTTCGACTTTCTCGCACACCAGTTGATCCTCGCCACCACCGATGGCGAGCGCCGAACCATGAAGCTCGAGCCTCGAACCGTTGCCGACTTCTACGCCGAGTACACCGATCTGCTCTCCGGGCTCGGCGTGGAGGCTCCGATCGTGGCAGTGCCGGTCGAACTGCCACACGCGACACCGTTCGCCGAGGACGTCGAGCACGCGTCGTACGACGCCGATGCCGTCCAGAAGTTCTGGCGAGCGCTCGTCAGCGCTGATCGGGTGTTCTCGGAGTTTCGAGCCGGCTTCCGCGGCAAATCCAGCCCGGTCCACTTCTTCTGGGGCGCTTTCGATCTCGCTGTCACACGATTCTCCGGAAGGCCTGCACCACAACATCCCGGTGGTGTTCCCAACTGTCCCGACTGGGTGATGCACGAGGCATACAGCGACGAGGTGTCGAGCGCCGGGTTCTGGCCGGGCGGGGCCGCGGAGGGCGCGTTCTACGCGTACGCCTACCCGAACCCGGACGGCTACGACAGTCATCCGGCCGTCACCGCCCCCGCGTACTTCGATCGTGATCTCGGCGAGTACGTACTTCCGTACGAGTCCGTCCGCACCGCCGAGGACCCCGACGCACTTCTGCTCGCCTTTCTCGAGAACACCTATCGCGCTGCTGTCGAGACCGCCCACTGGGACTAGCTCGGGTGGGGCGGTCATCGTTCCCCCCATTCGGGGGTATCCCACGGGTGACCCGGATCACTACCGTTCGTCGCATTCGGTATCGCACATATACCCGATACCCGACAAAAATGGAGGAACCATGACCGCTGTCTCGCCCGAGGATCCGGGCGTCGCCACTCCGACCCCACCGGCGGTGCAGACGAAGACGAGCGTCCGCCGAGTAGCGGTTGCCAGTGGCATCGGCACCACGATCGAGTTCTACGACTTCTTCATCTACGGCACTGCCGCCGCACTCGTCTTCCCCACGATTTTCTTCCCGGCGCTCGGATCGACCGCGGGCACCGTGGCGTCGTTCGCGACGTTCGCCGTCGCGTTCATCGCCAGGCCCGTCGGTGCGGTGCTGTTCGGCCACTTCGGCGACCGCATCGGTCGTAAGAAGACCCTGATCTCGACCCTGCTGTTGATGGGCGTGTCCACCTTCGCGATCGGTCTACTGCCCGGCGCAGCCACCATCGGAGTCGCAGCCCCGATCATTCTGGTACTGCTCAGATTCGGGCAGGGATTTGCCGTCGGCGGAGAGTGGGCGGGTGCCACGCTGCTCACTGCCGAGTACGCACCGGCCGGCAAGCGTGGGTTTTATGCGATGTTCCCGCAGCTGGGACCCTCGGCCGCGTTCATCTTCTCCAGTGCGACCTTCCTCGCCACCGGCCTGCTGTTCGGCGATACCAACGAGACCTTCCTCAACTACGGGTGGCGAATTCCGTTCCTGCTCAGCGCTGTTCTGGTCCTCATCGGCCTCTACATGCGGTTGGCCATCGAAGAGACCCCGGTCTTTCGAGCCAACAAGCTCGCCGAGGAGCACGCTCCGGCGAACTCGGCACCGACCAAACTGCCGATCTTCGATGCATGGCGCATCCAGAAGCGCGAAATCATCACTGCGGCAGGCGCATTGGCGTCCCTCTTCGCCTTCTTCTACATGGGGACCGCATACCTGACGAGCTACGGCACCAAAACCCTCGGGTTCGACCGCCCGTTCGTGTTGGTTACCGGGATAGGCGCTGCGGTGATCTTCGGTATCGCCATCGCTACCTCGGCAACCTATTCCGATCGCGTCGGCCGACGCCGGGTCATCATGGCGGCGTGCATCGTCGCGGTGCCGTGGTCGATAGCACTGTTCCCCTTGCTGGACTCGGGCTCACCGGTCGCGTTCGTGATCGGCATGTGCGTGACGCTCGCGATCTTCGGTGTTGCGTACGGGCCGACCGGAGCTCTGCTTCCGGAGCTCTTCCAAACCCGATTCCGTTACACCGGAGCAGGTTTGGGCTACAACCTCGCCGGCGTTCTCGGTGGCGCGATTCCGCCGATGCTTGCCGCACCGCTCACGGCTGCGTTCGGCAGTATCTCGATCGGCGTGATGCTGGCTCTGCTGTCGGTGCTGAGTCTGGTCTGCACCAAAAGACTGATCGAGACCAAGGATGTCGACATGGCGTAAGGGCCCACAACCGAAACACAAAGAACCGCGGCCACCCGGAAGTGGGGTGGCCGCGGTTCTTACCAGCTGTCCTGGAACGAGACTCAGTCGTCGCCACGGGGCGGCGGCTGAACGTCGACGCCACCGGAGTTGTGCTCCGGTCCCGCCGCGGGGTGCTCGGCCGGTACGCGACCGCGAGTCTTGGCGGCCTCACTGTCCTTGGTGGCACCCTCGGCGAACTTGCGACGCCAGCTCTCCTCGGGACGGTAGGGGCCCGGCTTCGGCCGAACCTTGCCACCCGGGAAGGCCAATCGCGCGATGGTCCGCTGGACCATGCCCCACTGCTGAAAGAACGGCCCGGTGTTGTACGGCAATTCGTAGCGCTCGCAGATGTCCTTGATCTTCGGCGCGACGTCCGAATACCGAGTGCTGGGCATGTCCGGGTACAGGTGGTGTTCCACCTGGTAGCTCAGGTTGCCGCTCATCAGATGGAACAGCGGTCCGCCGTCGATGTTGGCGGCGCCGACGAGCTGGCGGACGTACCATCCGCCGCGGGTCTCGTTCTCGACCTCTTCCTGGCTGAAGGTGTAGGCCTGGTCCGGGAAGTGACCGCAGAAGATGATGGCATTCGACCAGACGTTACGAATGATGTTGGCAGTGAAGTTCGCGACGACCGTCGAGAGGAACGTGCTCTCGACACCGCTGAGGCGACTGTCCAACAGGGCGGCCGTCCGGCGGTTCCTGCCGAAACGCGCGGATCCCCGCAGCTTGGACGCGAGGCGAGACCTCTTGCTCTCGGGTAGACGACCACCCGAGGCGAGCTGCGCCAGCGCGAATGCCCCGGCACTGATCAGCGGCCAGCCCACGTAGTCCTTGACGAACTGCTTCCGTGCCTTGACGCCGATGCCCTTGAGGTCCTCGACGAGCTCCTTGACGGGCTTCTCACCGCGACGGATAGCCTCGATGTCGAGATCGTGCAGGGCGACGCCCCACTCGAAGAACGCCATCAGCAGCACGTTGTAGAACGGCTGGGCCAGGTAGACGGGGCTCCACTTCTGACGCGGATCGATACGCATGATCTCGTAGCCGAGATCCTTGTCCTTGCCGCGAATGTTCGTGTACGTGTGGTGCACGTAGTTGTGGGAGTGCTTCCACGAGTTGGCGGTGGACGCGGTGTCCCAGTCCCACACGGAGGAATGGATTTCCGGATCGTTCATCCAGTCCCACTGGCCGTGCATGACGTTGTGGCCGATCTCCATGTTCTCGAGGATCTTCGCGATGCCGAGGCATGCAGTGCCGGCCAGCCACGCCGGCTTGCTGGTGGAGCCGAGCAACAGCACGCGGCCGGCAACCAGCAGCTGACGCTGGGCTGCGATCACCGAGGTGATGTACTTGCGGTCCTTGTCACCGAGGCTGGAGTACACCTCGTCGTGAATGGCGTCGAACTCCTTGGCGAGTTCGGCGATCGTCTCGTCGCTCAGGTGCGCCAGCGGGTTCACCGGCTCATCGGTGTCGGTGACGCGCCTGGTGGTTTCGTCGATAGACATACATTCCCCTGTTCGAATGGAAGATCAGAGTTCGATTTCGATGTCGCCCTCAGCAGTGTTGACACAGATCCGAACCGCTTGCCCCGTAGGTTCGGAGATATCCCCGTTACGTAGGTCACGTAAACGCCCCTTCCTCAGGGTACCTACGCACGTATGGCAGATGCCGATTCGGCAGCCGTACGTCAAATCCAGGCCGGCTTCCTCGCCCGCGGCGAGAATCGTTGTGCCGCCGTCGCACTCGACGTCCTTCTCGCTGTTGACGAAGCGCACGGTTCCGCCCTCACCAGCATCGTCTCCACCGCCGATGACGGGCTGAAAACTCTCGTAATGGAAGCGTTCCGACTCGCCCTGGTCTTTCCAGTACGAGCGCAGATCGTCGAGATGCTCACCCGGACCGGAGCAGAATGCTTCTCGCTCACGCCAATCCGGGACCAGTTCGTCCAGTTCCGACGCCTTCATTCGACCTTCGTCACTGGTGATGCGTAGCTTCACCGTCAGCCCGCCGTGCTTGGCTTCCAGTTCCTCGAGCGTATCCGCGAACATCAACTGTTCACGGTTGTGCACCGAGTGCACCACGACCACGTCACGGACCTGGTCGTGATGATCCAGGGATCGCAACATGCTGATGATCGGCGTGATGCCACTGCCGGCGCTGATGAACACCATCTTGTCCGGAACCGGACTCGGAATCGTGAACTCACCCTCGACCTCGCTGAGCCGGACGATGTCGCCGGTTCTGATGGTGCCCACCAGATACGGCGACACGGTCCCCGACGGCACCAGCTTGGGACTGACGCTGACCAACCCGTCCTCAGGGTCCGGATCGGACGTGAGGGAGTACGCCCGCCAGTGATAGCGGCCGTCGATGAGCACCCCGAGCCGTACGTACTGGCCCGGCGTGTGGCCCTGCCACTCGAAACCGGGACGGATGTACACCGACACGGCCTCGGATCCCTCGGGAACCACACGTTCGACCTTGCCGCGGAGCTCACGAGTGGTCCACAGCGGATTGATCATCGACAGATAGTCGTCGGGCCGGAGCGGATTGAACAACGATCGGACTGCGCGCAGCATCGTCCGTCTCACAAAAGAAACCTGGGGCTTGGCCCCCCGTTCAGCCATACTCAACGGTAACCCCGGGCGGCCTGCCGCGCGCCGGAATTGCTCAGACTCGAATGAGACTGCTACACAACATGAACAGAACCGGGAAATACCGACCGGTCAGCGTGCTCGCGACACTCGGTCTCCCAAGGCGGCACTGACCTTGCCGTACCAGCCCAGCGGCCGGGTACCTCGAGTGGGTACATCCGCCAACAACGCCTCGGCTGTTTCCTCGGCATCGATCTTGTTGTCGCCGATGCCACCGGTCGCCCCGCGCTTGGCCCACCCCACCACGTAACACCCGGGCACCGGAGTGCCGTCGGCTGCGGTGACGCGGCCGCCCTCGTTACGGATGGTGCCGGTGATGTCGTCGAACGGGACGCCCGGCGACGGTGTTCCGCGATAACCGATCGCGAGCAGCACCAGCTCCGTCGGGAGAGTGACCGCGTGTTCACCCACACCCACCTCGATGGACTCCACCGAGCCCTGCCCGTGCACAGCAGAAGGTGCCCGCCCGAAGGCGAACACGATGCGACGCCCGTGCGCGCCGGATCCGAGATCGACTCGGGCCGCGCCGGCCAGCGCCGATGCAGGAGCGGACAACGGCAGCCGGTCGATCGCGTCGAAAATTCCGTCCGGTCCCGCCACGACGACGTCGACTCCGGCGCGATCGACGAGCGCCTTGCACTCCGATCGTGTGAATGCCGCGAACTCCGGTCCTCGTCGAGCCAGGACGACCACCTCTCGCACGCGATTGCGACGGAGCTCTGCCAACGCGTGTGGGGCGATCTCGGTTCCGTTCAGAGAATCGGGATCGGCCGTGAGAATGCGCGCGGCGTCGAGGGCCACGTTGCCGTTGCCGATGATGGTGACGCGGTCGACACCCGTGAGATCGATGGCGTCGGCGGGGACGTCGGGATGCCCGGTGTACCAGCCGACCAGGGTGCGCGCGCTGACAGAATTGTCGAGATCGACACCGGGAATGTCGAGCGCTCGGTCCTTGTCGGCACCGACGGCATAGACGACGGAATCGAACTTTCGAGCCAACTCGACGTGATCGACGTCCTTGCCCACCTCGATGCCGAGCTTCATCGTCACGCGTGGGTGCGCGAAGATTCCCCGAAAGTGCTCGCTGATGCGTCGAGTGCCGAGGTGGTCCGGTGCCACGCCGTAGCGCGCCAGACCGCCTGCGGTCGGCAGCCGGTCGTAGAACGTGATCGTGGTTCCCGGCACGCGCAGCAGGGCTTGCGCGGTGTAGCAGGCCGCCGGACCGGTGCCCACGATGGCGATGCTGACCGGAGGCAGCTCGTTGACCGTCGCCACCGGAAAGCGCGGCTCACCCCACTCCGCAACCGCCGGCTTGTCGCGGTAGTAATCCGCGTTGATCTCGGCGTAGATCTGCTGGTCCGGAGTCAAACGGGACACCCGGGTGATCGCGTCGACCGGGCACGCATCCGCACACGCACCGCAGTCGATGCACGATCGTGGATCGATGTAGAGCAGCTCGGTCTTACCGAAATCCGGCTCGTCGGGGGTCGGATGAATGCAGTTGACCGGGCACACCGACAGGCAGGATGCGTCGTTGCAACAGTTCTGCGTGATCGCGAACGGCATGGGTTATCGGATGTCCTTCACGGCCTCGAAAAGAGTGGTCAGAGCATGTGCAGACGACGGTAGATCATCTCCGCCGGCTTGGTGATCAAACCGCAGTCGAGAAGAAATGCCATCAGATGCTCGCTCGAGGTGCGCATCATCGTGTGGTGGTGGGCGTTGTTCTTCGCTTCCTTCACCGCACGGTCGACGTCGAGGCCCGCTGCTGCGTAGACCTCCTTGTTGACCATGTTGGACACGATCAGTCGAGCGGCGATCGCGACGACGAGCGCACTGGCCTTGCGGCGAGCCGGACTCTTGCCTTCGATGTCTTCACGCATCTGCGCGCGCGCGAAGGTCATGTGTCGCGATTCCTCGACGACGTGGATCTTGCTGGTGGTGCGCACGAGGGGCAGTACGTTCTCGCCGCGCATCCAGTCGCGCTGCATGACGTCGAGAACTTCTTCGGCGACGAGGATGCCGCCGTAGGCGACCTCGGCGGATGCCAGGGCCTTGAATCCGCGGCCGAGTTCGATGCTCGACCGGCGCGGCAGGTACGCCTTGATGCCCATCTTCTGGCAGGCCCGAGCGAACATGATCGAGTGACGGCACTCGTCGGCGATCTCGGTGAGCGCGAACTGGAAATCCGAGTTGGACGAGTCCTTGCAGTACTGATCGCGCAACACCATCTGCTGCAGGATCATCTCGAACCAGATGCCGGTGCTCATGATCGAGCAGACCTCGTGGCGAGTGAGCGTGATGCGCTGTTCTTCGCTCATCTCGTCCCACAACTTCGTGCCGTAGAGCGTGCTCCACTCCGGATTGAGACCGTAGAGGGACGGATCGAGATCGGCCTCCCAGTCGACCTCTTCGGCCGGGTCGTACGACAGCTGGGCGGCGGAATCGAGCAGACGTGCGGAAACATCCTCGGGCTCGAGGACATCGTTCCTGGAGAGTGTGCTGGTCATCGCCGTCGTTCCTTTCATCGTCGAACAGGAGTGGTTAGCTGTTACGGAGATTACCAGGTACTTCTCGACACAGATAGTCACTCGGGCAGAATCGCCCGAATTCTTTTCGTCGGGGCACCTAGAGTTCGAGCGTGCAGAGAACGAAGAAGCGCCAGTGATCGCAGCACTGAGGTCCGCCCTCGCCCGCACCCCGATGCGCCTCTACGCGGCGGGAATGGTGTCGGCCAACGCCATCGGGGCGGTCATCGTCTTCGTGTTGGCGCGGTTCATCCTGCCGCTGCCGGTCGGATCCGAAGAGATCCTGTTTTGCTCTGGAGGTCACTCCGCAGGCTGCGCTCCTGACCGCAATTACCTGGCGTTCTTCGTCTACCTACCGGTCGCGATCGGTATAGGGATCGCGCTCGGACTTCGCGTCGCGAGACCGCTCGTCGAGTGGCTGCACACCGGCGGCACGCCGTCGGACGAGACCACGATCGCCGTGATCCGGCTACCCCTCCGGCAACTCGGCGTGCACGTTCTGTTGTGGGCGCTCGGTGTTGCGGTGTTCGTCGGCGTCAACGCCTCGGCCGGGGCTGCACTGTCGATCATCGTGGCCATCGCCGTCAGTTTCGGCGGACTGGCGACCTGCTCGCTGGGCTACCTGGTGGCCGAACGCACCCTGCGGCCGATCACCGCGGCTGTGATGGAGGTCAGCGAGGTCACCGACGCCGCGGCACTCGGCGTGAAACTGCGCGTCGTCCTGATCTGGGTACTGAGCACGGCCATTCCCATCCTGGGGCTGGGGCTGATCGGACTCGGCCGACTGATCGATACCGTCATACCCCCGGACGTCGACCTGTCCCCCGCTATGGTCTCGCTGTCTGCCATCGCCCTCGTCGTCGGCTTCGGCGGCATGTTCCTCGTCGGTCGCTCGGTGTCCGATCCGCTGCAGCAGGTGAGCTCTGCCATGCAGCGAGTGGAGGCCGGTGCCACCGATACCCGCGTCGACGTCTACGACGCGTCCGAGATCGGCAGGCTGCAGAACGGGTTCAACAAGATGGTCGTCGGTCTCGACGAGCGGGAGCGACTCCGTTCGCTGTTCGGCCGGCACGTGGGCCACGACGTCGCCCAGCGCGCGTTGGCCAGCGCGCCCCGTCTCGGCGGCGAAAACCGGACCGTCGCCGTCCTGTTCATCGACCTGGTCGGCTCCACCGCACTGGCCGAGCGCGAATCCGCCGAGACGGTCGTGGACCTGCTCAATCGATTCTTCGCAGTGGTCGTCGAACACGGCGAGCGCAACGGCGGCTTCGTCAACAAGTTCGAGGGCGATGCCGCCCTGCTGATCTTCGGCGCTCCGGTCGATCATCCCGACCCTGCCACCGCGGCGCTGCGCACTGCACGCACCCTCGCCGCCACGCTTCGCGCCGACGGCGGATTCGAGATCGGCATCGGCGTCACGTACGGGCCGGTGATCGCCGGCAACATCGGGGCCGAGTCCCGTTTCGAGTACACCGTCATCGGCGACACGGTGAATCAGGCTGCGCGGCTCACCGATCTCGCAAAAGACGACCCCGACACCGACGTGCTCACATCGTCGACGGTGCTCGAACACGCAACCTCGGACGAGCGGCAACTGTGGGAATCGGGTCGGTCCGTGACCCTTCGCGGGCGATCCGCACCGACGGTTCTGGCGGCTCCGATACTGCGCGGCGAACAAGCGAGCACACGGTAGAAAATTCGAAGGTTTCCCTTTCGGTGCCGATGGGGCATACCCCCCGAACCAACCCACCCATCGCGCTGGCGCGAGACATTTGCTGGTACAACGTCTCTCGCTCCGAAAGGCACCCATGCCCGCAATTCTGTTCGGCTCCATCAGCACTCTCGTCGACACCTCCGAGCTACAGCGACGCTCGTTCAACGAGGCCTTCGCCGCCCACGATCTGAACTGGAACTGGTCGCAGGACGACTACCGGTCCATGCTCGGATCGAACGGCGGTGCCGACCGCATCAGCGAATACGCGTCGAGCACCGGAACCGAGGTGGACGCGGCCGCCGTGCACGCCACCAAGTCCGAGATCTTCCAGCGATTGATCGGCGAATCCGACGTCAAGACGCGACCGGGCGTGGCCGACACGATCGACTCCGCGAAAGCGAACGGGTTGAAGGTCGGCTTCGTGACCACGACCTCGCGAGAGAACATCGACGCACTGCTCGCTGCCCTGTCTCCCGAGCTCACCGCCGATTCGTTCGACATCATCGTCGACGCCTCGTCTGTCGACGCAGGCAAGCCCGACCCCGCGTCGTACGAATTCGCCTTGAAGACGTTGGGCGAGAACGCGTCCGACAGTGTGGCCATCGAGGACAACGCCGGTGGAGTGCAGGCGGCAGCGGCAGCGGGCGTCACCTGTGTCGCGTTCCCGAACGAGAACACTGCCGGTACCGATTTCGGCTCGGCCACCGACACCGTCGATGCACTCGATCCCGAGCGCGTCCGCGCCCTGATTTCAGCCTGAGCGGAGCCTGCGGAGTGAGCATTTTGCCTGATCCTTCATACATCTCAGGAGCAACAAGTGAGTAATCTTCAGGCCCAGGTCGTCGCCGGCGACAGATCGTTTCGTGTCGAGGGATACGAGCGGATCGAATACGACTTGATCTACGTCGACGGAGTGTTCGCGATCGAGAACACCGAATTGGCCGACAGCTACCGTCCGTACGGGCGCGCCCTGATGGTTGTCGACGAATCGGTGCACGCCATCTACGGCGACCGGATCAGTGCATACTTCGATCACCACGGCATCGCCCTGACAGTGGTGCCGGTGCACATTGCGGAGACCGCGAAATCACTCGAGACGTTCGAGCGCATCGTCGGCGAGTTCGACGCGTTCGGTCTCGTGCGAACCGAGCCGGTCCTCGTGGTGGGTGGTGGATTGACCACGGACGTAGCCGGTTTCGCGTGCGCGAGTTACCGCCGAAACACTCCCTACATCCGCATTCCCACCACGTTGATCGGCCTGATCGATGCGAGCGTCTCGATCAAGGTGGCCGTCAACTACGGCAAGCACAAGAATCGTTTGGGGGCCTACCACGCCTCGCAGAAGGTGCTGTTGGACTTCTCCTTCCTCGGCACACTGCCCGAGGATCAGGTCCGCAACGGGATGGCGGAGCTCATCAAGATCTCCGTGGTCGGCAACCTCGAGATCTTCGAGTTGCTCGAGCAGTACGGCCCGGAACTGCTACGCACCCGGTTCGGCCACCTCGACGGAACTCCTGAGTTGCGTTCGGTCGCAGACCGTTTGACGTACTCGGCAATCGCGACGATGCTCGAGCTCGAGGCACCCAACCTGCACGAGATCGACCTGGACCGAGTCATTGCATTCGGGCACACGTGGAGTCCCACGCTCGAGCTGACGCCGCCCGCGCCGTTCTTCCACGGCCACGCGATCAACATCGACATGGCCCTGTCGACGACGGTCGCCGAACAACGCGGCCACCTGTCGACGGCCGATAGAGACCGCGTGCTCGGAGTCATGAGCAGCATCGGACTGGCATTGGACAGCCCGTACCTGACACCCGAGTTGCTGACCGAGGCAACAGCATCCATCCTCAAGACTCGGGACGGGATTCTGCGCGCCGCGGTGCCCGACCCGATCGGCACCTGCCGCTTCCTCAACGACCTGGAACCTCGCGAACTGGCCGACGTCCTGTCGTTGCACAAGAAGATCTGTCTGGACTTCCCACGGGCGGGCGAGGGTCTCGACATGTTCACCGCACCCACGCCGTGACCGATGCAGCCATGACGCCGCGTCCGGTCACCCCGACGACGATCTTGGCGCGCGAGCTCAGCGAGATAGCCTCGCTACTCGACGCCGACGCCGGGGTGACCGACGAGCTGACCACCCGTGTTCATCGGGCCCGCGATCTCGCCGCGGGACTCGATCCGTATCTCGACACCTGCACCACCTCCGAATCTGCGGCACTGGCCACGTTGGCGTCGCGGACCCGCTCTGCGGATTGGGGATCACGCGACGTGGTCTCCGGTTCCGGGCCCCTGGAGATGGAAATGCTCTCCGGCCATGTGGAGGGACGCTTCCTGGCGTTTCTCGTGCACATGACGCGGGCGACTCGGGTGCTCGAGATCGGTATGTTCACCGGTTACTCGGCGTTGGCGATGGCCGAGGCGCTTCCCGCGGGCGGCGAGGTCGTCGCCTGCGAGGTGGATCCGTACGTGGCCGAGTTCGCGCAGTCCTGCTTCGCGGAATCGACTGCAGGATCCGCCATCTCGGTGCAGGTAGGGCCTGCGCTCGACACTCTTCACGGGCTCGACGGGAAGTTCGATCTGGTGTTCGTCGACGCCGACAAGAGCGGATACCGCGGGTACGTGGAGTACCTGCTCGAGAGCGATCTGCTCTCCGACGGTGCCGTGATCGCCGTCGACAACACCCTGTTGCAGGGTCAGCCCTACGCTCCGCAGCCGAACGAGAACGGCCGGGCCATCGCCGAGTTCAACGACTACGTCGCGAACGACCCTCGCGTGGAACAGGTTCTGATTCCGTTGCGCGACGGTGTCACACTGATCCGACGCACATGATCCGCACCGTTGCGGCGCTGATCGGCCTCACGGTCACCCTCCCCGTCGACCTCGCGGCGGTGGGGGTGGCGGCGCTGCGAGGTACCCGGCCCGTCGCCCATCGAACCGATTCGCCCAGAACGATTCTGATCAGTGGCGGCAAGATGACCAAAGCCTTGCAACTCGCACGGTCCTTCCATCTCGCCGGCCATCGGGTGATCCTCGTGGAATCGGCGAAGTACCGCTGGACCGGACATCGTTTCTCCCGCGCTGTCGACCGTTTCCATTGCATTCCCGACCCGGGTGATTCGGGATATGCGCAGGCTCTGCTGGACATCGTGCGCCGCGAGGGCGTCGACGTCTTCGTGCCCGTGGCAAGCCCGGCCGCGAGTATTCACGACGCCGACGCGCGTGCACTCCTCGATGCGCACTGCGAGGTGATCCACGGCGACGCGGATACCGTACGGATGGTCGACGACAAGTCCCGATTCTCCGAGCACGCAGCGTCATTGGGACTCCGTGTTCCCGACTTCAGGCGCATCACCGACCCCGCCCAGATCGACGAATTCGACTTCGCGCCGGGCCGTGAGTACATCCTCAAACGGATCTCGTACAACCCGGTCGGCCGAATGGATCTGACGCGGTTGACGGCGCACACGCCGGAACGCAACTCCTCGTTCGCCCGGAGCCTGCACATCACCGAGAACGACCCGTGGATCCTGCAGGAATTCATCGCCGGACAGGAGTACTGCACGCACGGCACGGTGCGCGAGGGTCGCCTGCAGGTGTACGGCTGCTGCGTGTCGTCCGCCTTCCAGGTGAACTACGAGATGGTGGACAAGCCCGAAATCCTGCGCTGGGTAGAGACATTCGTCTCCTCGCTCGACACCACCGGGCAGCTGTCGTTCGACTTCATCGAGTCCGCCGCCGACGGCCGGATCTACGCCATCGAATGCAACCCGCGCACCCACTCGGCCATCACGATGTTCTACGACCACCCCGACCTGGCTGCCGCGTACCTCGACGACGGGCATGCCGAGATCGTGCCGCGTGCGACGGCCCGGCCGACGTACTGGATCTACCACGAGCTGTGGCGTCTGATCACCGAGGGTGATCGAGTATCTCGGCTCCGCACCATCTTTCGAGGCAAGGACGCGATCCTCACCGGTTGGGATCCCCTGCCGTATCTGTTGGTACATCATCTGCAGATTCCGTCGTTGCTGATTCGGAACCTCCGCGATCGGCGTGGCTGGTCCCGAATCGATTTCAACATCGGAAAACTCGTGGAAAACGGAGGCGACTGATGACGTTGTCGGTCATAGTGCTCGTCGGGTCCTCGGTGGACCGCTTTCACAGTGACCTCTCTCGGGTCTACGCCGGCGGCTTCCTGGACGCGCTCGGCACGAACCCCGCGTACAGCTTCGAGATCGCATTCGTCTCCCCCGGCGGCCTCTGGAGTTTTCCCACCGGTCTCGAGGATTCGAGTATCGCTGCGGCGCAGCAGATGCCGTTGGCACAGGCGGTGGAGCTCATCGCGGCGCGCGACTTCGACGTCATGGTTCCGCAGATGTTCTGCATGCCGGGTATGACGACGTACCGCAGCCTGTTCGATCTACTGGGCGTGCCCTACCCCGGCAACGGTCCGGACCTCATGGCGTTGACGGCGAACAAGGCCCGCGCCCGCGCAGTCGTCGCGGCGGCCGGCGTGCGTGTTCCCGACGGCGTGGTCGTCCGATCCGCCGACGACGAGATAGACCTCGCCCTGCCGGTCGTGGTCAAGCCCGTGGATTCCGACAACTCGATGGGTGTCTCGCTGGTCCACGAGTCCGACGGGCTGGCACCCGCGATTCGAGAGGCTCTGACGTATTCGCCTGCTGCACTGGTGGAGACGTACGTTCCACTGGGTCGTGAAGTTCGGTGCGGGATCATCGTCCGAGACGGCGAACTCGTGTGCTTGCCCCTCGAGGAGTACGCCGTCGACTCCGTCCGCAGTAGTGCGGACAAGCTGAATCGCACATCCGACGGCGATCTCTACCTGGTCGCGAAAGAGCAGACCAGAGCCTGGACGGTCGACGTCTCGGATCCGATCACCGAAAAAGTCTGGGCAGCAGCACGATCGAGTCACATCGCACTGGGATGTCGGCACTACGGCCTGTTCGACTTCCGCATCGACCCGGACGGCGAGCCGTGGTTTCTCGAAGCCAGCCTCTACTGCTCCTATTCGCCGTCCAGCGTGTTGGCGGTGATGGCCGCGGCCGCGGGCATCACCGTCGAAGAATTGTTCGCATTCGCGCTCGAAGAACTGCCGGTGAAGGAGTCGTCGTCATGACGTTGGGAATCGAGATGGCCGATCTGAACTTGGAATCGGTTTCAATAGAGCAACTTCGAGAGCTCCTCGCCGAACACGGGGTGTTGATCCTGCCGAACCAGCCCGTCGACGATCAGCGCTTCCTGGCGTTCCTGCGCCGGTTCGGAGAGTTGATGTTCACCGAAGGCGAGACGCCTGTTCCCGACTGTCCGGATCTGAACGTCATCAGCAACGTCGGCCGCTCCACGCCGCCGAAGTCCACGTTCCACGTCGACACCACCTACATTCCGAATCCACCCGCCTACACCGCGTTACGCGCGGTCGAAGTTCCCGCGGCCGGAGGCAGTACGTTGTTCAGCGACCAATACGCCGCATACGAGACGCTTCCGGCGGAAGTGAAGGAGCATTTGGCCGGGCGCACGGTGACGCACCGAGTGACCGGCGTGGCGTCGGATTCCGATTCTTCCGCCGACCATCCCCTCTTCGCCGTTCACCCGATATCCGGACGCACCGCACTGTCGCTGTCCGCGCCCGCTCGCTGTGTCGCGATCAGCGGACTGACCGAAGACGAAGCACGAGACACCGTTCGCTACCTCGTGGAGCATTCCACGAGGGAGGACAACCTGCTGCGGCACAACTGGTCCCCCGACGACATGGTGATGTGGGACAACAGGTGTGTGATGCACCGCGCGGATCACAGCGGGGTGGTCGGCAACCGGGTGATGCACCGCGGGATGGTGGCGAGCACCCACCCGACTGCCTCTGTGTGACCGATGACTCAAAGATTTGCCGCCGCGGCCAACGCCCGGAGAATCGAGTCATGACTTCCCCCTTGGCGATCAGCCGCGAAACAGCCGTCGGCGCCGAAGCTCGTCTGTCCTGGATCCTGTCCGGACTGGCAGGCATGGTGGGTGCGGTCGCGTTCCTGCATTCCGCCGGCTACTTCGTGACCTTCATGACCGGCAACACCGAACGAGCCGTCGTCGGACACTTCGGCCATCCGGAGGGCAAGGAGGTGGCACCTGGAGCATCACCCTGGGCCGCATTGGCACTCATGGCGGCGTTTCTCGGCGGCGTGATCGTCTCGTCGATCTGTCGGCGCCGCTACTGGTCCAACCACCCCCATGGAGCGACGGTATTGACCACCGTTGCGCTGGGAGCGGCGGGTCTGATCGACATCGCCGTCTCCGGGTGGTCGTCGGCAAATGTGAACTTCTACCCGATCCTCCTCGTCGCCTTCGCGCTGGGCGCGTTGAACACCGCGTTCACGAAGAAGGAGGAGACGTACATCCCGCTCAGTTACGTCACCGGAACGGTGGTCAAGCTCGGCCAGGGAATCGAGCGTCACCTCTTCGGCGGCGGAACACACTACGACTGGCTCTGCTACGCAACGCTTCTGGGCTCCTTCGCGGCGGGAGGTGCCGTCGGTGCGTTCATCGGCGTCGTGATCACCGGGCCGCAGGTGCTACTGCTCACTGCGCTCATCAGCTTCGGTGCGACGATCTTCACGTTCACCCACACCGAACGGAACTCGTTGCTCGGCTGATCGGCTAATCGGTGACCATCGGGGATGCGCCGACGATCGTGCGCAGCATTCGGTCGACGACGGGACGTGGCAGCCGCGATCCGATCAGCACCTGCCTCCCCACGAGACCCTCGATCATGACGACGAGCATCTCCGCATCCCCCTGGGGGTCTTCGGATTCCAACGACGCGACTATCCACTGGGTGTACGCGACGAACGCGGCCCGCTGAGAGTCGAACAGATCGCGGATTTCCCGATCATGTTGCGCTTCACCGAGCAGGATGCTGCGCGCGATCACTCTTTTCGTTGCTTCTCCGGTGGTCATCGCCTCGATGAAGTCGATGATGCGGTTCACGACGATGTCCACGGTGAGTGGTTTGACATCGACCAGACCACCGAAGGTCGCGCCGGCAGTGTCGTAGTCGCGGGCGAACAACAGCTCGAGCGCCAGGTGCAACAGTCGTCCGCGAGTGGGAGCGTGGTAGTTGACCGACCCGGGGCTCAATCCTGCTGCAGCGTCGACCGCCCGGTGCGTCAAGCCGCGAAAACCTTGCGTTGCCAACACTTCGATTGCTGCCGCGGCGATTTCGTCGCGCCGACGCACTCTCGACTCGTCGTCCTTGGGACGGGCAGGACTCATACCACGGAGTCTAGTGCCCCACCATTGACAGTTGCCGAAGTCACGTCATAGTCTCAACCGATGTTGAGGAACCCCGCCCGATGAGCCGCGGCCCGTCGCGACGACAAATGATGGTGGGTGCCGCCGCGGCTGCAGCCACGGCTGTGTTCGGCCCCGCGGCACGAGCGGTCGCAACTCCCGGCACCGGTTCGAGTGAAGACTGCGGCGAGCGGTACCAGGGCTACCGCGACATCGACCGAGGACGGCCCTATGCCCATTTCTTCGCCGCACGGACGACACCGGCACCGGCCGTCGTGACCGACACAGTCGGCGGGCCGCCGATAGCGCCGGAGTGGGTCCCGCACTTCGATTCCATCACAACCGATCTCGCGCCCACGGGATATTCGGCGATCGAAACCGGCTACGGACGACGCGCCGACGGCATGACGTTCGTGGCGGTGCGCACCGCGATGCCCCGGGTCACGGCAGCGATGTGGGACTGGTGGTTCGGTTGGCATTCCGCCGAGGCGGCCCGCTACAAACTGTGGCACCCCGATGCCCACCTCCACGCCGCACTCGCCGAGGACCGGACGGCCCACGCGATTCCGGACAAGGCGAAGTACATCGGCAACACATCGTTCGTCGACGAGTACGTCGGCCCGAAGCTTCAGCAGCTGGGTATCGGCTTCCGTGACCCTGTTGCATACGGTTTCGACGTTCCCGCAGACCAGACGGTCGTCTTCGGCCGAGTGGGAAGTTCCATCGCACCGGTGGATCTGGGCTGGCTCGCCCATCAGGTTCGGCCAGTGCAGGGCGGTGCCGAGATGCGCAGCCGGTTCTATCTGAACCTACGGGGATTGCACGTTCCCGATCCGAAGCAGGCCGTGTGCGCAGTTCGCCGGGGTGCGTCCGTGGATCCGAGCGACCTCGTTCTCGGACTCGACCTCGCCCGAGATCTGCTGCTGCACTGCGGACAGGAGATGCACCACCTCGCAGGGTTTCTGCCGGAGCTGCACGCAGAGTTCGGCGGTTGAACCGTCCACGAGGGGCAGCTAGTGGCCCAAGAAGACTTTCGCCAGCACGATGAGCGCCGCGACGACGGCAGTGGCGAGCCCGATCACCAGGGCCCGAAACGTCGGACGGTTCCCGCGAATTCGTTCCGTGACAATCGGTATGGTGGCGATTCGTACGACGATCACCACACCGGCCAACAGTTCGGCCCATTGTGCCGGAAGCACCGACAGCCACCCGAGCGCTAGCATCGCCGCCGGAAACGTCCCGGAGCTCAGAATGGGGACTGCATCCCGGAATTCCTCGATGGCCTCGAATGTGCGCTGTTCGTCCGTTGCATCACCGTGCGCCTCCGGTATCTGGCTCCCGGCGACGAAATCTGCGAACACATGCGCGAGAAAAGTCGTTGCCGCAGTGGCCGCTACGAGAACGGCCGCCGTCCCGTGCCCGATGGAACTCGGCGTGGAGGCGGCAACCGCGGCGAGGACCAGGATGTTGCCGTAGATGTACGCCGAGAGCCTCCTGGCCGCCCGAACGGGCGACAAGGGGCCGTCGGACCGGGTGACCAACCGACGGTAGAGATGGGTGCCGCCGGGGCGGTGTCCGGGATCGGTCATGCTGCAGATCGTCCCACGTGGCCGGCGATCGGTCGACGAATCATCCCTGCTGGTCGGCCAGCCACTGCCGAATATCGTCCGTGACGGGCTCGACCATGTCGTCGTACTCGTGATGTTCGCCGACGAACGCGACCACCAACGGACAGATCGGAACGGCGTGCTTGTTCTCGGAACGCGTCGTGTCGAGCGCGTGCCGAACGACGATCGTGGCCAGACCACGTCCGCCGTAGGCCGCATCCACTTCGGTGTGGAAGAAGACGCGCCTGCCCTGCTCGTCGTCGGCGAACTCGGTGAAGCCGACCTGTGTGCCCTCGACCGAAATCGTGAACCTGTCCGCCTGCTGGGCGATCTCGACCTCGGCACCGGTTTTGTCGACCGTCATTCGCACTCCTCGTTCGTCGCAGGCGCATCCCGCACCCGTTTGCACGATCGTCCCTCGAGACCGCGCGTCTGTACAACGAAGGGAAGTTGTCACGGCTCCCCCTGAAGGTCCGGCTCGTCACCGCGGATGGTCTCGGTGTGGATGGTCGATAGATCTCGCAAGAGTTCCGATGCCATGATCACCGACAATTCCGCGCCGGTGTGAAAGACATGGACGATCTTCTGCTCCGCCCACAGGGCCGGGCTCGACACGTTGAAGCCGGGAAACGCCATGATCACTGCCGTCGTGCGATCGTCCATCGGCTTGTTCAGTGCGATCTGTGCGCCCTTGTCCTGTGGGTCCTCTCGTCTCCACCCCCTTCGGCTCAGCGCGAGCAGTTGTTCGGTAGTGGTCTTTAGTCCTTCGAGTGCGGACATCGTAGATGCGACATCCGCACGGAACACCTCGCGTCGAACCTGCTCGAAGGGCTGCTCCGGCATGAACTCCCAGCTGCCGAGCACAGTGCCCATCGTTGCCGGGTGCGCCACGACAACCGGATCCTCGTCCCGCACCTCGACATCGCGACCGTCGGCACCGACAGGGACGCGCAACTCGGAGAATCGGAAACAGCGACCGTTCGTTGTCGACCACACCAGACGCCCGCAGAGTTGCCAGGTCAACGGATGACCGACGAGATGCGCCCGAACCTGTGCCATCGTCCAACGCCGCTGGTTCACCATTGCCTTCTCGAAACGAGAAATGAGTTCAGCGCGCACGCCGTCGAGATCTTTCCGCAGTTCGGTGTACCGACGGTATTCCTCACGCGCATTGTCGGAATCGCCACGACCGGGCCGAGGCACGCGGTCGCGGGGTCTACCGTCACTGTCTTCGACCACGATTCGTAATGCGTGATCGAACCTGAGCACGAACGTTCGATCCCCGTAATCGAAGGTCGTCGTTCCGTCCTCGTCCAGCCCCAGGTTCGGCACCAGTCGATCGGCAAGTTCGAGCGGAGTCAGACCGAGCTCGTCGGCAATTCGATGAATCAAGTTGTCGGCCTTGGCCCGAAGCGCAGGAAACCGCAGCCCCTGGGAGATCGACCACAGGTGGCCGAGCGCTGCGTCGGTGCCGATCGAGGCGAGGGCATCGAGCCCCATCGCGGCACGTCGGTGCCCGGACTGCAGCGGCCAGGTCTTGATCAACGGAGTCAGCCGCCGCGCCGTATCGTCGTCGCCCACCGTCCCGAGCGCGTCGAGAGCCCAGCTCTGCGCCTCCGGGAAGCCGGCCCGCGACCATCTCTCGAACACGTCCCAGACGAGATCGACCAGCCCACGCCGATCGACGAGTTCTCGAACGATATCGACTCCGGCGTACACCTCGTCCATACGAGACAGGGCGAGCATCGTGCAGATATGGCGTACCGCGTCGCCCGTAAGCCGAGCGCCTTCTCCCCGTGAAGTCAACGGCGGAAGCAACACCGGGTCGAGCCAGTCGGGGATCTGCGGAATGTGTCGCGGCAGCGCGAACAGAGGATCTGCGTCGACGATGCCCTCTACCGCTGCGCCGGCAGACTCTCCGTACGACCGAGCTGCGGTGACCACGGCGTCACGATGCCCCCGCCGCGCCAGTGTGCGCAATGCTCGTTCGGCGAGCGTCCGTTTCGGCCCGAGGTGGCCGAGAGCGAGGGGAACGAGATCAATTGCTGCAGTGTTGATATGGCGATCGAACCACTCGAATGCCACCGGCCTGAAAGACTTCTTGTGTAACCATTCGAGCATTGTCGCTGTCACGATCTCACCGACGATGGGGAGCAGAACCTGCGCTTGCCCGGCCGGCGCGGCGAGGACGGCCCGAAGCACGAAGTCGAGTGCATCCTCCTCGAATCGGGCCAGCAGGCGCCGAAGGGCGCTCACGTCTCGATACCCGTAACGCGGTGTGGGGGCGTACGCCAGAACCGGGCGTAACAGACGCTCCGGGGCATACGCGAGTTCGTGCATCGACCAGTAACCGGCACCTCTACCGAAGGCTGCGACCACCTCCGGCCAGTCTCGGCGCCCCAGATAGGGCACGTAACCATCGACGGCTTCGACCCACTGGCGTTGCTCGTCGACGCGCCAGACGATACGCGGCGACGATCGGGGATGATCGAGCCGAATTACCCGATTGTCATCCCGATCGGCAAGGTCGGCCCGGTCGAGCCACGGCGGATCACGGAGCAGCGCGGGCACATCCGATGGATCGAGAGTCGGGACAGCCACGTGCTCGGATTTCGTCAACTCCGGGTGGACTCGTTCGAGATCCCGGCGCAGCCGCTCGGCCTCCGGACCCGATGCGCCGGGCAGTAACCGTGCGGCCCGCTCGGGAGATCGACCTATTGCATCGATCATGGCGGGCTCTGCGTACTTGCTGCCCAACCGGGCAAGTAGGTGCTCGAACCCCGAGTCGGTGTTGATCTCGCTCAGTATCCCGGCACACCATTTCTTGTGCTGCGCAGACAGATTGCCCTCGAAGAGCTCGGCAACGAAAGGCTCGACGCCCGGCCCGATATTAGCGCACAGCGCATAGACGAAGTTCATGCTCATCCCGGTGGACCAGAGTGCGTGATCTCGCGTTTCCTCGAGGGCGAGAACCTTGTCGATGGACTCGACCGAGTCGACGCTGGCCAGCAGGTAGTAGCAATAGCCCCGGTAGAAGCGGTGGACGGTGGTCGCCCGCTCGATGTCTGCTGCAACCCATTGTTGTTGGGTCGGTAAGAGGAACGAAGTCAAGATATTGCACCCGATATGCACCCCGCGAAACGACGCGAGCCTGTCCACCGCGGCCGTGTAGTCCCCGTCGGGCAGGGCTGCCAATGCAGTCCGGACCCTGCTTGCTGCGGCGCCGAACGCGACGTTGCGAAGGTCGTCGGGATCTCGCTCGCCCAGCGAGTGCCGGGCGCGAGATCGATCCGGCACGAGCTCCCGGGTAACCAACTCCACACGTACCGCCTCGGCGAGCATCTCGGCGGCGAAGGTCGCACCGAATCGACCGATGACGAACTCCACGAACGGGACTCGCATAGTGTGCTCGGGCTGGTCGGTGACCACCGTCAGGGTCACAGCTGCGCCTGACGGGGTCACATCGGCACCCGACCCGAGCCCGTCGACGAATGCGTGCGCCGCCGCGGCGTACTGGGACACCGACTCGGGGTGGTCGACAGTTTCGCTGAACCGTTCAGCCGTTCGGCTGAGCAGATCGTCGATGGCGGCAGCTTTGGCAACGAGAGCTCGCGTGGCCGCACGAGCGCTGGTTCTCGGTTGTGGTGAGCGCCCGTGAAACGCCTCGCCGCGGCGCCACCACACTGCGGGAACCTGCCATTCGGTCTGCTGCGCACTCACCCGTCGACCCTAGATCAGGCACATCGAACGTACGGGTCGTCCCGGTACCTCCTCGGCTATCCCGTCCAGCTGTACACCGAAACCCAGTCCAGCAACAGATGCCCGTTGCTGTTTCCGGTGCCGTTGGTCTCGGTCTGCAGTTCCCAGCGCATCGGACCCGAGGGAACCCACTTGGTGCTGTCCAGAACCACGGTGTTGTCGAGGATGTAGCGCACGCGGCCCGGGGACCACTCGATGGTGTACGTGTGCCAATCGGTGAAGTTCGCGCCGATGTTCCGAGCGACGTCCTGGCAGCCGCCGACGCACGAACCGGCACCCGAGTAGTGATGGAAGCCGCCGACCTGCCCCGCGAGACTTCCTTCGGGGAAGTCCATTTCGCCGTCCGCAGGCCATCTTTCGGACTGCGGCCACAGCAGCCATGCAACGTAGTACTCGGCCAGAGTTGCCGAATCGACCTTGAATCGCGCTGTGTATCTTCCGTATGTTTGGTTCTGCCCTGCCGCGTTGATCACCGGCGAGACGCTGGCACCGGCCGGGACACCGTCGACATTGTGCAATCCGTAATCGAGCAGGCCGTCGTGCGTGGACAGCACGGCGTCCGCTCGGTACGGGCGCTTCTGATAGGTGTCCTTGTAGCACTTGGGGTATGTGCGCCACTTCTGATTCTGCGCACCGACGTAGACGATCTTGGTGGGATCGCAGTCGTTGGCCCAACTGCCGACGGCGGAAGGCTTCGCGAAGTCGTCGACGAAGATCTGCTTCCAACCGGGTAGGTCGCCCACCGGCGCTGCCACCCCGCTGGGAGTGGTGGACGGAGTGGTCGGTGGCGTCGTGGGCGGCGTCGTCGTGGGCGGTGTCGTCGGAAACGGCGTGGTCGCGGTGATCCACTTCTGAGCAGCAGACCCGTTGCATTTCGCCAACACCGGTCGGTTTCCGTTGACCTCACGCGAATTCTGAATGCACAGGCCGGTCTTCTGCAGCAACGAGATCGAGCCGTCCCCACGGATCGACCATTGCTGCGCGGGCTTGCCGTTGCACGCCCACGTCGTCAACGCGACGCCGGCCGCCGCGTAGCCCGATGCCGGCGACAAGCATCGGCCCTGCACTCGAATCGTGGCGTCCTCGGTACCGGTCCACGTCTGCGCGCCGGTACCGTTGCAATCCCAGATCTGGACGGGATTGTTCTGTCCGGTGAGACCGCCCTTGTTGTCCAGGCAGAACCCTGCGGGCGTCTTGATCTGTCCCGAGGTGGCGGCCGCGGCCTGTGGCGCGTGAACTACGAAAGCCGAAAGTAATACGGTGGTTCCGAGCGTCACCAAGGAACGCTTCAGAACAGCACGGCCCGAAACAGTCATGGTTTCATCCTTCGAGAGACCGAACATCGCATTGGATACACGGCGGATAAATACAATTGATTGCCGGCATCTCGAATCATAGGGATGATTCAGACATTGCGCAGTGAATTCGCATTCACCCTGAAACGCCAGGTCAGAGGCGTAATTGAAAGAAATACGACCGGTACGAATTGGAGATTAAATATTAAACTAGTTGCTCCGGATCGAAAATCTATTCACTCGAATCGAATTGTCGAGCAAATCGTGCATCTGGACTTTTTACGATCTTGTATCGATCATTTCGCTGGCAAACGAGCGCATTGCCAGCCCTGCGCAGGATCCGGCCCGACAGTTCGAGGGACGGTGCACATCGCGTCCCGGCTTCCCGAGCACCGGGTCCGGAAAGCGGCACCGAACACCCTCTGTACGGTGGAGCGAAGGACCTCGACCGCGCATCACAAGGGAAAGGAACTTCATGGATCGGCCACAGAGGCTGGAGAAAGACCCGAACAAAGGCTTCGTAGCGCTGCTGGGCTGGAGTTTGGCCGCAGTGGAAGCCCTGGACGCGTTCGATCGACGCTACGTCGTCGTCGCGCCAGAGTGGGCCGAGGCGTACTGCACCGAGCATGACATTCCGTACCTACCGTGGAACTTCGAGCGACTCAACGACAGGTCGCTCGAGATCGCGGAGACTCTCCGAGACAAAGGCGTCGATGTAGCGATACCGCTGTACGAGGAGACAGTCGAGTGGGCCGGTGCCATCAATTCCGTGCTGCTGGGCAATCCGAGGTTGTTCGGCCAGGCGATGCTGCTCCGAGACAAGGCACTGATGAAGCGCCGCGCACAGCTCGGTGGCATTCGTGTCGGCATCTTCGAGGAAGCACACGATCGTGAGGACGTCATCCGCTTTCTGCGTCGGGTGAACCAGACGCTGCTCAAACTCGACGGTGACCCGAACGACCCCATCCACCTCAAGGCCTTCGACAAGGCAGGATGCCTGGGCCACCGCGTCATTCGGACCCCCGACGAAGTCGACTCCATCCCGGACGAGGAGTTCCCGGTACTGATGGAGTCGCATCTCGACGGCTGGGAGTTCGCCGTCGAGGCGTGGATCCACAACGGAAAGATCAAGTTCCTCAACATCTCCGAGTACGTCACGCTCGGATACTCCGTCTTCGTTCCCGCGACGCCGGAACTCGAGAAGTACCGCGAGCAGATCACGGTGCAGATCGAGAAGCTCATCAAGGCGTTCGACATCGAGTTCGGGTTCATCCATCCCGAGTACTTCGTCACCAGCGACGGAGAGATGTACTTCGGCGAAGTCGCCTATCGTCCTCCAGGTTTCAAGGTGTTCGAGCTCCTCGAGCGGGCGTACGGCTTCAACGCGTACCAGGGCCTGGCTCTCGCCTTCGACCCGAAGACCACCGAGGAAGAGATCGACGCCTTCTTCCCGCGCGAGGTGGTGGATGCCACCGGTCACGCGGGATGCTTCGGGGTGTACCCACGGCGACGCGTCGTGAGCGATCTCGTCATCCCCGACGTGACCGCCGACGACGACTACTACGAGACCAACGACCTGTCGGCACCGGTCGAGGAAACCGTCACCAAGAGAACGGCTTTCGGCACCCACTGGGGCTTGCTGTACTTCTTCGGCGATGATCCGTACCGGATGCGCGACCTGCTCAAGCAACAGGAAGAACTGGACTTCTACGTGTGAAGCAGCAACTCGGCAACGACCACGAACCCACAACGCAGACGATGAACGACGCTGCACCGATCGACAAGGCTCTGATGTCGCGGCTGGCGCAACTCGATCACGCCGTCGACGCGCTGGCCGCCGCACCGGAGTTCAGCAAGAGCACCAAGGTGCGACGGGTTCTGGATTCTGTGCACCGAGTGTTGTTGCAGCCCGGCGGTTGTGGCGCGGTACGCGAACGCGCCGCGGCGCTGGAGAACGCCGGGCTGTTCGCCGGTACGGACTGGGCGCAGCCGGACATTCTCGTTCCCGCGTTCGTGGGTCCGAGCCTGCGCAGTGGCAACGACGACACCGTGGTTCTCGAAGCAGCCAGCGAGTTGCGGATGGTCGAGATCGTCGCCGGTGAGTACGAGCATCCCGCAGTCACCGCCGACGATGCGCGACGCTTCCTCTCCCAGGTACTCGCGTTGAACCTCGAGGTGTTGTTCACCCCGCCCTCGGAATCGGAGCGAGTCCGTTCGGGGCGGACAGCACACCTGATCCGCGATCTCTTCGGCTACGTTGCCGGGGAAATCGGCTACGACAGTGTGCTGGACGAGTTGCTCGAGGAGATCTGGCGGATTCTGCGTCAGCGTCCGATCCAGGTCGACACCATCAAGTCCATGGTCACGCGCATTGCGATCTATCGCGACGACCCGACCGTCGATCTCGGCACGTCCGGTCAGGGACTCGATCGGTTGACCACGGCGTTGTTCGGCACCACGGACGCATGCCGCGAGGACCCGGGCGTGGAGGTCTACCGGAACCGGCTCGAGGCCATGGACGTCGAGGCACTGCAGTTCGAGGCCCGCGGTTTCGCACGGGCGATGCACGACACCGGTCTCGTTTCGCCGTACCACGCCACACTCACGCAGTATCTCGTCGACCACTACTCGTATGTCCTGCCCGAGGCCTTGGGGCTGTCCGACACCGGGCGTACGTGCCTCACTCGCTACCCGGAATTGGTCCACCGTCTGATCGAAGAAACCGTGTATCCCGAGACGGCGCAAAGTCTCTACGGATTGGCGCTGCTCCTCGACCGCGGAATCCTGCATCAGCCACCGATCGTGCCGTCCCTGTGGCGTCAGCTATCGCTCACCCTCGCGCCCGCAGTGCGAGAACGCTTGATCACCACTTTCGGTCCGGTTCCGGCACCGGAGTCGCGATTGCTCGGTGGGTTGCTCTCCATGCTCGGGCAACCGCTCGGTGTCGGCCAGGGCGACAATCCCACGTGTCAGTCGGCGCGCGCGCTGTCGATGTGGGCGTACAACGATCCCGACTACCTGCTGCAGATGGTGGTGTGGGCGGCACGAGACGAAGAGATCGTCATGCACTTCGAGGGCCAGTCGATCTCGTCCGTCGACAGCGAAAGTGGTGTCGCGACCTCGGATCCGGTCGATCTGGACCCGGCATCGCTCATTCTGGTTCCGCACCTGGACCGGATCTACGCCGAGATGGTCCGACGCTGCGCCGACAGACCGGGCGATCCGCATCGCTGGGTCAATCCCGAGTTCCACGGGTGGTGGTCGGCCCGCGAGTTCCATATCGATGTGGACGTCGCGACCGGGAATCTGGTCGATCTCGATGGTTTCCTGCGGCAGTTCCATGCCGCTTATCACCCCGAGTACAACGGCCATCAGCCGCTGATCCACCCGCAACCCGCCGGGGTGGCCGTAACCGACAGCGCTGCACGGTATGTGGGGTGGCACGCCATCGCCATACTGCGTGTTGCCCCCGATCCCGACGGCGTCATGCGGGTCTACTTCTTCAATCCCAACAACGACAGTGGGCAGGATTGGGGTGACGGAGTCGTCGTCGGAACGGCAGGGAACGGCGAACGCGCGGGCGAAGGCTCGCTACCGTTCGAGCAATTCGCGTCTCGCCTGTACATCTTCCACACGGATCCGTTGGAAAAGGGTGAGCCGGAGAAGATTCCGAACGCGGACATCGACACGATCGTCGGTTACATCGAACGCAGTTGGGGTGCCGAGCGCTCGGCGCGGGCCGCGTATCAGCCGTTCCAGGAGTAGACCGAGACCCAGTCCAGGATCAGATTGCCCTCGCTGTTTCCGTCTCCCTTGGTTTCGGTCTGCAGCTCCCATCGCATCGGCGTGGACGGCACGAAGTCGGTCGAGTCCAACACGACCGTGTCGTCGAGGAGGTACCGGATCCTTTCCGGTGACCATTCCATGGTGTAGGTGTGCCAGTCGGTGAACTGCGCGCCGATGTCGAGGGCAGGCGTTTTGCACCCGTCGGCGCACGAGCCTTCGCCCGAGAAATGATGGAACCCACCGACGTTGCCCGACAGTGCACCTTCCGGGAAATCGAACTCGCCGTCGTACGGCCAATTCTCGGATTGCGGCCAGAGCAACCATGCCGCGTAGTACTCGGACAGATCCGGTGAATCGACTTTCAGACGCGCCGAATATCGTCCGTACGTCTGATACTGGTCGGCACCGATCAGTGGGGAGATACTCGCTCCGGCCGGAACGCCGTCGACCTGACCGAGGTGGTACTGCAGAGCGCCGTCGGCAGTGGACAGCACTGCATCGGGCCGATACGGCCGTTTGTCGTAGGTGTCGGGATAGCACGACGGATACGTGCGCCACCGCTGGCCCTCGGCTCCGGTGTAAACGACCTTCGAGGGGTCGCACTGATTGGACCAACTGCCGGTGGCGGACGGGGCGGTGAATTCGTCGACGAATATCTGCTTCCAGCCGGGCAGATCCCCGGTGGGTGCAGCAATTCCTCCGGGGTTGTCGGCGGTCGGTTCTGCGGCCGCTACCGGTGTCCATGTCTGCACCGACGAGCCGTCGCATTCGGCCAGCACGGCCACACGCCGAGAGGTCTGCCGTGCGTCGTCCGCGAGACAGAGGCCGGTGCCCGTCAGAGCGATCGCACCGGATTCGCCCGCCGTCCAACCGGCGATCGCACTGTCGTCGCAACTACCGAGGACAACAGGTACACCGGCTGCGGTCTCGCCGTTCTTCGGCACCAGGCACTGCGATTGCGACCGAACCGTGCCGTCGGCCTCGGCGACTACTCGCTGCGCCGGCGTTCCGTTGCACGTCGCGAGACGGACGGTGTCGGTGACACTTCCATCGAGGCAGAGCTTGTCGGGAGACTCGATCTGCCCGGTGAAGGTCACTGCAGACGGTGTGTCCGCGTCCGAGGTCGAGTCCCCGGAGAACACGCCGCAGCCCACGACGAGTACGGACACGATCGCCAGCGTCCCCGTAGCGACAAGAGTCCTCCCCGTGCGGCAACCGCTACCCCACCGACCGAGACGCGAACGTGCACGAACAATCCGCATCGGGGTCGTCCCCATCGTTGCCTCCAAAGTGACGATCCGTCCCAGCCGAGGGTACAGATCGTCAGCAGGAGCAACTTTCGAGAAGCTTACGGAGCGAGATCAATCCTTCTTGTCGAGCGATTCGGGCTTGTGCACTGCGTCCTTTCCGGACTTGTCACTTTCGACGCGGTACTGCGGGTCGTCTTTCGAGGCTTTGACCTTGCGGCCGGCGGCTTCGGTCTCGGAGGTGATCTTCTCCTGCACCGTTCCCTCGGTGGTAGTTCCGTGGGTCTGCCATTCGACCTTGTCGCCCTTGTGCAAATCGTCCTTCGACATGTTCCGGTGATCCCTTCGTCGGTGGTCTGTCCATCGACTCTTACCCACGAGCGCGTCGGCGCAATCAGCTGGTTCCCAGAGCCGGAGCCAGAGTGGTGAACCAGGCCTCGCGCAGCTGGTCCTCGAACAGCGGCCAGGTATGCGCACCTTCGTCGCGCATGGATACCGTCGCCGGAACGTCGGCCCGACGCAGGGCGTCGACGAAGATGGACGTGCAGTAGTTGACCATCGCTTCGACCGCCATGCCGCCGAACGGCGGAACGGCACCGTCGGGAATGCGATCCACGGCACCGGGCGCACCGCGTGACGAGCTCACGTACACCGCCGTTCCACGAAGTCGTTCGACATTGAGCGACGGGTCGTGGTCGCGCCATCCCTGACTTCCCGGCAACCCCCACATGTTGAACGGATTGTTGAGCCCGCCGGCAATCATGGCCGAGATGCCGGCGGTGGCAAGCGGATTCGACGGTGCCGGGCATCCGCTGAACGACGCGGCCGCGTCGAACACATCCGGAGCCTGGATCGCCAGATCCAGCGCCGGGCCACCGCTCATCGACAGGCCCGCGACGCCGCGCTTGCCCGTCGAGCCGTAAGCGGCGTCCACGGCCGCGGGTAATTCACGGCTCAGATAGGTCTGCCAGAGGTTGGTCCCCAGCACCGGATCGGTTGTCTGCCAATCGGTGTAGAAGCTGAACCGACCGCCGATCGGTGCGACGACGGTGACGTTCTTGTCGAGAAAGAACTGTTCGACGCCGGAGTTGTTGAGCCAGCCGACCCCGTCCTCGTTGCCGAGGGCACCGTTGAGCAGAACCAGCGTGGGCGCGGGACCACCTCCGGGCGAGTGCAGCACCTCGTTGGAGATGACCCGATTCATGGACGGAGAGAACACGTTCAGCACCCCGCGCGTTGCCGACACCTGGTGGATTCCGACGGCCCCGACTGCCGCATCGGCCGATCCGGTAGTGCCCGGCAGCGCCTGCGCCGCGTTTCCGGCCAACACTATCGACGCCAGTACGGCCGCCGTCACCACCGCGGTGGATCGAGTCAGCTTCTTTCTCATCTGTCCCACAGGCAACATCAGCACCATACGAGGGTTGCACGAATTCCGCTTTCGACCGCTAACGATCCGATTACAAAACCGCCCGGTCCGTTCGCTGTTTCCAGGTATCTCTACGAACCTGCGGTACGAATTCGAGTGGCGCGCAGCGTCAGATGATGCCGCTCGGCCACCGAGGACGCCGACTCGGCCGCCCGCACGAACAGCTCGGCCGCCAACCGGAGATCGCCGGCCTTCTCGTGCAGATGCGCAGCCACCGCGTGGTACCGCGGTACTGCGGAATCGACGGCGGTGAGCGCCGCGAGTCCGGCGGCCGGGCCGTCCGCTTCCCCCACCGCGACAGCTCTGTTGAGCCGTACTACCGGACTGTCGGTGATCGCGAGCAACTCGTCGTACCACTCGACGATCTGTACCCAGTCCGTGTCCTCGACCCGTTGCGCCTCGGCATGCAGGGCGGCAATGGCGGCTTGTATCTGGAACTCGCCCAGCCGATCCCGAGCGAGCGCCGCCTGCAGAATCCGAATTCCCTCGGCTATCGAGACGGTGTCCCAGCTCGACCGATCCTGCTCGGCCAAGGGAATCAGCCGGCCGTCGGAGCCCGTTCTCGCAGCGCGCCGGGCGTGGTGCAACACCATCAACGCCAACAGTCCAGCGGTCTCCGCGTCGTCGGACAGGGTCGTCAGCTGCCTCGTCAACCTGATCGCCTCCGCCGCCAGGTCGACATCTCCGGTATACCCCTCGTTGAACACGAGATACAGCACCCGCCGAACCGTCGAGAGGTCACCCGGAGCGTCGAAACGGACGTCACGCACCGCCCGTTTGGCTCGGCTGATGCGCTGGGCCATGGTTTTCTCCGGCAGCAGATACGCCTGCGCGATCTGCCGCGTCGTCAGACCCCCGACGGCACGCAACGTCAGCGCTACCGCTGCTGCGCGTGTCAGCACCGGGTGCGCGCAGAGGAAGAACAACTGCAGTGTGTCGTCGACGCCGTGGACACTGCCCGGTTCCGGCTCGGCCGCAACCCGGTTCTCTCGATCCCGTCGAGCCTTCTCCGATCGCTGGGAGTCGAGAAATTTGCGCCACGCCACGGTGACGAGCCACCCCTTCGGGTCGGACGGCGCGTCACCCGCCCCTGCCGACGCTCCCCACACCGAGGCCGCCTGCACCAACGCCTCCTGGACGGCGTCCTCGGCCGCCGCGAAATCTGCTCCGCGGTGGACGAGAACGCCGATCACGGACGGAGTCAGCATCCGCAGCGCGTGAGGATCCACGAGTGCCGTCACTCGTCGATCGTGGCGGGGGCCTCCATGAACGGACGCAGCTCGAGCCATTCGCCGATCGGCTCACCACCGGCACCGGGTGCTGCCGAGAGCTGCCCCGCGAGTTCGAGTGCGCGGTCGTAGGACTCGACGTCGATGACCATCCAACCTGCGATCAAGTCCTTGGTCTCCGCGAACGGACCGTCGGTGACCGGGGGCTTTCCGGCCCCGTCCGACCGCACCCATGTTCCCTCGGGGGCCAGGGCCTGCGCGTCGACGAACTCGCCCGTCTTCTCGAGCTCGGCGGCGAAGTCTTGCATGAACTGGATATGGTCGTGCACTTCGGCCGGGGTCCACCGGTCCATCGGAATCCAGCCGGCAGGCTCGGGGGCCCCGCGGTAATGCTTGAGCATGAGGTACTTGGCCATGATGTCTCCTAGCGTCGGATGCAGTCATTCTTTCTGCATTCGCCCCTGGGACGAAGCCGGTCGGCCGATATCTACATACTCGACCGAGAAACTTCACCGCATCGTGCGTCCGACCGAGCCGAGCATCTGGGTTGCCTCGACCACGCGTGCTGCCATGGCCGACTCGGCCGGCTTGCCCCACGATCGGGGGTCGTAGGCCTTCTTGTTGCCGTACTCGCCGTCGATCTTGAGAACCTGGTCGTACTTGCCGATCATGTGGCCCGCGATGGACCTGGTGAACGCATACTGGGTGTCGGTGTCGATGTTCATCTTGATCACCCCGCTCGCCACTGCCGACGCGATGTCGGCGGCACTCGAGCCCGATCCACCGTGGAAGACCAGATCGAACGGCTTGTCCTTCCCGGTTTCGGCACCGACGACCGACTGGATCTCGTCGAGAATCTCGGGACGTAGATGTACCGAGTCCGGGTTGTAGACGCCGTGGACGTTGCCGAAAGTCAGTGCCGTCATGTATCGACCACGCTCGCCTGCACCGAGCGCGGCGATCGTGGCGCGGGCGTCGTCGACGGTGGAGTACAGCTGCTCGTTGATCTCGTGAGACACCCCGTCTTCTTCCCCGCCGATCACTCCCACCTCGATCTCGAGAATGGTGTCGGCCTGGACCGACAGATCGAGCAGTTCCCGTGCGATACGCAGGTTCTCGTCGAGCGGCACAGCGGAGCCGTCCCACATGTGTGATTGGTACAGCGGTGCCAGGCCGCGCGAGCGCCGTTCGATCGCGTCGGACAGCAGTGGGCGCACCCAATCGTCGAGGTTCTCGGCGGGGCAGTGATCGGTGTGCAGGGCCACCGAGATCGAATAGTGCTGCGCCACTTCGTGGGCGTACTGGGCGAGCGCCTTGGAGCCGGCGAAGCGGTTCTGCACGGCATTGCCGGACAGGTACAGCGCGGTGCCGACCGACACCTGGATGATGCCGTCGCTCTCGGCTTCGGCGAATCCCTGCAGCGCCGCGTTGAGGGTCTGTGAGCTGGTGACGTTGATCGACGGGTACGCGAACCCGCCCTCCTTCGCGCGGTCCAACATGGCGACGTACTGTTCCGGACTGGCAATCGGCATGGGCTGTTCTCTCTTTCGGGTGCGGCTGGTCTTCAGCGTGTTGCTGCAGCGCAGCCGCACGAATTGCGGTGGGTGAACGTAGTCGGTACCGAAATGGATCGCGGCGCGTCGTGACGGCCTTCGATTCGACCGATCAACAGGTCGGCAGCGGTTCTGCCGATGGTCTGCACGTCCTGCGCGGCGGCCGTCAGGCGCGGCTCGAACAGATCGGACCACTCGAAATCGTCGTAGCACACGAACGCCAGGTCGTCGGGAATCGACAAACCAAGGCCGCGAACTGCTTTGAGGGAACCGATGGTCATCGAGTTGTTCATCGACACCAGAGCCGAAGGCCGGTCCGAACCCGTCAGCAGTCGACGTACCTCCGTCTCGGCCACCTCGACATTGGACCTTCCCTCGAGAATCAACCGAGGGTCGACATCGATTCCCCGGTCGGCGAGCGCCCTGGCATAACCTGCGAAACGCTCTGTGGTGGACGAGATTCCCTCGATGCCGCGGACGATCGCAATTCGGTCGTGTCCGGAGTCGAGCAGATGGGCCGTCAGCTCGTACGCGGATTGCTCGTTCTCCGGGCCCACCTGATCGCACGGGATATCCAGCATACGGTCGATCAGCACGAGAGGTGTTCCGCTGCGCATGATCTCGGGAATCGTCGACTCCTCCGAGCCGGCCGCAGGCGCAAGGATCATGCCGTCGACCTGACGGTCCAGCAGAGAATCGGTGACGCGCCGCTCCGACGTCGGCTCGTCGTGCGAGTCACCGAGAATCAACACGTAACCGGCCTCCGACAACCGCTGCTCGACGGCATAGACGAGGCTGCCGAAATACGGATTGGTCAGCGCCGCGATCGACAGCCCCACCGTGTGGGTTCGACCGGCCGCGAGAGAACGCGCCACGACGTTGCGCCGGTATCCGATCTCGACGATGGCAGCGTCGACGCGTTGCCGGGTGGCCGGGTTGACCTTACGAGTTCCGTTGAGCACGTGCGAGACCGTCGACACCGACACTCCGGCGATCCGAGCGACGTCGTCCATGGTGGGCATGTCAGTCGTCTCCGTGGGTATCGGACGCCGGCGGTCTCATGTCAATCGCAGGATTCGATCGGCGCGCTGGGCGGTCGAACCGATGAGCTCGGCGTTGCGTTCGTCCGAACCCAATGCCCAGAACTGCGCTTCCTCGGGCGATTTCCCGTACGCCTCGTGCCGCGCGACGAGACGCTCGTGCCGAACGGCCGTGTGCGGAGCCAGGAACCACACCTCGTCGATCATCGCCCGTGCAGCAGGCCATGCGTCGGATTGCATCAGCAGGTAGTTGCCCTCGGTGATCACCAACGGAACGTCCGACGGGACCGGTACGGCGGACCCGATCGATTCCTCGATCTCTCGCCTGAACTTCGGTGCGTACACCAGCGGATCGCCGGGGCGTTGATCGTGAATCGCGGCGACGAGACGCGCATAGCCGCCGTCGTCGAAGGTATCGTGTGCGCCCTTGCGATCGAGCCTGCCCAGTTCGATCAACACCTCGTTGGCCAGGTGGAATCCGTCCATCGGAACCAGCACCGAAAGCTCGGGGCCCAGTGCATCCACCAACTGCTGTGCCACGGTGGACTTTCCGGCACCCGGTGCACCGGTCAGGCCGAGTATGTGCCGCTCTCCCGGCACGGCGAGCCGCCCGGCCAGCTCCACGAGTTCGTCGAGGGATGCTTCCTGCACCTGTCGGTCATTGCTCACTGTTGTCGCTTTCGAGTACGTGGGTGGGAAGTTCGCGTAGCCACGCTCTGGGGCCGATGACCGAACAGCGCAGCGCCGCAACGCGAGCCGACCGCCGGATACGATCCTGCACGGAGCCGAACTGCGTCGAGTAGTACGCGTACGCGCCGTGGAAGACGTCGCCGGCTCCCAGTGTATCGACCACGGTGACCGCCTCGACGGCCACGGAGCCGGAGTTGCCCTCGGACCAGAATTCGACGGGCTCTCCGCCGTGGGTGGTGACGACCGTGCGTACGCCCGCGCGCACCAACGTCGCTGCAGTGGCAGCGGTGTCCGACGCTCCGGGCGTGCGAAAGTCCGCTGAGCACACCATGTCCGTGACGAACGGAATCAGCTCGCTCATCACGGGTTTCCAGCGTCCGGCGTCGACGACCGACGTGGTATCCCGCGCCGCCGCATGTTCCACGGCGGCGCGGGCGATCAGGGGGTGGTGGCCGTCGACGAGTACGACGTCGGCACCGGCGAGCACGGAATCGAGATCGTTCGGCGGCGCGGCGTCGGAGTGCACGGCGTCGGCCGAGACGACCGACCGGTCTCCCGTCGACTCGATCACCGTCACGGCCGAGACGGGTACTGCTCTCACGGTGCCCGCGATCGAGTCGATCACGCGCACATCGCATTCCGCAAGTTCTGCCTTGATCAAGGCAGCCACCGGATCGTCCCCGAGCGCAGTGACGAGAACGGCCGTACCACCCAGTGCGGCGAACGTGACGGCGGCGTTGGCGGCAGGACCGCCGGCCGCAACGAACTGCGCGTTCGACGTGATCTTCTGGTTCGACGCCGGCGGCGACGACACTCGATGAATCACATCGAGTGTCGCCAGCCCGACGAAAACGCCGACCGGGCGAGACGCATCAGAGGCCGGCGCGTTCCTCATCGGTCGGCTCCTCCGCGCCGGTCATGAGCGCGACGACCTCGGACATGGTGCGCTTCTTCGGATCCACGACGCCTGCGCGTTTGCCGAGGCGGTGGATGTGGATGCGGTCGGCGACCTCGAACACGTGCGGCATGTCGTGGCTGATGAGTACCACGGGTATCCCACGGTCGCGAATCGTTCGGATCAGGTCGATCACCATGCCCGACTCCCGCACGCCCAGAGCTGCGGTCGGCTCGTCCATGATGATCACCCCGCGGCCGAATGCCGCTGCTCGAGCCACTGCGACGCCCTGACGCTGCCCACCGGACAACGTCTCGACGGCCTGGTTGACCGACTTGATGCCGATCTTGAGGTCCTGCAGATGCTTCGACGACTCGTCGCGCATTCTCGGCATGTCCAATCGCCGAAAGATGCTGCCGCTGATGCCTTTGCGCTTGATCTCGCGTCCGAGGTAGACATTCGAGGCGATATCGAGCGCAGGAATGACGGCCAGGTCCTGATAGACCGTCTCGATCCCGGCCGCCCGGGCATCGCGGGTGTTCTTGAACGACACCGGCGAGCCGTTCATCAGGATCTCTCCCGAATCCGGAATGACAGCTCCGGCCAAAGCCTTGATGAGACTTGACTTTCCGGCACCGTTATCGCCGATCACTGCCAGCACCTCACCGGCCCGCAGCTCGAAATCCGCGCCGTTGATGGCCGTCACGCTGCCGTAGGTCTTGACCAGACCACGTGCTTCCAGAGCGAGGGGGGCAGTCACTGTGACCTCCTGCGTGCGAATTGATCGACGGCCACCGCGACGATGACGAGAATGCCGGTCGCGACGTTCTGGTACAGGCTGTCGACGCCGGCCTGGGTGAGCCCGTTGCGCAGCACCCCGACGATCAGAGTTCCGATGAGAGTCCCGATGACGGTGCCGCGGCCACCGAACAGGCTGGTTCCACCGATGACGACCGCGGTGATCGTTTCGAGGTTGGCGTTCTGATAGGCGTTCGGGTCGGCATTGGGGATTCGTCCGAGCGCTGCCCATGCCGCGATCGCGGCGATGACACCGGTGACGATGTAGACCGAGAACAGCACGCGACCGGACTTGATGCCGGAGCGGTCCGAGGCCTGCGGGCTACCACCCACCGCGTATATGTGCCTGCCCCAGGATGTTTGGGACAGTGCGTACCACATCACGGCGTACACGAGCAGCATCACCACCACGCCGTAGGTGGTGGAAAAACTGCCGATTTTGAACGAAGTACCCAGCAGCGTCAGCGGTCCGCTCGGCACCTGGTAGGTCTCGGAGCCGGCCAGCAACCTGGTGGCTGCCTGGATCGCGGTGAACGTGCCGAGTGTGACGATGAACGGTGGCAGTCGCAGCATCGTCACCAACCCGCCGTTGATCGCGCCGAACGCCACGCACACGGCCAGTGTCGAGCCGAGCGCCACCACCGGGCCGTTGGCACCAGCGGTCTGCGCCATGACGATGGTGCCCATCACGGCCACCGCGCCGATCGACAGATCGATACCGGAGGTGAGGATGATGAGCGTCTGGCCGACGGCCAGAATGCCGACCACCACGGACTGCTGCAGAATCAGAGAAACGTTCTGCGGGTTGAGAAACGAGCTCGAAATCGAGCTGAACACGATGATGGCGATGACGAGCGCGGCCATGGGCCCGAGCAGCGGTTCACGCAGGATGGTTCCCACGTTGAACCGGCTCGGAGCCTTGGGAGGCGCGGCGGTATCGGTGCTCACGAATCAGTTCCTGGTCCTCGACGGATTTCTGCGATCAGCCCCAGCAATTCGCTTCGCCCCATGCGGTGTCCTGGGATTCGATTCCGGCAACAGGCTTGTCGGTGACCAGCTGAGAACCGGTGTCGTTGAAGCCACTGGGCTTGGTGCCGTCCTGGGCGAACTTGACCACAGCGTCGACGCCCTGCTCGGCCATCTTCGCCGGGAACTGCAGCACCGTCGCACCGATGATGCCGGACTTGACGTTCGCGATACCGGTGCAGCTACCGTCGATCGAGCCGATGGTGATCTGATCGGCGCGGCCTGCGGACTGAATCGCCTGGTAGGCACCCGCCGCGGCGGGCTCGTTGATCGTGTAGAGCGCATTGACACCCGGAGCGCGCTGCAGCAGGTTCTCCATGGCCGTCTGCGCCTTGGTCTGGTCGCCGTTGGTGTTTTCCTGGCCGACGATCTCGGGAGAGCTGTCGGTCAGGCCCATTCCTTCGAGGAAGCCGTCGTGACGGAACGTGTCGACGGTGCCGCCCGCGGTGCCGTCGAGCATGATGACCTGGGGCGCAGTGGTTCCCAACGTGCCTTTGACCCATTCGCCCTGGCTGACGCCTGCCGCCTTGTTGTCGGTGGCGAACGTCGCGTCCACTGCGTCCTCAGGGTCGGTGGCCGTATCGAGGGCGATGACGACGACGCCTGCGTCGCGTGCCTTCTTGATCGCGTCGAGGACTCCGGTGGAGGAGTTCGGGGTGATCAGAATGCCTTTGACACCCTGGCCGACCAAGTTCTCGATCGCCGCGACCTGACCCTCGTTGTCACCGTCGAATGCACCTGCGAGAGCGACCAATTCGGCTCCACTGGAGTCCGCCTTGGCCTGAGCTGCCTCACGAAGCTTCACGAAGTACGGATTGGAATCCGTCTTGGTGATGAGTCCGACCTTGACGCTGTCCGAATCCGAACCGCTGCATGCGGTCAGTCCGAGCACGAGGGAACCGGCCATCAACGCGGTTCCGATCGTCAGCGTGGTCTTCCGACGGTGATTGAACATGTGGACTCCCTTGTCCTCGCTACGCAGGTCGCGTCGCTCGATTGCAGGAGCGTACGACCAATACAAGCGCTTGCGCATGCGCTTTCGCGAAATAATTCCGAAAACTTTTCCGACCGGCCGGCGACTACTCGATTCAGCCCGATCAGCCCCAGTTCCCGCAAACGCGCGCGCGTTTGCCATCCGCGCGCGGAATAGTGCCCGATCGCCCAGCTATTCCGCGCGCATCCAACGAATGCGCGCGCATTTGCGGAGCCGATCAGTCCCCGCTCCGGCCCCGCCGCCCCGGTCCTCGCAAACGCGCGCGCGTTTGCCATCCGCGCGCGAAATAGTGCCCGATCGCCCCGCTATTCCGCGCGCATCCAACGAATGCGCGCGCATTTGCGGGGCCGATCAGTCCCCGCCCCGATCAGTCC